>NZ_CAIPNF010000243.1 GCF_903866365.1 uncultured Thiocystis sp.
CCGCCCGTCGGTCGCGGCGCGCGTCGCCCAGATCGATCCCGCGAAATTCTTCTTCTGCCCAGCCCATACAGACCCCATCGAACAACAGTGCCAAAACCGGATTTTACCCGAACACGGGAAGTTGTGTGTAATGGGATGGGTCAAGACCTCAGTCGCCTCGGCAAGTACGCTAAACGCTGGATCCAACTGCTCACAGTCCACGAGCAACGGAACCAGCAAATGAGTCTTTCGGAAGGGAACGTCATAGAGCGCAAGATAAGCCTCCTTTAACGCTTTCTCCGCCGCTTGCTGACAATGATAAGCCGCCGTGTCAAGGAGTGGCGGTGTATCGGTCTGAAGACGGCGTGCCGAGCGCAGATTATGGCGCGCCTTGGTCAGCCATTGCTGGATAAGCCGAGCTTTGTTCTCATCCATAAAGCAACCGACCTCGCTCCAAAGCCTGGCGCTCCAGCGAGGTTGGAACCCGTGCCGCGCGCGTCATCTCGTCACGGGTCCGTACAATGACTTCAAGGGGTAGACGGATGCCGCGTAGACTGCGATAAACCTCACGCGCCCGGCGATAACCTGGCTGACTGGAGGCGCTGAGCACAACCAACAAATCGATGTCGCTATCCGCGTTCGGTTGTCCCCAAACGTGCGATCCAAACAGCAGAATTTGCTCCGGCTGAACGGCCTGGACGATGCGATTCACCGCCTCGGCCAGCGCATCGGACGCATGGACGTGAGGTCTCATCCGAGTGGCACATCCTCATAAATCGCCTCCAGCCCCAACTCGACATCCAGGCAATCGAGCCGAATGCTGCCTTCGGTCACGATTTCCTGTGCCCAGTCCCGTGCGCGGCGGTAAACCTCCACCTCGCGGGCGGTCTGCGAGATCAGCAGGTATTCTTGCAAACTCGGAATGGTCTGATAGGCCCAGAATTTTTCGCGCCGGTCGATGCGCGCGGTGGAGCCGGACAGCACCTCGACGAGCAGACAGGGGTGCGTGCGATAGTAGGTCGCGCGATCGTTCTGATCGCAGCTCAGGAGCAGATCGGGGTAATAAAAGATGTCCTGATTCTGGATGTGCAGCCGCACCTTCATGTCGTTGGCGAAGAGCTGGCAGGGCGTGCCGCGCAGGAGCGGGCGCAGCGCGCTGGCGATATTGAGCGTGATGAGGCCGTGCCGGTCGCTCGCCCCGGTCATGGCATACAACTCGCCGTCAATATATTCGTGACGGCTGTCGGCACCGTCTTCGGCGGTCAAATAATCATCGACGGTCAGTTTCAGGTGGCGGGCAAGGTTGGTCATGGCGGTCATCTCCTCTTTTTCCTCGTGACGCTGCGTCTCAGCCGGAACCGTGGCGCTGTCTTTATACATCAACGGCGCGATCTGCTCCGACACCAAGCCGAAAGGAGACAGCGGACGCCATTATCGATCCCCTTCACGATAGTTCAGCGCCGTAATCTGCTCCGAGATCAACCCCATCATAAACACGATGATCGCCGCCGTGAGGAGCAAGGCACTCATGTTGGTGAAACGGCCCATGCTCAAATAGGTATAGAGATAATACCCAGCTCCGGTGAACAAAAAAGCCGCGCTGACCGGGAAAAAGAGTTTCAACGGCGAATACAGAGTCACCACCTTGAACATGATCAGCAAAAAACGCACGCCATCGCGCAAGGGTCGGAGATGGCTCTGGCTTTCCGCCCTGCGCTGGCCGGCGGTGATGGGCACGTAGCCGACCGGATAGCCGGAGCGAAAAAAAGCCATGGTAATGGTCGTGGGATACGAGAAACCGTTGGGCAGCAGATAATAGAGGAAACGTCGAAACGGTTCGGCACGCACCGCCCGGAAGCCAGACGTCAGGTCGTCAATCCGGTGACCGGTCATCAGCGAGGCAAAGCGGTTGTAAACGGCATTGGCCAGACCGCGCCCCAGGCTGGCTTGAGAGCCCTGACCACGCGCGCCCGCAGCCATCTCGTAACCCGTCTCCAGTTTGGCCAGCAGACGCGGGATGTCGGCGGGATCATGCTGACCGTCGGCGTCCATGAACACCAGCACCTCACCCGTCGCGGCGCGCGCGCCAGCCTTGACGGCGGCGCCATTGCCCTGGCTGTATAGGGGTGGGCGATCACGCGGACACCCTGCGCGCGGGCGATGTCAGGCGTCGCGTCGGTCGAACCGTCATCGACCAGAATCAATTCGGCAGTAGGCAATTGCTGGCGGATGCGCGAGAGCAGATCGCCCAGACTGGCGGACTCGTTTTTAGCGGGGAGGATGATGGATAGGGTCATTTTTTAGCTCGTTCACGCCGTCTGCGGGAAGGTGGTTGCAACGGTCTGGCGGTGCGTCGGTGACGCGATACTGGAGCGTCGCGAACGGCTCCATGTCCACGCAGAGGGTGTAAAGCGAGAGCGAAACCCACCAATCCCCGCGCCAAGGTTGCAGATCCGTGCAGAAAAACGCCCATTTGGCGAGGACGTTTCGATCAAGCGGTAGAGCGGTGGTCGATGGGTTTCACGGCCAATCGGCATCCGAACCAATCATTTAACGTCAGAGCGTGGCCGTTCTACCCATCAGCGGTGGGTTTTCGCTATCGCTCTACCCACCCTACCTCGCTAACCGAAAACCTCGCGAAGTACATCGGGCCGCTGTCTTGCAATCCGAATCAATGATGCTGCCGCTCGACTGGGTTGTCTTCGACCTTGCTCCCAATCTTGAAGGGTTCTAACCGAGACGCCGAGAAGCTCCGCAAACTTTGGTTGAGACAGACCAGTCTTGTTTCGTGCCTCCACCACGGGCGAAAGCTCGACGGCATGAATCGCACCAACCTTTCCGGCTTTAATGCTCCTCACGGCGTCTAATGCTTCTTGCCAAACATCGCGACCCAAGTCACGTTCGATCAATTCTTTTTCACTAAGAGCCATTGACAAGTTCCTCCTTCAGTGATCTGAGGATATGCGCGGGCGCGTTATCTTGCCGGGATTTGGCGTCGATCGTCAGAAGCCAGATCAAGCTTGCGTCGAGTTGATTGTAGTAGATGACTCTCACGCCGCCTCGTTTACCCTAGCCGTCTCGGGACCAGCGTACCTTGCGAACGCCACCCGACCCAGGGACGACATCTCCTGCTTCGGGGTTGTGCGCAAGCCACGCGGCGAACCTGCCACGCTCGTCTTCCGAAAGATAGTCCGGCCAACGCGCAGAAAAAACGGGGGATTCGATCAGGGTGAACACCCGAGAAATGCTACGGCAAAGCCGTATGCCCTGCAAGTTGTAGGGTACGCATCGCGGACCATTCGGCGCTACCTCGCTTCACGCTCCCCCGACGAAGACGATTGATCCATCAATCCCGTCGATCCGTCGATCCGTAGGGTGGGTAGAGCGAAGCGAAACCCACCGAACCCACGCGCAACCTTCCCGATCCGCACACAACGCAAAACGCCCCAGGTTTCGCGAGGGCGTTTCGATCCAGCGTTGGAGCGGGGTGCGATGGGTTTCACGGCCAAGCGGCGTTCGTGCCAATCATCAATGTGATACCGTGGCCGTTCTACCCATCTACGCTGGCTACAGAGGTGTGAGTTCAATCCGCAACTGCTGTCCAAGCGCCTTCGCGGCACTGCTCAAGGTGGTGAGCGTCAAACTGGTATCGGTTTCATCCAGTAAACGATTCAGCGCCGCTCGACTGGTCCGCATTTTCTCTGCCAAGGCGGTCTTGGTCAGGTGCTGAGACTTCATTTCTCGGGCAATCTGCCACGCGATGATGCGCTTGACCGCCACCGCCGCGGTTTCACTCAGGATGGCTTCATCCGCAAGAAAATCATCGAAGTCGCTACCAATATGCGGGTTCATCGAAAGCTCCGGAGTTGTTGAAGACGCCGTTTGGCAAGAGCCAGATCGTCAAGCGGGGTTTGCTGCGATTGCTTGAAGAATCCGTGTAATAAAACGATTTCATGCTCGACCACTGTAAACATAACCCGTGCGATGCGACCAGGCATCGCAATGCGAACTTCCCAGAGCCGCTGGGCGAGCTTACGCACCAGCGGCATTCCGAGCGGCCACCCAAATTGCACCGTCTTGATATCTTCGCCAATCAAGCGGCGTTCATTGGCGGGCAAAGCCTTAAGCCAATCGCGCACCGGCTCGTTGCCGCTTTCGGTCGCGAAGAAGCGGACGGTTAGTATGGGGTCTGACATGCCCGCATCGTATCATTTTTGGTGCGCATTAACATCCCCATCCCAGCCCGGACAAGAGAAAACCCCCGCCCCAAGGAGTCGGGAGCGGGTTGGGAAGGGCTGTGGGGTTCCGTACCCGAGGGATTAGGAGCGCCGAGCGTTGTCGGGTACGCATCGCGTCCCATTCGGCGCACCAAAAACCGCCGCGTTTCCGAGGAGACGCGGCGGTTCGATCAAGCGTTCAACCCATGCATCGGCGTCCGTGCCGTTTGAGAGGGCTTTAGCAGTTCGTTAAATATCTAATCAAAGCTTTACATTTATCTACAAATTGCAGAGATTGCCGTGATCCATTTCGTGTGTCACCTCGCGCGACTGGTGTAAATTCCGCGTCATGCTGATCGCGAACAAAATCGAACTGCGCCCCACGCTCGAACAGGCCGATGATCTCAATCGCGCCTGCGGGGCGCGACGGCACTGTTACAACCAGTTGTTGGACCATTTCAGTCAGCCCGGCGTGACGTGGTCGAAGGCGGCGGCATATCAGCACTCTATGACGGTCTTGCGCGTTCAGTTCCCCTGGTATAGCGAGGTCTCCAGTCGCGTCACCCGCAACGCCATCGACGATCTGGATACCGCCTTCAAAGGCTTCTTCCGGCGCGTCAAAAACGGCTCCAAGAAGCCCGGCTATCCCCGCTTCAAAAAGAAGGATGTGAACGATTCCTTCGCCTTGCGCGAGCCGTCCAAGTTTGCTGTGGACGGGCGAACCCTGCGCATCGAGCGGCTCAAGACCCGAATCGCCCTGCGCCAGCGGTTGCGGTTCGCCGGCCAGACCAAGCAAGCGACCATCAGCAAGCGAGCCGGTCGCTTCTTCGTCTCGATCCTCGTCGAAACACAAGACTACAACCCGCACGCGCCGGATCGGCCGTCCGTCGGCGTGGACTTTGGCATCAAGGATCTGGCCGTGCTCAGTACCGGCGAGGCGATTCCGGCGAACCCGCGCCTCAAGAAGAACCTCAAGCAGTTGAAGCGTCGACAACGGAACCTGTCGCGCAAGGCGAAAGGGAGCCGCCGCCGAGCGAAAGCCAAGCTCAAGGTTGCCAAGCTCCACGCCCGCATCGGCAACCAACGTCAGGCCGTGCTCCACGAACTGTCTGACATGCTGACGCGCACCTACCAGGTCATCACCATCGAAGACCTGAATGTCTCCGGGATGACCAAGAACCGCAAGCTCGCCCGCGCCGTGTCCGATGCGGGCTTTGGCGAGCTGCGGCGGCAGATCGAGTACAAGGCCCAGTGGCGCGGCGTGACCGTGGTGATCGCGGATCGATGGTTTCCATCCTCCAAGACCTGTCACGCCTGCGGTCAGATCCACGACCTGCCGTTGTCGCAACGCATCATGAGCTGCGACTGCGGCCATGTCATGGATCGCGACCTGAACGCGGCCTTGAACTTAAATCAGTACGGTCTGGATGCGCTCAAGCCGGACCTTAAACGCACGCAGGAGCCAGATAAGACCGGATCGAAAGGTCCGGCACTGGCGTTGACGGCGTGAATAGACTTGTTCAGATTCGGTTAGGTTTGAATAGGTTTTTATGAGCGGCTCGTGTTCAACACCGAAGCCAGGACGGTTTGACTCAACTGGTGCCGCTCCCGGAGTGCGCGGATCCCTTTCAAAAATCCTAACATTCGCTCACGAATGTTCTTGAAAGGTGCAGGCTAAGCCCTTCGTGGGCTACGTTGGATTGGTCATGACACCCAAGAATGAACGCCAGTTTTTGGCGCTGTCGTCACGGATTAAGCAAAGGGCGAATGGGATGGCTAACCCGAGTGTCCGCGACATGACAAGCCTTTCCAACCTTGCCGAGGCAAACATCACCCAGCAATGGAGATCGCTTCAGAAATGAACGCCAATTTTGTTTTTGTGCTGGAGACGGACAAGCGGCCGTTGTCGCCGTGTCCTCCGGCACGCGCGCGGGAACTGTTGAGGGACGGCAAAGCGGCGGTCTTTCGGCGGTATCCCTTCACCATCATCCTGAAACGGACGGTCCCGGACGCGGACCCCGAGCCTTGTCAGATCAAGCTCGATCCCGGCAGCAAGACCACGGGCATGGCCTTGGTCCAGGGCGAAAAGGTCATCTGGGGCGGCGAGATCGCGCATCGTGGCGGGTTGATCAAAAAGCAGCTGGATCGTCGTCGCGCCAGCCGCCGCTTGCGGCGTTCGCGTTTGCGCTATCGCGCACCGCGCTTCTTGAACCGGACACGGGCGAAGGGCTGGCTTCCGCCCAGCCTCCAGCATCGCGTTAAAACGACGCTCACCTGGGTGCGTCGGCTGATCCGCTTCGCGCCGGTTGGCGAGCTAACCCAAGAACTCGTCAAGTTCGATATGCAAGCGATGCAAAACCCGGAAATTTCAGGCGTCGAGTACCAGCAGGGCGAACTGCTCGGGTTCACCGTGAAGGAATACCTGCTCGACAAATGGGGCAGGACGTGCGCCTATTGCGGGGTCGAGCATATCCCGCTGGAAGTGGAACACCTCCATCCAAAAAGCAAGGGCGGCTCGGATCGCGTCTCGAACTTGACCTTAGCCTGTGTCAAGTGCAACCGGAAAAAGGGCAACCGTCCGGTCGAGGACTTTCTCGCCAAGAAGCCGGATCTGCTCAAGCGCCTTCAGGCGAAGGCCAAGGCGCCGCTCAAGGACGCGGCTGCCGTGAATGCAACCCGTTGGGAGCTGTACCGCTCGCTCGAAGCGACCGGCCTACCCGTCACGGTCGGGACCGGCGCGCAGACCAAGTTTAACCGCAAACAACTCGGCTGGAAGAAAGCGCATTGGCTGGATGCGGCCGCGGTCGGCGCGGTCGGCGCGCTGACCTTGGCAACCGAGCAACCCTTGCGCGTGACCTGCAAGGGCCAGGGCGGACGGCAGAAAGCGGTCTTGGATCGTAACGGGTATCCCAAACAACATCGGTCGCTCAAACCGATCCGGGGCTGGCGTTCCGGCGACATCGCCAGTTGCGAAGGCCAAGTTGGACGGATCAGCCCGCGCACCACCGGCTCCTTCGAGCTGCGTCCGTGCGACGGCGGAAAGCCGTTCAGCCGCCCGGAGAGAACCTTTCGCTCGGTTCATCGCAATGATGGCTATGCCTACGTAAAAATGAACGAACGTTAGAGAATGTCAACAAATGGGGAACTGTTTTCTAACCGCTCGCTGGTATAGGGAGGAATGCGCTCCAGACACAGCGCGTCATAGTGTTGCATGCGGTGCCAGTCGATGAAGCCCGCTTGGTGCAGATCCTGGGCCGTTTCATGAACCGCTTCAAGGATGCGGCTGGCGTTCTTGGCCTGAGTGGTCATGACAAATTTCCTCCAATGCCCGAATCGCAACCTGTGCGTCGAGCTGATTCGCGTTGAGCGTCAACAAATCGTTAGCAAGCGATTGCAGGGCTTCGAGTTCTGATGGCGAGACGTTCGCGCGGTCGTTTTTTGGCAAATCCGTACAGAAAGAACCAGCGATCCTGCCGGTTGGTCGCCAGCAGGGTTCGCGTTCCGCCACGTTTGCCGCGTCCCGGCATGGCAATGCGCTTTTTGACCACGCCACCGCCAAGATCCGCATCGACCAGTCCCGCCGCCATTTCGTTGACAGCGGCACATAAAGCCACCGCCGTCAGCTCGCTCTTGCGCAACCCGCGTGAGAAGTGGCGCGTGATGAAGATCCTGATCATCTGGTCAGTGTATCACCAAGTGATAGAGCCACAGCGCCACAGTGCCGGCGCTCGTCTCAGTGTCTCGATGGCGATGCTGGCTGACTCGTCGGATGGGTCGAGCGGAGCGAAACCCATCGAACCCCGCGCCGAGGTGTCAGGATCGCGCAACGCAAAACGCCCCCGGTTTCCCGAGGGCGTTTCGATCAAGCGTTGGAGCGGCGGTCGATGGGTTTCACGGCCAAGCGGCGTTCGTGCCAAAGTAGAGTACGCACCGCGTACCATTCGGCGCATCGAAAAACCGCCGCGTTCCGGGAAGAAACGCGGCGGTTTCATCAGGCGTCCGTCCCACCAATCCGCGTCCGTGCCGATTGAGAGGTGTAAGGTACGCGATGCGCACCCTACCCGGCATGCCTTGTCTTCCAGCCGGACGGGGCATTCGCCCCGTCCGAAACGTTTTGAACCGTGCCGATCTGCCGCCCAAAACGTGCGGGACGGGGTGAATACCCCGTCCCGCTTGGACGGCCAAGCGGCGTTCGTGCCAATGATTAACGTCATACCGTGGCCGCTCTACCCATCCTACGCTGGCTACCTCGCTATGCTGGCTATCCATCCTCGCTGATGAATGTCTCTCCCTTGATCCGATGCAACTGGTCCCGAATACCGCCGCGGGCACGGAAACGGGGGTTGGCGAGCAGTGCGTCGACCAGTGCGCGCAGGTCGGCGGACTGGAGATGCGGACAGCCTCCAGACGCCTGCAACTCGCGGATATTCTCAAGCGCATGCAGCGTCAGATAGCTGAAATGGCTGGTGTCCAGCGTCTCCAATAACCCCGCCAGCAAACGCGCGAAGGCTGGCCCGTCATCGAGATAACAGCGCAGCCGCAGTGCCTGCATGCCGAGGCTGCTCAAGTGTGGATTGCGCGTCCAGGTGTCTTCCAGCATCTTCAGTGATTCATCGCGATAACCAGCCTCGTAATACGTCTGGGCCACCGCCTGCACCGCGCGTGGCGAGTCCGGGTGCTGACGCGCCCAGAGTTCCTGCTGACGCTGGCCCCAGATGTCGAGGGTCTGCCAGAGCACGAAGGCCAGGAAGAGCAGATAGAGCGCGCTGATCCCAAGGCGCAGCCGGGGCTGGATCGGCAGCCGCGTGCCGAGCGCGGCCACCACGTCATCGATCTCCTCGGCAAGGTGCGCGATGTCCAACAGGTCAAACCGTCGAGCGCGCAACAGGTTCGCCTGTTCATGTGCCCAAGCGACGAGATCGTTTTCGTAGGTGTGCATGGGGTTGCTCCTTCGCGGCTGGATGGCGATGATGCCGGAAGCATCCAGGCGTGTGAACCCACCCTCGTTACGCGATTTGCACGATTTGATTCAGGATCGTACAGACCTCGGCAAATCGGGCATCGGCCAGCCGCTTCAATGGATGCGGCCGGGCCAGTCGAACGCGCCAATCGAAGGATTTCGGTTGATGGCAAAGCACGAAGCTCGTCTTTTGCGTCCCCTGTTTTCGGGCGGTTCCAACGGCAATCGCAAACGGGTTGTCAGCATTGTACTCGGCTGTCGTCATGGGCAAACCGATGACCAACGACGTGCGTTCGTTGAAATTGCGCGGCGACAGCACGAGGAAGGGATGGGTGTCCCGCATTTCACGCCCGGCTTGCGGGTTGCAGTCGATCCAGATGATCTCCTGTCGCTCAGGCACCCAGTTCGCCGCGTGAGCGTGGGTTACCAACGCTCGGACCCGAGACGCTCGACATCCGCCATGATTTCGCCACCATGGCGGGCAGGATCATAGCGCGCCAGCCGTTGTTCCAGCGTCGGTTGTGCCGTGTCCACCGGCGCGATGATCACGCATCCGCCTTCTGAAAAAACGCGGACCCGCTGCTCGGCATGGAGGTGGGCCTCGCGGGCGATCGCGGCGGGAAGACGCACCCCTAAGCCATTACCCCAGTATTTAATGTCGAGAAATGCTTCGCTCACGAGTAGTCACCTGGCAGCATGTTTAAACAAAGTTTAAACATGGCCGCGCGCGATTGACAAGCAAAATACGAAGCATGGTCGCGACATCGAGGCGAAAAACCGCCGCGTTCCGGGAAGAAACGCGGCGGTTTCATCAGGCGTCCGTCCCACCAATCCGCGTCCGTGCCGATTGAGAGGTGTAAGGTACGCGATGCGTACCCTACCCGGCATGCCTTGTCTTCCAGCCGGACGGGGCATTCGCCCCGTCCGAAACGATTTGAACCGTGCCGATCTGCCGCCCAAAACGTGCGGGACGGGGTGAATACCCCGTCCCGCTTGGGAGTCCGTCCCACCAATCAGCGTCTGTGCCGATTGAGAGGTGTAAGGTACGCGATGCGTACCCTACCCGGCTCTCGTTCACCCCAACCTACGCGGGCTGGCTCCGGCTCCCGCCAGGGATCGCTGTCGATCCAGCCGACGGGCTGGCCGTCGGCGCGCGCGAGAACCAGGATGATGTCTTGATGCTTGCCGCGCAGCGGGAAGTAAAGATAGTCGCTGGCCTGTCCGCCGCGACGTTCGAGCAACCGCGCCAAACCGCGTGCGGTCGCGTCATCCTGGGATGCCAGGCGCGCGATATCGAGGCTCCGTCGACTGAGCTGCTCCAAGTCTGGCTGATACGGCCGATAGAGCTCGGCGCGGTATTCCAGATCCTTCGCGCCTTGCATCACCACCGCAAACATCAACTCGTTGCGCTCTTTCGGATCCTCGGGTGGGAGCGCCTCCGCGAGCAGCGGGCCGATGCCGATCCGGCGTTGCAACTCCGGAGAACGGATTTTTTCGAACGCGACCTCCGCCGCCGGGATGGCGGTGAAGCGGTCGACCGCGAAGACGGTAAAGGCCGGGCGCTGCTGGTAAATCAGCAAACCGCCATAGGCCAGCGCCGCCACTTGCAGCATCACGATCACGCTCATGTCGAACCTCAGGCTCGGCTTGCCGGGCTTGAAGACGATCAGGGTTAGCAAGGGGCCGAGCACCACGTCCACGCCGGCCAGGATCCGCAGGACCGTCCAGCCGCCGTTGATGGCGAAATCGGGTGCGGGATACCAGGCGAACCACATGATGCCGAGAAAGATCGACAGTACGGCGGCGCTGGCGGTTAGGTGAATCGCAAAGGCGCGTCCTTTAGTCATCGGGGCGATCCTCTGAATAGGGTTGGCGGTTTGGACGGGAGCGGCGGGAAGATGGCCGACTCGGTCCAGACAAAGGCGATGCGTTTGCAAGAGCTGACAGCGTCAATGGGCGACCACGCCAAGCATCCATGCCCCAGTCTCGTCGGCTAGGTTTGGTCGAACGTCGCAAAACCCATCGTACCCCAGCCCAGCGCATCGGAATCGTTATCACCAAAAACGCCCCCGATTGTCGGGGGCGTTTTCGTCGAGCGTTGGAGCCGTGGTCGATGGGTTTCACGGCCAGTCGGTGTCCGTGCCAAAGTAAGGTACGCACCGCGTACCATTCGGCGCATCGAAAAACCGCCGCGTTCCGGGAAGAAACGCGGCGGTTCAATCGGTCCAGGTCAATCCGTTTGTCCAATCGGCATCCGTGCCGTTTGAGAGGGTTAAGGTACGCGATGCGTACTCGGCTCGCTCAGCCCGGCGGTCGCTTGCCGAACGTGGAGGATGATCGAGAGCGCCAAGGTGCCAGAATCGGACGTCTTCGACGATTCGCGGTTCAAAACGGGCCTCACGGTGATTCGCGCTGAAGATTGAGCAGATTGGAGAAGCATCTCGAACCGTCAAGCGTTGGCGCGGTGGTCGCCGAGCCAGGTAACCTGGCCATCGCAGGACGAAAACCACGCGATAATCCGTGATCCATTCCACTCGACAGTGTGCCAAGCGGCCCCTATGCTTGCCCCGACCGAACTGTCGATTCAATAGAACGAACGCGCAACCCAGCCGAACGGTGCATTCGCCCCGGGCGAAATGGTTTGAACGTCACCACTGTGCCGCCGGAAACCGTGCGGGGCTGAGTGAATACCCCGTCCCGCTGGCGCGGATCTCCCCGCTTTTCGAAGCCGCCACCATCGCTGGGAAACCCCACGAAATGAACCAAAGCATCCTTTCCAAATATCTCCTGTTTGCGATCTTCGCGGTTTCGGGCTTCTCCGGGCTGATCTATGAATCCATCTGGTCACACTATCTCAAGCTCTTTCTCGGCCATGCGGCCTACGCCCAAACCCTGGTACTCGCCATCTTCATGGGCGGCATGGCACTCGGTTCATGGGTCATCGCGCGCCGTGGCCAGCGGTGGCGTAACCTGCTGCTCATCTATGTCGCGGTCGAGGGCATCATCGGACTCTTGGGGCTGGTGTTTCACCAAAGTTTCGTGGCGACGACCGACCTCATCTTCTCCAGCGCGATCCCCGCGCTCGGCGCATCCGCTTGGGTGCCGTTCGTGAAGTGGGGAGTTGCCTCCCTGCTGATCCTGCCCCAATCGATTCTGTTGGGCATGACCTTTCCGTTGATGAGCGGCGGCATCCTGCGCCGGTTCTCGGATCGACCCGGCGCAACCGTCTCGATGCTCTATTTCACCAACAGCCTCGGAGCCGCGATCGGGGTCTTGGTCAGTGGGTTTGCCCTCATTCCCAGCGTCGGTCTACCTGGGACCATCATGACCGCGGGCATCCTGAACGTCCTGCTAGCCCTCGTGGTCTGGCTCATCATCCGTCGCGCGCCAGAGCCCGCGCCAATGCCCCAGCCATCGACAACGGCATCGGACCAGCGAGCGTTGACGTCATTCGCTGCCTGGATCTTGTTCGCCGCCTTCCTCAGCGGTGTCGCTTCCTTCCTGTACGAGATCGCTTGGATACGCATGCTGAGCCTAGTGCTGGGCAGTTCCACGCATGCGTTCGAACTCATGTTGAGCGCCTTCATCCTTGGGCTCGCCCTAGGTGGCCTGTGGATCAGTCGGCGCGCGGACAACCTGCCGGATCCGCAGCGGTTCCTCGGTGTCACCATGATCGTCATGGGCAGTTTGGCGGCCGCCACGATCGTCGTCTACGGCCATAGTTTCGACTGGATGGCCCAGTCCCTACAGGCCCTCAATCGAAACGATCAGGGCTATGCGGCCTTCAATCTGGTCAGTCACGCCATCGCGGCCGTAATCATGCTCCCCGCGACATTCTGCGCGGGCATCACCCTTCCTTTGATGACCCATTCGCTCCTGAAAGCCCGTTATGGCGAACGCGCGATTGGTCGTGTTTACGCGGTCAATACCTTGGGGGCCATCATCGGTGTGATGGCGGCAATTCATCTCCTGATGCCCGTCGTCGGCGTCAAGGGCGTGGTCCTGACGGGCGCCGCGCTCCACATGGTGGCTGGCCTCGCCTTCCTCGTCCGCTCGGCGAGGGGAACGAGTCATACCCGGACAGTCTCCGCGGCGCTCGCTTGGTCGGTCGCTTTGATCGCCATCATGTCCATGGTCGAGTTGGATCCCAGGCGGATGGCTGCGGGGGTCTTTCGGACCGGTCTCGCCCTGCTTCCCGAGGAGGCCGAGGTACCGTTCCACCGCGACGGCAAAACGGCGACGGTGAGCTTGCTTAAGTCAGCAGACGGCAAGATCGGAATCCTCACCAACGGCAAGTCAGATGCGAATATCAACATGGCGGGAGGTCCACCGTCCACGGATGAACTCACGATGATCCTCGCCGGAACCTTGCCCCTCGGCCTGCATCCGCAACCGCACCGGGTCGCGAACATCGGCATTGGCTCTGGATTGACCTCCCATACCCTGCTGACCACGGATCAGGTCGCCGAGCTGGATACCGTGGAGATCGAGCCCCTCATGGCCCGCGCCGCGCGCCAAGCCTTTATGCCGCGCGTCCGCAACCTCTTCGAGGATCCTCGCAGTCACATCCACTTCGAGGATGCGAAGACGTTCTTTGCCACCAGACAGGGACAGTACGATGTCATCGTCTCCGAGCCATCCAACCCCTGGGTCAGCGGCGTCGCGACCTTGTTTTCCGACGAGTTCTACCAGCGTGTCACCCAATATCTGAAGGCGGACGGCATCTTCGTTCAGTGGCTACAGATGTACGAAACGGACATGTCCGTGGTGGCCTCGGTGATGAATGCACTGTCCAAGCATTTTTCGGACTATGTCATCTATAATTCAGGCACCTCCGACATGATCGTGGTGGCAGTTCGCGAGGGCTTGATCGGTCCCTTGCGCGCCTCCCTTTTCGATGCGCAGGGGTTGGCGACGGATCTGGCCCGGGTGGGTCTTCACTCGATAAAGGATATCGAGCACCTGCGCATCGGCAACAAAGCGCTCCTCGATCCGCTGTTCCAGTCGTTCCAGGTTCCCACCAACTCGGATTACTTTCCGTTCGTGGATTACACTTCCCCTCGGATGCGTTTTCTCAACCGTAACGCGAGCGCATTGACGACGGTTCGCTCGGTCCCGATACCGCTCCTGGATGTGCTTGATAACGGGAGGGCCGTTGCTCTCGAAAGACAAAGCCCGGAGTCGCAGACCGCCTTGGCGATCCGGAACGCCGTGATTGACGGGCACTTGGAAGGGTTGAGACCGGGGATCAGGCAGGCCGTCCTGTTGCTCGATCTCGATGACGCGCGGTGCTCCGATGCTGCGGTCCGGTCCACCTGGCTCGATGCGGCGTACCTGCTGTTCGTCACCACAAGTCCCTATCTTCCCCCTGAAGCAGCGACGGGCCTGTGGAGTCGGGTCGAGGCAACCCCTTGCTATCAACGGTTGGATGACCGAGAGCGCCGTCCAATCACGCTATGGAAAGCCACGGCCATGCGTAACGCGCCGTCCATGGCGGCCTCCGGGCGCGAGTTGTTGGAGCGCGGGGCTGTGTTGACGCGCCCTGAGCAGATCCGCTTGGCAGTGGGTTTGACGATGCTGGGGTTGTTAAGTCAAGGGCAGCCGCAGGCGGCGCAATCAATCTGGGATGCCTATGGTCAGGACGCACCGAGAGCCAACTCTTACGACTTGGTCTTGCAATGGCTCCATGCCCTCAGCGTTTGGCCGCACGACAGCTTTACCCCAAGCGCGGTTGGGGCTAGTACACCCGAGAACGGATCCGGCTAAGAGAGACGAAAGATGACCGTGATGCCCACCTCATCACAAACGCTGCGGTACCTTGGTGGGCGTTTTTGGTTCCACAGTGAATGGATGAGCACGCGCATGAGCGAAACCCAAAGCATCGACAATCTGTTCAATCTCGCCAGGGCCGAAAAGCTGCTTCAAGCGGGCAAGCTTGAAGACGCGCGCATGCTTGTCGAGCGCTTTCTCGCCAAGACGCCGGGCGACCTCGGCGCGCTTTACCAACTCGGTCGTATCGAGTTGCGCAGCCAACGCTTCGCAGAGGCCGCGGAGCACTTTGCCGCTTTGGCCGCAGCGGTGCCGGAAGATCCAAACTATCTCAGCGGGCTTGGCGAGACTTTAATGTATACAGGTCGGATTGAGCAGGCCATTCCGGTTCTGCTCAAAACGTTGGAGCTTAATCCAGGCGACAACTGGGCCAAGACCAACCTCGGGCTAGCCTTCATGAAGCATGCGGACTACCGCGTCGCCGCTACGCTGCTTGAAGAGGTACTTGCAAGCCATCCGGCTTACGCCAATGACGTGCATGCGAATCTCGCGAGCATCTATCTTGCCCTCGGAGAACTTCGCGAGGCCATCGAACATGCCCGCACCGCGATTCGCATGCAATGCTCCGACCTCGCTTACATGGAGCAGACCCTTGGCTTCCTGGTCTACGCCAACGACGGCGACATTGATGAGGCATCAAGGCATTTCAGGCGCGCACTGAAGCTCGATCCAACCAGCGGCGAGGCATTCTTTCATTTCGCCTCGATCAAAAAGTATCGGGAACCCGATGGCGAGATGATGGAATGGGTCGAGCAGCAACTCAAGGGTGACATGCCCTCTGCTCGACGCGCCTATTTCCACTTCGGACTCGGGAAAATTCATGACGATCTGAAGCAATGGGAACTCGCGTTCCAACACTATCGGCGGGCGAATCTTGTCGGAAAACGCGCGATTGATTTCACCGGCACGGTCATCCTAGCCAAAAGAACCAGAAAGCTTTTTACCCGCCGGTTTCTCGAACGCCACACTGATCTGGGGAGCGAGACCGAGCAACCCATTTTCATCCTCGGCATGCCACGTTCAGGCTCGACCCTGATTGAGCAGATCCTCACCAGCCATCCGCAGGTAGTTACGGCAGGTGAAATGCCGGTCCTGCCGCGTCTCAGTGAAAAGTTGTGCTTAGAAAGCGCAGGGAAGAACCCAGTCTTCCCTGACTGCTTTAAAAACCTAGATCGCACAATGGCCGATGCAATCGCCAGTCAGTATCTCGAAGCCTTGGGGCAATATGGCGAGGGCGCCGTACGGATTGTCGATAAACTTCCGGGTAATCTGTTCTTTATCGGACTCATCGACTTAATTTTCCCCAAGGCGCACATCATTCATACCGTGCGCAATCCGCTGGATACCAGCTTGTCATGCTTTTTCCAGCCCTTTCGAGAGGCTCCCTGGAGTTACGACCTCTCTTGGATCGGCCAGTATTATCGGCTCAACGAGGACATGATCGCGCATTGGCGTTCAGTGCTTCCAAAGAGCCGCATTCTTGATGTTCAGTATGAAACCCTCATCGAAGATACGGCCAGCGAAGCCAAGCGCATCATTGCCCATTGCGGACTTGAGTGGGACGACGATTGCCTGGATTTTCATCGCGCCAAGCGCGCGGTGTCAACGGCAAGCTTGTGGCAGGTGCGCCAGCCTGTTTACACCAGCTCAAAGCAGCGCTGGATCCATTACGCCCCCTATATCAGCGAACTCGTCCGAGCGCTTGGTCCCTGCGCGCGGCCCTATTTCAACGACATTCAGGCGCACGGCGGTAAGGTGGCAAAATCCTTCTTTCGTCTCGCCTCCTGGAACCGGTCTTAGCGGTTAGAGAGATACAGGCGGAAACCCGGGATTTACGGGGTCTTAAGCATCAGGAGGGTATTGAGTTTCCTGATGGCTTCGGCATCATAGCCAAGCTCTTCAAGTCGGCCAATGAACACTTGGTGAAACTTGGCTTTGCCATAGACCCCAAGCTTATGTAACTGTTTGAATTGGCTGAGCCGTAGTACGAGGTTCTGCATTTGCGCATCGATCCGTTTGCGAGTTTTTTGATCCAGTCGCTCGTCCTGAAAAAATCCGGCAAGCGCCTCCGGCGAGACCTGGCCGAAAAAGTCGCTGGCCAATTCCATCGCGAAGGCTTCGACGCGCTTTGATTGTCGGTTCCAGAAAAATAGTCCCATTGCTCATTGCCTCTTCGGTCGCTTTCCTCGGCTCAACCAGCGTTTAACCTGATGCCGGTCATCCGTGCGACCACTGGGGGGAGAAGATTCCAACCAGCATCATCGCAAATCCCAACCAGAAGGATGTCTTTTTATCTTCCTAAGGTGACGCTGTGACATCAAGACTTGCGATATCTGCGAGGCTGGCGCACGTGTTAGCTCATGGATACAAAAACGCCCCCGGAGTTTCCGAGGGCGTTTGCTCCAAGCTCAGATCGACGAGCCGAGGACTTGCTCTTGCATCCGGCTAGCGTCCGAACGCGCTAAGTGACGACTATTTGCACTCGGACGGAACATACTTGGCGGGCATGGTACCAGCGTTGACGTTACCCAAGGCGCGTGTACCGGCTGTTGCTACGCCGGTTGAAGCGCAGGCCCAGTCGATCCCGCCAGACACGCCAGCTACTGGAGCAGCGCCTTGGACGTTTGGTGAGAAAACAAGCGTCATACCAGCCGCCGCGGTCGGCAGTCCGGATGTGGCTGTGCCTGCCGTGGTGACGGTGATCGTGCCGCCAACGGCCATGGTCACATCCGCGACGAATTTGGTTGCTTTTTCGGCTAGGAGCGTAGCATTCCAAGCAGTCGATGCGGCAGTGAGGCCCGTCAGGCCGTCGCTCATAAATGCTTCGCTGGCGGACGACTTAGCCGAGGATGCCGCGATAATGGCCTCGGAAACCTTGGAACGCACGATGTAGTCTTGATAGGCCGGCAAGGCGATAGCCGCCAGGATACCGATGATCGCGACCACGATCATCAGTTCGATCAGGGTAAAGCCTTGTTGGAACTTTTTCATGGATCTCTCCGCAATGGATGATGAAACCGTCTGAACGGGGAGGCCAATCGGGCCTGACTCTGTCCCGCTGCCCTTCCGAGGTCTCCCGAATCCCGATACAGCAGTTCGTATGCCAATCGCTCGGGCGTGGCTCCCGCTCGCCGATCCGTCTCGCCATCCTCTCGATCACCGTTTTGATCTAAAAAGGTATTTTTTATTTTCGCGCGTGACGAAATGACGTGCGGACAAACGACGAGGATCGAATGCATCCCTAAAATGACCTGCCAACATGCCTGCCATCCTGAAATTGGCACACCTGGAGCGATGACACCGCCGACATTGGCACACCTGGAGCGATGACACCGCCGACATTGGCACACCTGGAGCTGTGACACCGCCGACATTGGCACACCTGGAGCTGTGACATCCCAGATATTGGCACTGTAGAATCGCGGCTTCCCGAGATGTCACACGCGCCTCGCAACGCATCCGATCGAGAGACACACCATGCTCATCAGCGTTACAGCAACCGCCATGCTGACCGGTTGGAGCGAACGAACCGTTTGGCGACGATTTTCCGGTCATGTCGTCAAGAGCGAAACATCCAGCGGACGCTCCATGGTTCCGCTTGATCTCGTTCAGCCTCACCTGTGCATTTCCCTTTCGCCAGAGGATGCCCTGGTGCTCGCAAAAGCGGACGCGGGGGAGGCGGACGCGCAAAACGAGGTCGCGTTACTGTTTTTAACCAATGGCAAACCCGAAAGGGCGATCGGTTGGTTGGAATTCGCCGCCAAGCATGGTCATGCCGATGCCATGAACTTGCTGGGAACCTGCTACATCGAGGGGAACGGCGTCCCGAAGAACGATAACCTCGGCATTGCCTATATCGCGAAAGCCGCCGCGAATGGGCATGTGATTTCGCAACGTCAGATGGATTTTATTCGTGGCCGGTCGGAGACGCCGAAAGACCCCGGTTCAACGTGAAGTCGCGCGCGCGGATGCCGGTTCACTGCGCGTCCGTCGCGCAGTGAGGGGCGTGTCGGGAACGGCCTGTCACGCCTCATCGCGTCGAGCCGAGGGCGCGCAGTTGGCGCAACAGGTCGGGTCGGTCTACGGCATCCGGAGCGAAAGCCGGGGTCGGGTCTCCCATTGCACGCTCCACTCTAATCCACTCATCCAACGCGACGGGTCAGTCAGACGCACGGAGACCGAGCAATTCGGCCATCGCGTGCTCGACGGCCGCGATCTGTTGCCTTGATGCAGTCGTGATCTTCGCTCCGAGGCGCTCGCGTCTGATGGCCATCAATTTGTCCACCATCACCCAGGAGCGACGTTGGGAGTCGCCTGATGGTAGGTCCATGGAAATTCGATAGGTCGCGGGCTCCCCATGCGTCGTGAACGGGCACGCGAGAATTGAACCGGGGCGTGCTGAGTGGTTGTATATGTCTGTTTGAACCACCAGCCACGGTCGCGGTTTTCCATCGTCCCCAGCCGTAGCGGCCAACACAACGTCCCCCCGATTTACGCCTTCCACGGCAGATCCTTCAGGATTTCCGATTCAAGAGCTTCCATCGCCTCAAACGCTTCCGCCTCGCTTACAAAGGGTAGCGATGGGGTACTCTAACGGATATCTTCAGCCAAGGCTGCCATGACTTATTGAGAAGTTACGATTTTTACGCCTAACCCCTTGTTTTTATTGGTACCGAGGGCCGGAATCGAACCGGCATGGGGTCACCCCCGTCAGATTTTGAGTCTGATGCGTCTACCAATTTCGCCACCCCGGCAACGCAGTCTGAAAATATACACTTGTGACGACTGAAATGGTATCCCCGGTTGC
>NZ_CAIPNF010000244.1 GCF_903866365.1 uncultured Thiocystis sp.
ATCGCGCGCATGGTCGGCGATCTGGCGCGGATCGGACAGATCGCGAACGTGGACGCCATCATCGCCGCGAAGGATCAGATGGAGCACGAGGAGAACCTGCGCCGGCTGTTGCTCGGGATCGCCGAGGATGTCCGGGTGGTGCTGGTGGTGCTCGCCGAGCGGGTGCATCTGATGCGCGCCATTAAGGATCTCGAACCGGAACGGCGGACCAAGATCGCCCGCGATACGCAGCGCGTCTATGCGCCGCTCGCCAACCGGCTGGGCATCTGGCAGGTCAAGTGGGAGCTGGAGGATCTGAGTCTCCGCTATCTGCAACCCGACGAGTACAAGCGCATCGCGAGTCTGCTGGCCGAGCGGCGCGAGGAGCGCGAGCAGTATATCGTCGCCGTGATGGCGACCCTGCGCGACACGTTCCGGGAGGCAGGCATCGCGGCCGAGATCACTGGCCGGCCCAAGCACATCTATAGCATCTGGAAAAAGATGCGGCGCAAGGCGGTGGATATCGAGGAGATCTTCGATCTGCGCGCGGTGCGCATTCTGGTGGAGTCGGTCGCGGACTGTTATGCCGCGCTGGGACTGGTCCACGGACTCTGGAAGCATATTCCGAAAGAGTTCGACGATTACATCGCCACCCCCAAGGGCAATCTCTATCAGTCGCTGCACACGGCGGTCGTGGGGCCGGGGGACAAGCCGCTGGAGGTACAGATCCGCACCCACGAGATGCACCGTCACGCCGAGTTCGGCGTCGCCGCGCACTGGGCCTATAAGGAGGCCAAGGGTCATGACGCCGCGTTCCAGCGGCGCGTGGTCTGGATGCGCAACTGGCTGGAGCTGAAGAACGAAGGCGACGCGGCCAGCGGCTTTCTGGAGCGCTTCAAGTCCGAATTCGAGCCGGTGCACATCTATGTGCTCACGCCCCAGTCCAAGGTGGTCGAGCTGCCCAAGGGGGCGACGCCGCTGGACTTCGCCTATGCCATCCATTCCGAGATCGGCAACCGCTGCCGGGGCGCGCGGGTCAATGACCGCATCGTGCCGCTGAACTACACGCTCAACAGCGGCGAGAAGGTCGAGATCCTGACTCAGAAAAACGCCGCCCCCAGCCGTGACTGGCTGAGTCCGCATCAGGGTTATCTGACCACGGCGCGCGCGCGCAATCGGGTGCGCCAATGGTTCAAGCAGCAGCATTTCGATCAGCATCTGCAAGAGGGCCGCGTGGCTCTCGACCGCGAGCTGGCACGGCTGGGGGTGCTCGAAAAGCCGCATTTGGACGAACTCGCGCTCAAGTTCAATTACAAGCGCGGCGACGATCTGCTGGCGGCCATCGGCAGCGGGGATCTCGCGGTCGGGCAGGTCGCGCGCCAGGTGGGCGAGCCCAGGGCCGAGGAGCCGCGGGAAACGGAACCGCGGATACGCGTCTTCCAGAAGCAGAAAAAGGCGAGCCCTCCGGCCACTTCCAGGGCGGGTTCGGGGGATGTGGTGGTCGAGGGCGTCGACGACCTCATGACCCAGATGGCGCAGTGCTGCAAGCCCGTTCCCGATGATGAAATCGTCGGGTTTGTCACCCGCGGGCGAGGGGTCACCATTCACCGCCGGGACTGCGGCAACCTGAAACACCTATCCCCCAGCGAGGCCGAGCGTCTGATCGGCGTGCGGTGGGCGGATCAGCCGACCCAGACGATCTATCCGGTCGACCTGCTGGTGATCGCCGCCGATCGCAAGGGGTTGCTGCGGGATGTCTCGTCGGTGTTCTCCGATGAAGACGTGGACGTGATCGGCGTCAACACGCATTCGGAAAAAAGCACCGACTCCGCGAGCATGCGCTTCACGATCGAGATCAAGAACATGGATCAATTGGAGCGGCTTAGGGGCAAGCTTCGGCAGATCCCCGAGGTACTGGAGGTGCGGCGGGCGTATTGATTGGGTGGTTGTCTTTACGCAGGCAGTTGGCAGTTGGCAGTTGGCGGTTGGCGGTTGGCGGTTGGCAGTTGGCAGTTTGGCAGTTTGGCAGTTGGCAGTTGGCAGTTGGCAGTTGGCAGTTGGCAGTTGGCA
>NZ_CAIPNF010000245.1 GCF_903866365.1 uncultured Thiocystis sp.
TCAATCCGGCCGGCCTGATCGTCACGCAGGATGACCGCTATCTGGGATTCATCTCGGCCACCTCGCTGCTGCAACTCGTCGAACAGAAAAATCTCGCCGCGGCGCGCGATCAGAACCCACTGTCCAAGCTCCCCGGCAACATCCCCATCCACGAATACGTCTCGCGCATCCTCGACGAGCGCGACAGCACCTGGCATCTGGTCTATTTCGATTTCGACAACTTCAAGGCATTCAACGACCACTACGGTTTTCGCCTGGGCGACCGCGCCATCCTGATGTTCGCGGAGCTACTTCAGAAACACCTGGGCGCCGGTGCCTGGTTTATCGGACACATCGGCGGCGACGACTTCTTTGCCGGAACTCAGAACGCCCCGACCCACCAGGTCATCGACCAGATACGCGAACTGCTCGGGACATTCAGCGCCGACGTCCAAAGTCTCTATGACCCCGAGGATCGCCACCGCGGACACCTGCGTGCCCGCGACCGCTTCGGCGAGGAGCGCGACATGCCCTTGATGCGCTGCAGCGCGGCCGTGGTCGAGATCCGTCCCGGCGAGGATTTCGGCAATGTCGACAGCCTGAGCCGGATCATCGCCGCGATGAAACATCAGGCCAAGGCGAGCCGTTCCGGTCTGGTCTTTCGTCATGACCCGGATTCGCGCGGATCCGCCCTCACGCTCCCGGAAACATCCCTCCAGCTTTCCGCGCCACCCATCAGTTGACTCAAACCTGTCCAAACCATTGACTGAAACCTGCGTCATCAGGCCATCCTGGCCTGATTTTCCAGGGCTGGAAGCCCTGACTACACAAAACCGATCGGTGTTGAGCCGCCCCCCAGGGACGCAGGACAGCAACCAAACTCGGCTGTCACAAAATCGTCAAACCTTGCCGGTACAGTTGGCGTCTCGGCAGACCGCCCCACGGGCGCGGTCAACCACACACCTCCGCGACGAGACGACACGCCATGAACGAGTTGCAACTGTTGGTCGAAAAAAAGCGCGAGGCACTCCGGCAGGACATCCTGGCGATGGGCGATTTGGTCTCGACGGCCCTGCGGGCGTCGCTCGACGCACTGCGCGGGCAGGATCTCGCGCTCGCGGGGCAAGTCATCAAGAGCGATGACATCATCAACCGCGCGCGTCGCACGCTGGAGCAGGAGGCATTGGTGGTGCTGGCCGCGCATCAGCCCGCGGGCCGCGATCTGCGCCTGATCGGGGCCTCGCTGGAAATGATCGCCGAGCTCGAACGGATCGCCGACCATGCCGCCGACGTGGGGCGTATCCTCCTGCGGGCCGAGGGGCAAACGTTTCCGGCGGATCCGGTCGAGCGCATCGCCGCCATGGGCGAGATGGCCACGGCCATGTTCAGCGATGTCATGAACGCCTATGCGCGAGGTGCCGACGCGGAGCAGGCCCGCGACGCCGTCGCGCGCGAGGACGAGGTCGACGCCCAGGAGCGAGAAACGATCCAGGAGCTTGCATCCTGGATCTGCGGCCATCCGCACAACTCGATGGCCGGAATCGAACTCTTATGGATCGCGCACCACTATGAGCGGGTGGCCGACCGGGCGACCAATATCGCCGAACGCATTATTTATATCGCCACCGGCGAGACGCCCGAGTTGAATGGATCGGATCGGGATTGAGCGGACGAGGTCACGCAAGCGGTGCTGGATGCTGACGCCAGGCCGAAAGATCCCGTCCCAGAAGCGCCTCCAGCCTAATGACGGAAGGACTCAGCTCATCCACCAAGCGAGCCCGCAACTCGGGTGCGAGAGGTGGTCGGGCCTGTGTCAGCGCATTGATCTTTTTGGCCGCCCCTCTGAACTTCTTTCTTAACCGCGCGCTGGGGAGCAGCGCCTTGACAAGCGCGGTCAGGAAGGCCGGACGCGTCCTCATGACATCGCGAAGCCAGGGGAAGCGGATGACTTTGTTGGTATTGACCGCATCGAAAACAGGCTGATGCGTCGGATCGATCTCCAGAAATCGACAGAGTCTTCGATAACAACCCGGCAGATCCCGAACAATCTCCTCGTGCAGAATGACATGCACGGACTCTCTGCCAAAGGTGTCGAAATAGCGGTCGAGCTGATCCGCGAAATTCACAAGCTCGCGATAAAAAAGGCCCTGCCGCAGGCCGATCCGCTTGGGCATGCGCTTGCCGTGCCGACGATCCGACTCCGCGTCCAGAGCCGCGGAAAAGTCATCGATGTCTTCCGTGCCATTGAATTGGCGCTGACTATGGAAGGAATACATCACATCCACCGGATGTCTCAGCATCACGACAATTTTTGCCCGTGGATTATGCGCCTTGATTTCCTCGGCGGCTTTCTCGGACAGCAAATAGAAAACGGACGCATCGCCCAGCTTTTGATGAGGCAGGGCGGCGGCGAAGAGTTGCTGATACTCGTCAAAGGCGAGTTTGGGTTGATCGTGGAACTCCAGGTCGCTGCCAAAAAAATGCGGCTCCTTGCGTTCCGGGAAAAAGACCTCTGGATGCGACTTCAGATACGCGTACATCGAGGTTGTGCCGCATTTTGGCGCGCCGACAATAAAGAAATCGACTGTTTTCATGATGATCCCGTTTCAGTGAGTCAAACTCATCAAGGCCGCGTCCCGCCGTGCGTCATGGATGACGGCATAACCTTGGCTCAAGACGCAGTTTACCGCACTGCGGCCATGAGTTTCGGCCGGACGGTCGCCTCGGGTTCCTGAAATTGCAGCGAGGCGAGCCGCGCATAGAGTCCGCCCTGGGACATGAGTTCCTCGTGACGGCCGGAGGCGACGATCCGTCCCTGATCCAGCACCAGAATCCGATCGGCATTGCGCACGGTCGCCAGCCGATGGGCGATCACGATGCTGGTGCGGCCCTGCATCAGGGTCTCCAGCGCATCCTGAACCAGGCGCTCGCTCTCGGCGTCGAGCGCGCTGGTCGCCTCGTCCAGCAAAAGCAGCGTGGGATTGCGCAGGATGGTGCGCGCGATCGCGATGCGCTGACGCTCGCCGCCCGAGAGCCGCACCCCGCGTTCGCCCAGATAGGTGTCGAAGCCCTTGGGCAGGCGATCCAGGAACTCGACCGCGTGCGCGGCCTCGGCGGCGCGGCGCACGTCGGCATCGCTGGCCGATTCCAGGCCATAGCGGATGTTCTCCCAGGCATCGGCCCCGAAGATGACGGGATCCTGCGGCACCAGCGAAATGCGCCCGCGCAGATCCTTGGGGTCCAGATGGCGGATGTCGACGCCATCGAAGCGAATGACCCCCGCCGACGGATCATAGAACCGTAGCAGCAGTTGAAAGAGCGTGGTCTTGCCCGCGCCCGAGGGGCCGACCAGCGCGAGCCGTTCGCCCGGCTCGACGGTCAGCGTCAGCTCCGAGAGGGCCGGCGTCTCGGGGCGCGCCGGATAGACGAAGCGGACATTCTGGAATTCGATCTGTCCGCGCGGCGGCAGGGGCAGCGACTCGGGTTCCGCGGGCGGCAGGATCGCCGGGCGAATCTCCAACAATTCCATCAGACGCTCGCTGGCGCCGGCCCCGCGCAACAACTGCCCGATCAGATCGCTCAACGAGCCGACCGAACCGGCGACCACCACGGCATAAAACAGAAAGGCGGAGAGTTCGCCGCCGCTGAGCGTGCCGGCCAGCACCTGATGCCCGCCGATCCACAGCACCACGCCGATGGCGCCGAAGGTCAGGAGCGTGGCGGTGCCCGACAGCACGGCGCTGGTCCAGGAGCGGCTCAGGGCGACCTTGAAGGCAGATTCGACCTGATCGCCATAGTGCCGGCGGTCGAGCGGTTCGTGACAGAACGCCTGGACGGTGCGGATGCCGTGAATGACTTCGTCCACATAGGCCCCGACATCGGCGATGCGATCCTGACTGGAGCGCGAGAGCTTACGCACCCGCCGCCCCAGGAACCAGGCCGGACCGATGACCAGCGGCAGACCGATCAGCACCAGCCCGGTCAGCCACGGGCTGGTGATCGCCAGCATTGTCAGACCGCCCAGCATCAGCAGCGAGGTGCGCAGCGCCATCGCCAGCGTCGAGCCCACCACCACTTGCAGCAGCGCGGTATCGCTGGTCAGTCGCGAGATCACCTCGCCCGCGCGGGTGATCTCGAAAAAGCCCACGTCCAGTTCCAGCACGCGATCGAAGACCGCCTTGCGGATATCCGCGACCACCCGCTCGCCGATCCAGTTGAGCAGATAGGAGCGCGCCATCACCGAACCCGCCGTCAGCACCACCACGCCCAGAAACAGCAGCAGCGAGCGGTTCAGCGCCTCCGCCGAGCCGGTGCCCAATCCGGAGTCCACCACCACCCGGATCACCTGCCCGAAGGCCAGCACCGATCCGGCGGCGATCAGCAGCGCCACCACGGCGGCGGCCAGATGGCGGACATAGGGCCGGGTGAAGCGCATCAGGCGCATCAGCGAACCCAGCTTGCGGGTCCCGGGCCGATTGATCGAGTCGGAAGGTTCGTGGCGCATGGATCGTCTCGCGGTGGCTGTGACTTGGCGGCGGTGGCTTGAGTGATGAGTCCCGAGCGAAGCCGAACGAGGGAGATGTCGCGCTCACGTTCCCGGAAGATTGCAACATGAGGCAAATCGAACGAAAGTCCAAGGCGTCGGCGCCGATTCGTCGCGCGGATGTCACGTCCGGCGCATCCAGGCCATAATGTCCGGCAACGCCCAATCCCTGGACCGCATGCGACCTCCGCCCATGACCGAACAACCCACCCAGCGCCATCCCACCGAGATCAATCTGCACGCCAAGTCGCGTCTGCTCACCATCGCCTTCGATGACGGCGCCTCGTTCGAGCTGCCCTGCGAATATCTCCGGGTCTTTTCGCGAGCCGCCGAGGTGCGGACCCTGAACCGGCCGGTCACGGGCAAGGAAACCGTCAACATTCTCGAGATCGAGCCCCAAGGTCAGTACGCCGTGCGCATCCTCTTCGATGACGGACACGACACCGGCATCTATTCGTGGGACACGCTCTACCGACTCGGGCAGGACAAGGAGCGCAACTGGGCGGACTATCTCACAAAGCTGGAACAGATCGGCTATCGGCGGGCCGAGCCGGAACCGGGCGAGAAACGCATCCGGCTGCTCTATTTCGCCTGGCTGGCCCGCAAGCTGC
Organism: uncultured Thiocystis sp.; assembly: GCF_903866365.1. Classification (GTDB taxonomy): domain Bacteria; phylum Pseudomonadota; class Gammaproteobacteria; order Chromatiales; family Chromatiaceae; genus Chromatium. Next base: position 5,134 of record NZ_CAIPNF010000245.1, read on the forward strand.
GAAAGGAATCGGAGGACTTGACGATTCCGGCGGAGGTCGGGGATGTCGCCTCGCTGATGCGCTGGCTCGGGTCGCGCAAACGCGGCGCGGCCGTGCTGTTCGAGGATGGACGGGTCCGAGTGACGGTCAACAAGCAATTCAGCGAACCCTTCACCAAGCTCCATGACGGCGACGAGGTTGGGATCGTACCGACATCTCCGACTCCGCCGGCGACTCCCGATCTGATCTGACTTATCCGAGAGAGCAGGAAAGCGCGCGGATGGCGTCGCGATTGGTCCAGGATCCGGTGAGCTGGGCGGCGGCGGCGGCAGGGAGCCAGCGGTATTCGAGATGCTCGCGCGGGTTCAGCTCGATGAGACGCCGGGTCTCCAGCACCAGGGCAAACCAGTATTCGCGGTTAAAGCAGACATTGGGCGCGTACCGCTTGCGCCAGGCGGCAATGATCGGGAACAGCGCCGAGTGACGCAGATCGATCAATGACCCGCCCACCCGCAGACCGGTCTCTTCGCGCACCTCGCGCGCGGCGGCGAGCCGAGGCGACTCGCCGGGCTCCAGGCTTCCGGTCACCGACTGCCAGAAGGCCGCCGGACGGACCCGCCGCAGCAACAGGAACTCGCCGCCACGGGTACAGATGACGACCAGCACGGACTGCGGACGTTTCAAGGATTCAGGGGGCATAGCGCGCGCTGTCTCGTCCTCTGGAATCATGCCGGGAAACAGGCTCAGGGACGCAGCCGGATACGCAACGCCAGTTCCTTCAACTGCGCCTCGTCGACCGCCGAGGGCGCATCGGTCAGCAAACAGGCGGCGCTCTGGGTCTTGGGGAAGGCCATGACATCGCGGATCGAGGTCGCGCCCGTCATTAGCATCACCAGACGATCCAGCCCAAAGGCGATGCCGCCATGCGGCGGACAGCCGAACTTGAGCGCCCGCAGCAGGAAGCCGAAGCGGTCCTCGGCCTGTTCGTCGCTGATCGCCAGCAGCTTGAAGACGCTGCGCTGGACGGTATCGCGATGGATACGGATGGAGCCGCCGCCGATCTCGGTGCCGTTCAGCACCATGTCATAGGCGCGCGACACACAGGCGCCGGGGTCCGTCTCCAGCCGGTCGAGCTGATCCTCCTTCGGCGCGGTGAAGGGGTGATGCAGGGCCACCCAGCGATCGTTGGCGGGATCGTGCTCGAACATCGGGAAGTCGACGACCCAGACCGGGCGCCAGCCCTCGGCCATCAGACCGCGCTCCTGACCGAGCTTCACGCGCAGCGCGCCGATGGATTCGTTGACCACGGTCGCCTTGTCGGCACCGAAGAAGATCAGATCGCCATCCTCGGCGCCGGTGCGCGCCAGGATGCCGTTCAGCGCGGCGTCGGGCAGATTCTTGACGATTGGCGACTGCAACCCCTCGCGGCCCTTCGACGTCCACTCGTTGACCTTGATATAGGCCAGACCCTTGGCCCCATAGATCCCGACGAACTGGGTGTAGGCGTCGATCTCCTTGCGCGACAGCTCGCCGCCCTTGGGCAGCCGCAGGGCCACGACGCGCCCTTGCGGATCCTGCGCGGGACCGGCGAAGACCTTGAAATCGACCTCGGCCATCAGGTCGGCGACATCGACCAATTCCAGCGGCACCCGCAGATCGGGGCGATCCGAACCGAAGCGGCGCACCGCCTCCTGATAGGTCAGACGCGGAAAGGGATCCGGAAGCTCGACGCCGCTGACCTCGCGGAACAGCTCGCGGATCATCGTCTCCATCAGGACCATCAGCGCGTCCTCGGTCATGAAAGAGACTTCGATATCGAGCTGGGTGAATTCGGGCTGACGGTCGGCGCGCAGGTCCTCGTCGCGGAAGCAGCGGGCGACCTGATAATAGCGGTCCATCCCCGACATCATCAGCAATTGCTTGAACAACTGCGGCGACTGGGGGAGCGCGAAAAATTCGCCCGGATGGGTGCGGCTGGGGACCAGATAATCCCGCGCGCCCTCGGGCGTGGACTTGGTGAGGATGGGTGTCTCGATGTCCAGAAACCCGTGGCGGTCCAGAAAGCCGCGTAGCATCCGGGTCACCTGAGCGCGCGTGCGCAGACGCGACTGCATCTCCGGGCGGCGCAGATCCAGATAGCGGTAGCGCAGGCGCAGTTCCTCGGAGGCATCGGCGGCATGCGTATCGAGCTGGATCGGCGGAGTTTCGGAGGCGTTCAGCACCTCCAGATCCAGCCCCAGAATCTCGATGGCGCCGGTCGGCAGGTCCGCGTTGACAGTGCCCGCCGGACGCGGACGGACCCGGCCCGTGATCCTGAGCACGTATTCGCTGCGCACCTGTTCGGCGCGACCGAACACCTCGGCGCGATCCGGGTCGAACACCACCTGCACCAACCCCTCGCGGTCGCGCAGATCGACGAAGATCACGCCGCCGTGGTCACGCCGCCGCTGGACCCAGCCGCAGAGAACGACCTCCTGCCCGTCGTGACTGTCGTTCAACTCTCCACAGTAATGCGTGCGCATCGCTCTCTTGCCCTGTTGTTCGCGGTGGGCGAATTCTTATGTCCTGAATTTGGACCGAACCCGCCATGAAAAAGCTCGGAAAGATACTGGTTGCAGGTGTTTGGCGCAAGCGGGGTCCGAGTGCAACTCGGCGGTCCCAGGTTGGGGTCAGGCGGCCGATTTGCTGTCCGCTGGCTTGGCCTCCGGTGTCGCCGCCTTGTCGGAAGCGCCGGTTGAGCTTGAGCTCTTGTCGGAACCGCCGGTAGAGCTTGATCCGCCCGCATCCGCCGATTTCGACTCTTTTTTCTCGCCGCTGTCGTGCAGGTTCTTCTGTTTATCCTTCTTGAAATCGGTTTCGTACCAGCCGCTGCCCTTGAGCCGGAAGCCGGCGGCGGAGATCTGCTTTTTCAGGGTGGGCTGACCGCAGGCGGGACAGTCCGTCAGAGCCGGATCGCTGATTTTTTGGATCTTTTCCAACTCGTGTCCACAACGTTCGCAACGGTATTCATAAATCGGCATGCTTGTCTTCTCGCTAAAGTTTTATCGAATCAGGTTGCGGACGATCTCGGGATTGGCGTTAATGCCCGCCCAGCGCTTTTTCGGGATCCCAGACGGACAATCAATGCACTCGACCGACCTCCGCTCCATTCTCATCACTGGCTGCTCCAGCGGCATCGGCCAGCATTGCGCCCGTGGGCTTAGCGAGCGCGGTTGGCGTGTCATCGCCTCCGCGCGTCGCCCCGAGGATGTCGCCCGGCTGGCGCGCGAGGGTCTGACCGCGATCCGGCTGGATCTGGACGATTCGGCCAGTATCCGCGCGGGCGTCGAACAAACCCTGGAGCTGACCGGCGGTCGGCTGGATGCGCTCTTCAATAACGGCGCCTACGGACAACCGGGCGCGGTAGAGGATCTGAGCCGCGAGGTGCTGCGCGCCCAACTGGAAACCAACCTGCTGGGCTGGCATGACCTGACCTGCCGCGTCATCCCGATCATGCGCCGTCAGGGTCATGGACGCATCGTCCAGAACAGTTCGATCCTGGGCTTCCTGCCCCTGCCCTATCGCGGCGCCTATGTCGCGAGCAAATACGCGCTGGAGGGGTTGAGCGATACCCTGCGGCTGGAATTGCGCGGCACCGGCATCCGCGTCTCGCTGATCGAGCCCGGTCCGATCCTCAGCCGCTTTCGCGACAATGCGCACCGCGCCTTTCTGTCCAACATCGACCGCGAACGCAGCCCGCACCGCGAGTCCTACCGTCGAGCCGAGGCGCGCCTGACCAAGGCCGGACCCGCGCAGCCCTTCACGCTGCCGCCGGACGCGGTGCTGAAAAAGCTCGTTCACGCCCTGGAGAGTCCGCGTCCGCGAGCCCGCTATTATGTCACCCTTCCGACGCATCTGTTCGGGACGTTGAAACGAATTCTGCCAACGCGCGCGCTGGACTGGATTCTGACGCGGGTGTCGCGCGGTGGGGAAGGATAGCTGACGGCTCCGCTGATGGCTGGGCGCCAAGCTCCTCCGCCCAGCAACCCGTGGGCGGCCCCAGCACCAGATCCGCGCCCTCGAAGCGCACCAGGAACAGCTCCCGGTTCGGATCCGCTTCCAGATGGCCGATGTTGACGATCACCCCGCGCGTCCCCGCGCAAGCGATCAAGGCGTCTGCGGGGAGGTCCGGGATGCCGCCGTCATTGTGAAGATCGGTGGCCGCGTAGACGATGTCGCCGGGGTTCAGTTGACTCAATTCCATCATGATCGTCGACTCCTGTTGTCGGGTTTGTCACCAGATGACCGCCCTCGCTTGTGTCGGAAATGACAAGCGAATCGGCGGCACCTTGAAAATTGTCAATGAATCAGCGCCCTGCCTGTGCAACAGGCCGTGGCATGGCGTTTGCTGAATTCTCTCCAAACGAGAAAAGCAAGACTCAAGCCACGCGCCGGATCTGACGCCGCGCGCTCAAGCCAACGCTGCCGGAGACACAACCCATGTGGGAGTATTCTGAAAAGGTCCAGGAACACTTCTTTAGCCCGCGCAACGCCGGAGCCGTCGCCGAGGCCAACGCGACCGGCGATGTCGGCTCGCTGTCCTGCGGCGATGCGCTGCGCCTGACCCTGAAGGTCGATCCGGTGAGCGAGGTTATCCTCGACGCGGGCTTTCAGACCTTCGGCTGCGGATCGGCCATCGCCTCCAGTTCGGCCCTGACCGAAATCATCAAAGGGATGACGCTCGACGAGGCGCTGAAGGTCAGCAATCAGGACATCGCCGACTATCTCGACGGCCTGCCTCCGGAGAAGATGCACTGTTCGGTCATGGGCCGCGAGGCGCTCCAGGCCGCCATCGCCAATTATCGCGGCGAGGTCTGGAAGGACGATCACGAGGAAGGCGCGCTGGTCTGCAAATGCTTTGCCGTCGACTCGGCGCTGATCGAGCACACCATCCGCGCCAACGCACTGAGCACGGTGGAAGATGTCGCCAATTACACCAAGGCCGGCGGCGGCTGCTCCTCCTGTCATGAAGGCATCGAAGAGATCCTGACCCGCGTGCTGGCCGAAACCGGCAAGACCTTCGCTCCCACCAACGCGGCCACGCAGCCGGCTCCGGTCCGGCGCAAACTCACCAACCTGCAACGCATCCGCTGTATCGAAAGCTCCATCGAGGCCATTCGCCCCAATCTCCAGCGCGATCATGGCGACGTGGAACTGGTCGACATCGACGGCAAGAACGTCTACGTGAACATGACCGGCGCCTGCGTCGGCTGTCAGATGGCCTCCACCACGCTGGAAGGCATCCAGCAGCGCATCGTCGAGGATCTGGGCGAATTCGTGCGGGTGTTGCCAGCGGCGGCGCAGCGACATTAAGGTGATTTTCGGAGAATGCACCACGCTGTCGATGTCCGGGGGCTTGCTAGGGCTCTGAAGCACGCTGAACAGCGATCGTTGTCGTTGTCGTCATCGGAGAGTCGACAACGAATACGAATACGACAACGAATACGAGATGCATGAATAGGCTTCGCTTTCGCCAGGTCGCATCGTCCGACGACCAGAGCGATCGGCGATCTGTCGCGCCGCCAACCGCGCCAGTCGACAACATCTCGACTGCCCCAGACCATCGCGAGAGAAATCCATGACCGGTTCCCCACCCATCCAAGGCATCTATTTCGACAACAACGCCACCACCATGGTCGCTCCCGAGGTGGTGGAGGTGATGTTGCCCTATTTCACCGAACAGTTTGGCAACCCCTCCTCGATGCACCAATTCGGCAACAAGGTGGGATTGGCGATCAAACAGGCCCGCCAACAAGTCCAGGCGCTGCTCGGCGCCGAGCACGACTCCGAGATCGTCTTCACCTCCTGCGGCACCGAATCCGACTCCACCGCCATTCTGTCCGCGCTCAAGGCGCAACCGGAACGCAAGGAAATCATCACCACCGTCGTGGAGCATCCGGCGATCCTCTCCGTCTGTGAACATCTGGAGAAGGACGGCTACAAGGTCCACTACCTGAAGGTAGACGGCAAGGGCCGGCTGGATATGCAGACCTACATGGATCTGCTCTCCGACCGGGTCGCGATCGTCTCGGTGATGTGGGCCAACAACGAATCCGGCACCCTCTTCCCGGTGCAGGAGATGGCCGAGCTGGCCAAGTCCGCCGGCGTGCTCTTCCACACCGACGCGGTGCAGGCGGTCGGCAAGCTGCCGATCGATCTCAAGGACACCGCCATCGACATGCTCTCGCTATCCGGGCACAAGCTGCACGCGCCCAAGGGCATCGGCGTCCTCTATCTGCGCCGCAACACCCGTTTCCGCCCGCTCTTGCGCGGCGGTCATCAGGAACGCGGACGGCGCGCCGGCACCGAGAACAGCGCGGCCATCGTCGGACTCGGCAAGGCGTGCGCGATGGCGCTGGAACACATGGAGTCCGAAAAGACCCTGGTGCGCGCCCTGCGCGATCGGCTGGAGCAGGGAATCCTCGCCGCCGTGCCCAACTGTTTCGTCACCGGCGATCCGACCAACCGCCTGCCGAACACCAGCAATATCGCCTTCGAGTACATCGAGGGCGAGGCCATTCTGCTGTTGCTGAACAAGCTCGGCATCGCGGCATCGAGCGGCTCGGCCTGTACCTCCGGCTCGCTGGAGCCCTCGCATGTGATGCGCGCCATGGGCATTCCCTTCACCGCCGCCCACGGCACCACCCGCTTCTCGCTCTCGCGCTATAACCGGATGGACGAGGTCGAGCGGGTCATCGCGGCGATCCCGCCGATTGTCGCGCAACTGCGCAAACTCTCGCCGTATTGGGGGGAGACCGGCCCCGTGGAAGATCCAGAGAAAGCCTTTGCGCCGGCCTATGCCTGAGAGGACGCCGGCAAACGATAGCCGAGAAAGCCGCAAGTTCCCGCCCTTCGAGCGATCGCTCTCCCAGCGAACCGCACGCATCTGTCGACTGCACGGAGCGTAGCCGAATCGCCCCCAGCGCATGGACCGCGCCTCGGTTCCATGCGCGACCGCCGCATGAGAGACGGCGCCAAAAGATCCTCCCTTGCCGGTTTCCCGAGAGGGTCTATTCTCATGGTCAGGCAGAGGCTTGGTTCCGCGATGACCAACTCGGCCTGGAGATGGAGAACGCTCATCCAATGACGACGGGCATCCGCCCACTCACTCGATATTGTGGAGGTACCGAGATGTTTGGCAGCCTGACGAACTTTGAAGGCGGTCTATTCGACGATCTCAGACGCATGCAACGGGAAATCGACGAGATGTTTACCCCGTGCGCATGGCCTGCGGCGATCCGTTCCGTCGCTCGCGGCGCCTACCCACCCATTAACATCGACGCGACGCCAAAAAGCGTCGACGTCTATCTCTTCGCCGCCGGCATCGATCCAAAAACCCTGGAGATTTCTCTTCAGCAAAATCTGCTCACCGTCGCCGGCGAGCGGAAGGTCACCGCTCCCGAACAGGCGGAGCAGTACCGGCAGGAACGCTTTTCCGGTTCCTTCCGGCGCGTGATCACCTTGCCGGAGGATGTGGATCCCGACCAGACGGCTGCACGCTATGCCGAGGGAGTCCTCCATGTCTCGATTCAGCGGCGCGAGGCTTCCCAGCCCCGCCAGATCGAAGTGAAATGATTGGGATGCCTGCGAACCCTGTTTCAATCCGCGCCCGGTCAAGCCGGGCGACACTGCACGGAAGAGGTTGCACATCTCCCATGCGCATGATCCCCCTGAAGGGTGAGGTTTCAACCGGAGGATTGCGATGAACGATCAAACCGAAATCACGCCCCGCGAGCCGTCTCAAACCCAGAGAAGTCGCGAGGGTGTCTATCCGCTTCGGCCCGCCGTCAATGTCTTCGAGGATGCCGAGGGCATCACCCTGGAGGCTGACATTCGAGGTGCGAGCCGACTAACGTCGCACCCCGAAGAACCCGTCATCGAACCCTGATCGACGGTTGCACCGCAAAGTGCGCAAGGAAGACAACATCTTCGTGTCGTGCGCGCCTTTGCGGTTGCCCTCGTCGGTCACGGCCAACGTCCCGCGCTGCATACGTCGCCACCCGGCATCCTGGGTCGATACAGCCGGTCCACCATGGTTCGGACAGGCGCGAACGACACCTCGCCAAGCTTCACGATTCCGTCATCGGGATTGCACCGAACGGTCAAGATCGCTGCTTAAGATTAAGCATGAGATTGTGCGAATTTCTGGAGCCTCCCGCGATGACCATCGAACCGACCCAACACAACCCCCATCTGATCGAGCTTCAAGTACACATTCATTACGGCAAACGACGCTTCTTTTGCGCGAGGGGCCGTGACTTGTCCGAGCGGGGAATTTATCTGGACGTACGCAACCTGACCCTGCCGACCGGAACCCTGATCGACCTTGAGTTCCACGGACTTGAACAGGATTCACGGATCGAGGCGACCGTCGTTCATCAGGATAGCGCGGGCATTCAGGTGCTCTTCGCCGTACCACAACCAGAGCTGTCTCCCGGACTGAAGCAGATCTCCGCTCCGCCCCCTACGGTGCTTGTCGCACTGCCGGAGTGCGCGCTTGCACTCATCTAAATCACCGAGCTAAACCGCATCTGGCGCAAAAAAACGTAACTGTTCATTTTGCGTCTGCCGTTGGGGAATGGATCGGCATCGGTTAAGACGCGGTTTAATTCCAGCGAAACAGCACCCATTGAGGAATCGAGGCATTCCTCGCCGAGCGCTCCTGCGCGTCGATGATCCCATCCCCATCGTGATCGAAAAGGTAATACGGGGGGCCGACCTGAGGCTGCACCCGGACCATGTACAGCATGCCCCGCACCCGATATTCATAAACGACATCGCTGCCGGATTCGGTAATGGTGATGTCGGGCTCCACCGACTCGCCCGTCACCGGCGACGGCTCGACCGTCGGCGCCTGCAGGAACCCGCCGCCCGCCGCCTCCTTTTCTTCTTGTGCATGCGACATCCCGAACGCAAGCGTCAGGACTAGGATGGTGAGAACTCGACTGGACACAGGGTCACCGTTGCGTGGCGAAAGAGATGGAGAATGGTAATACGAACCCGGCCGGATTGCTCGCCCGAGCGTCGTCCCGCTGGGTCAGGCATAATCCGCTCCTTGTTCACGGAACCTCCGCTGGATCCTCTATGAGCGGACTCAACCCCCGTCAAATCGAAGCCGTGCGTTACACCGCCGGCCCCCTGCTGGTGCTGGCCGGCGCCGGCTCCGGCAAGACGCGCGTCATCACCCAGAAAATCGCGCACCTGATCGGGCACGTCGGCCTCCAGGCGCGCCACATTCGCGCCGTCACCTTCACCAACAAGGCCGCGCGCGAAATGCGCGAGCGGGTCAGCCAGCAGGTCAAGGGCATTAACACACGCGGACTGGGCATTTCCACCTTTCATACCCTGGGACTCGACATCCTGCGTCGCCACCCCGAGCGAATCGGACTGCGCGCCGGATTCTCGCTGCTGGACGCCCAGGACTCGGAATCGCTGATCAAGGAACACCTGCGCGGCACGCCCAATGCCGGCGCCATCGGCCCGCCTGCCGTGCAGCAGCGCATCTCGCGCTGGAAGAACGATTTCGTCGATCCCGAGCAGGCCATGAGCCGCGCCGAGGATGACTTCGAGGCACAGCTTGCGACACTCTATGCCGGCTACGAACGCAGTCTGCGCGCCTATAACGCGGTGGATTTCGACGATCTCATCCTGGGTCCGGCGCGACTCTTCAAAACCCAGCCCGATCTGCTGGAGACCTGGCAGGGCCGCATCCGCTATCTGCTGGTCGACGAGTATCAGGACACTAACGGCGCCCAATATGAACTGGTACGTCACCTGGCCGGCCCGCGCGGCGCCTTCACCGTGGTCGGCGACGACGATCAGTCCATCTATGCCTGGCGCGGCGCGCGTCCGGAGAATCTGGCTCGGCTCAAGGACGACTATCCGACCCTCAAGGTCATCATGCTGGAGCAGAACTATCGCTCCAGCGCCCGCATCCTCGGGCTGGCGAACGCGCTGATCGCCCACAATCCGCATGTGTTCGAGAAACGGCTCTGGAGCGAACTCGGTCCCGGCGAACGCCCGCGCGTGCTGCATTGCAAGGACGAGGCGCACGAAGCCGAACGGGTCGCCTCCGAGATTCTGCATCTGAAATTCGCCGAGGACACGCCCTTCGGCGACCTGGCCATCCTCTACCGCGGTAACCATCAGGCGCGCCCGTTCGAGAAGGCGTTACGCGAGCACAACATCCCCTATTTCCTCAGCGGCGGCACCTCCTTTTTCGCCCGCGCCGAGGTCAAGGACACCATGGCCTATCTGCGCCTGCTCGCGAACCCGGAGGACGACGCCGCCTTTCTGCGCATCGTCAACACTCCGCGGCGCGAGATCGGCCCGACCACCCTGGAAAAGCTCGCCGACTATGCCCGCGCGCGCGCGATCGGACTGCTCGCCGCCTGCGGCGAGTTGGGTCTCGCCGAACACCTGAACGAACGTCAGCGCAACCGGCTCGGCGCCTTCGCCCGTCTGATCGCCGACCACGGCCAGCGCGTCGCCGCCGATCCGGCCGCCGCCATGAGCGCGCTCGTCGAGGCCATCGACTACCCGGCCTGGCTGCGCGAAAACGCCTCCAGCCAGCCGGTCGCGGATCGCCGCTACGAGAACGTCACCGACCTGCTGAGCTGGCTCGGCAAACTGCACAAGGGCGATTTCCAGGACAAGACGCTCGCCGACATGGTCGGTCATCTCACGCTGATGGACGTGCTCGATCGCCTGGAAGAGACCGAGGGCGGCGACCGCGTCCATCTCATGACCCTGCACGCCGCCAAAGGACTGGAGTTTCCGCAGGTCTTTCTGGTCGGCATGGAAGAAGAACTCCTGCCCCACCGCGTCAGCATCGAGGAAGACAGCATCGAGGAAGAACGCCGACTCGCCTATGTCGGCATCACCCGCGCCCGCCAGGCGCTCACCTTCACCCTCACCCGGCGGCGCAAGCGCTATGGCGAATGGGTCGTGAGCGCGCCCAGCCGCTTCCTCGGCGAGCTGCCCAGGGATCAACTGGATTGGGACAACGAACGCGTGGAAACGCTGGAGAACCGCAAGGCTCGCGGCTTGAGCCATCTCCACCGGCTAAAAGGTCTGTTGAACGCCGACTGAACGCTGTGACAGCCCCCTTGCCGAAACGTCCGGCACGGCAGAGTCACATCGACAAAATGACCTTTGACGAAAGCGTGATCGAACTCCATAATACTCGGCCTGCGCCCGTAGCTCAGATGGATAGAGTACAGCCCTCCGAAGGCTGGGGTCACAGGTTCGAATCCTGTCGGGCGCGCCAATTTATCAAACACTTACGCTACGTTCTTCGTTTACAATTTGGCCAACGTGACGCCCAGCGTGACAAGTCGCCTGTTTTCTTGTACCTGCGCCTGCCGGTTTCGACAAATTGCGTCGGCCATTTTGTACAGCACTTCGTCTCCCCAGGTGCCCATCGCCAAGTTAGCCGCGACCGTCACAAGCCGGATGTTGTCTGGAGTGTATCCAAGCCTTGAGTCGATCCGGTCAACGCTTGGCATCCACGGGCGCTTTGTCGAGTACCCAAGGGTGTCTTTGCTGGCCTTGATCATAACTTCGGCCAGTTCCCTCATGCCGCCACGGGCGTCAAATAAGGTGGCCGGACTGGGCGCGGTCGACGTCGGCGCGGTGCTGGCGGTGGAGAAACGCGCGCGATGACTTGTTCAAACAGCGGCATGTGA
>NZ_CAIPNF010000246.1 GCF_903866365.1 uncultured Thiocystis sp.
GCGCACGATGCAGTTGTAGCAGGAGGTGCACATCCAGACCGATTCCGAGGACAGCACCTCGTCGCGCTTGCCGGCGCGGATCATCATGAAAATCTCCTGCGGCGGGTGCTCCCAGAACTTGCCGAGCGGGCAGGAGCCGGAACAGACGCCGCACTGCATGCACATCTTGACCCACTCGCCCTCTTCGACGTTCGCTTCCACTTCTTTCAGGAAGCGGTTGCGATATTTCTCGATCATCGCGGTATTCAGGTCGCCCATTGGATTGTCTCCGGGATTCTTTATTGAACCGCGAAGGCACAAAGAACGCGAAGAATCCTTGTGTGGGGCGCTGAGCGCAAGTCTTCGGATTGAATGCGCCGGCTTGCCCCTCACCCCAACCCATCTCCCAGTGGGGAGAGGGGCTTCAGCCATCTTTGCGTCCTTCGTGCCTTCGCGGTTCTCAATTAAAACTTGAACGGACTCATGCCGATCTTGTTGATCGTTTCCGCCATCTCATTCAGCAAACGCGGCGCGCGCTCCAGGTCGGTGATGGCGACCTCGTGGACGACGACGCGCTCGGGCTCCAGGTTGAGCTGGGTGAGGGTGTCGCCGACCTTGCTGAGCCGTTCCGCCGCGATCGCCGAGCCGCGCACGAAGTGGCATTGATAGTCCTCGTCGCGGCGGCAGCCCATGAGCACGATGCCGTCGAAGCCGGAGTTGAGCGAGTCGGTGATCCAGGACAGGCTGACCGAGCCGAGACAGCGCACCGGCACCACCCGCACAAAGGGCGTGGTCGCGATGCCGGCCTGGGCGGCCATGTCGAGCGCCGGATAGGCGTCATTCTCGCAGGCAAGACAGAGGATGCGCGGCTTTTCGGAGAACTCGTCCGGGATGTCGACCGCCTTGATCTGCTGGTTGACGGTATCGATGGAGTAGTTCTCGAAGGAGATGACCCGCACCGGACAGGCGCCCATGCAGGTGCCGCAACGGCGACAGCGCGATTCGTTGAAAACCGGATAGCGCTGTTCGTCCTCGTTGATGGCGCCGAAGGGACATTCCACCGTGCAGCGCTTGCACTGAGTACAGCCTTCCTTGCGGAAGCTCGGGTAGCTCAAATCGCCCACGCGCGGATGGACGGCCGCGCCTTGGGCCGCGCTTTCGGCGGCCTGGATTGCCTTCATGGCCGCGCCGACCGCGTCTTCCATCGCCTGTTTCATGTCCATCGGACGCCGCACCGGACCGGCGGCATAGATGCCGGTGCGCCGCGTCTCGTAAGGGAAGCAGATGAAATGACTGTCGAGAAAGCCGTGCTTGAGCTGCGGCAGGTCGGTGCCCTGACGATAGTCGAGATTGAGGATGGAGGGCGGAGCGACGGCCAGCTTCTGGCGCGCGGCTTCCTTTTCCTCCTCGCTCTCGGCCTCGTCGACCGCAAGCTGGGCGTAGGGATCGGGGCCGTTGTTGGGCACCTGACCGGTGGCGAGCACCACCAGATCGCAGTCCATCTCGGTGTCTTCGTTGAGGATCAGATCCTTGAACTTCACCTTTAGCCCCTTGCCGTTCTGCGCTACCGCGCTGGCCTGACCCTTGGTGAAGGTGACCATCGCCTGCTGGCCGCAGCGGTAGAAATCCTCGCCCGCCGCGCCAGGGGTGCGCAGATCGTCGAAGAGGATGGTGGTGTCGCAGTCGGGATTCTGCTCCCGGAAGTACATCGCCTGCTTGATCGACTCGGTGCAGCAAAAGCCGGAGCAATAAGGTAGATGACCCTCCTTGTCCGAACGCTGACCGGCGCACTGGATGAAGGCGACCGACTCGACCACCTTGCCGTCGGATGGACGCTTGAGCGGACCGCCATTGGCGGCCTTGGCCAGACGTTCCAGCTCGAAGTTGGTGAGCACGTCCGGGGTTTTGCCGTAAGCGAATTCGGGCAGCCGGTTGGCGTCGTAGGGCTTGAAATCGCTGGCCTGGACGATGGCGCCGAAGTTCTCGGTGACCGTCGGGCCGGATTGAACGTCGATGTCGGCAGAAAACCGCCCCGGCGCGCCGGAGGTCTTGGAGAGCCTGGCGTTGAGATGGACCGTGATGCGCTCGTTGGCCAGAACGCGCTCGATCATGTCGGCGATGCCGGGGTCTTCCGGCCCAGGCAGATCGACATCGCGCCCGTTCGGCACGTCGGACGCGGCGGCGCGGAAGGGCACGCGTTTGTAGAGATCCTTCCAGACCCCGCCGAGGACGTCCTCGTCGCAGACTAGATGGACCGGATAGCCGGCCGCCGCCGTTTCCAGCGCCGCCGTCATACCAGTCACGCCGCCGCCGACCACCAGGATGTTCTTGTTGAGTTCCTGCTCGCCGGAGGGCGTCGGCACGGTCATGAACTTGACTTCGGCGCAGGCCATGCGGATGTAGTCGTCCGCCATCTCCTGCGTGGTCTCGGTGTTCTCTGGCGTGTCCGGGCGCGCCCAGATGACACCCTCGCGCAGATTGGCGCGCGAGATGGCGACATTTCTGAAACCGAAGGCTTCGACCTTGGAGCGCCGCGAACAGGCGGCGATCATGAGATGGGTCGCCGCGCCGGCGTCGATGTCGTCCTGAATCAACTTGACGCCCTCGGGCGAGCACAGCATGGCATGCTGCTTGACGCTGGGAAACTTCCCTTCGCGGGTCGCGATATTCACGAGCTGACTGGTCTCCAGTCGCTCGCCGATGCCGCAGCCGGTGCAGAGATAGCCGGCCAATTTCTTTTCGACTGCCATGTGTTAGACCTCCGCTCTGGCGACGCGGTTGACGACCTGGATGGCGCGCAGCGCGGCGCCGGTGGCATGTTGCGCGGATCGGTTCACGTCCAGCGCATCGGAGGCGCAACCGGCCGCGAAGACGCCGCCGTTCTCGGGCGATGCCTCGATGAAGCCCTCGCGGTTGATGACGATCGACACCGGGAAGGCGTCCTTGTCCACCGCCGGCTCCATGCCGATGGCAAGCACCACCAGATCGTGCGGCTCGGCGAAGCGGTTGTAGCCTTCGGTATCGACGCCATGGACGATCGGGTTGCCGTCCTTGTCGGCGACAATGGACGCAGGCTTGGACTTGATGAACTTGATGTTCCGGTTGGCGCGAACCTTGTTATAAAAGTCCTCGAAACGGTCGATGGCGCGCAGGTCGATGTAATAAATATTGATCTCGGCGTCATCGGCGAAGGCGTCAGCGACATAGGTCGCCTGCTTGAGCGAGGCCATGCAGCAGATGCGCGAGCAGTGCAACAGATGGTTGCGGTCGCGCGAGCCGGCGCACTGGATGAAGGCGACCTTTTTCGCCTCGCGGCCGTCGGACGGGCGGACGATTTTCCCGCCGGTCGGGCCGTTGGGGTCGGCCAGTCGCTCGAACTCGACGCTGGTGATGACGTTTTTGATCCGGTCATAGCCGTAGGGCTGGATCTTAGCCGCATCGTAAGGCTTCCAGCCGGTGGCCCAGATCACCGCGCCGCAGCGGAATTCCAGCGTTTCCTCGCGCATGTCCAGGTCGATGGCGTCGTATTTGCAGGCGGCCTTGGCCTTGTCTGCGTCGGGGGTGCCGATGATCGCAGGGTCAAGCACATAACGCGCTGGGTGCGCCATGCGATACGGGAGATAAGCGCCCTTGCGCTTGCCGAGACCATAGTTGTAGTCGTCGTCGAATTCGGCCTCGACGGCCGTGCCGCAGTCGCCACAAGCGGTGCAGCGTTCGTTGACATAGCGCGGGGAGAGCTTGACGGTCGCGGTGTAGTCGCCCTCGCTGCCTGTGAGTCCCGTCACCTCGGCCAGGGTCAGGATGGTGAGATTCGGGTTCATCTTGGCGCGGCGCTGATTGATTTCCAGGCCGCAGGTGGGGAAACAGAGTTTCGGGAAATATTTATAGAGCTGAGTGACGCGGCCACCCAGATAGGGACGCTTTTCAACCAGCACGACCCGTTTCCCGGTCTCGGCGGCTTCCAGCGCAGCGGTCATGCCGCTGATGCCACCGCCGACCACCAGAATGGTCTCATTGGTTGCGACGACTGCCGTCATGGACTTTCCTCCGTCTTCGCGGATATGGCGTAGGGCGAACGACGCAGCGGTGAGGCACGGAGAAAGTCTGTGTCGTTCAGGTCATCCGGTGCGTGCAAACGCCCGAATATCGGAATTCGCTAAGATACCCCCCACGGATGCCCGCGGCTATGGCAAGCCCTTGAAATTTTGCATTGTAGTTTTTGATGCGTTGATAGAGGGGGGTTATGCTGATCCCTTTGCCAGAGACTGGCGGACGGGTCGCCGGATTCATTCCCATGCCCCTCGCCCGGCCCTATCCTAATTGGGAGCGGGCGCGGTGCGTGACTTTCACGGTACGCACATCAGGACAAGCCACCTTCCGAGCACGGGGATACACCCCTGGAGGCCAATGTTGGACACTGATCGCCCCTTATTCCGCCCCGCGAATGAAAGATTCCAGGTTCTTGACGCGGCACCCATGCCAATCAACGTGTTCGAAACACAGGATTTCGAACAGCGGGCGCCGGGAACCATCCTCCAGGACTTCGAGGCCCTGCTGGGCCAGATGGGCGACCAGGGCCTGCCGGTCACCCCCGCCCATCTGCTCGCCCTGATCTGTCTGGAGACGATCAATCGGAGTCTGACGCATCCACTGGAATTGCGTCTGAAACGCGCGGTGCAGAAATCCTATCCGTACATCAACGGTCTGTATCTGCTGCTGCGCGCCAGTGGCCTGACCCTGATCGATACCCAGTCCAGGAAACCGCGTCTTCAGCTCGACCCCGTCGTCCTGGCCTCCTGGTCGTCACTCAATGGCGCAGAGCGCTATTTCGCCTTGCTGAAAGCCTGGTGGGGACGTTCCAGGGAAGAAATACTTGGCGAGCGTCAAACCTGGGGCGGGGACGCGCTGACGAAAATCATGGGTTTCATCGAGCGCTTTCCGCAAGACGGCCTCCTGAGGTTCGAAACGCCGCAGGCGGCGGATCGGCTCCGGTATTCTCCCGGTCTCTACAATCTGGCACTGATGGAAGGCTTCGGCCTGCTCGAGATTCGGGCGACACCACCCGCGGAAGGTCAAGGGTGGCGGCCCGAGTGGATACGCATGTCCGATTGGGGAAAGGCCCTGCTGGGTCACTATGTGCAGTTCGTCCAGCAATTGCTGGCGTCCGAGACCGACGCGGTCGCGCCGATCCTCGGTTTCGAGGGGTTCTTCGAGCCAATGGCGCGTTTCGAGCAATGGAGCCAGATCATCCGCCCCGCGATCACGGGTTGGCACAAGGAACTGGAGATTCCGGAGTCTCCTTTTCAGCCCGGTCCGCACCAGTTCAAGGTGTCGCTGGGGGCGGGTTGCTGGCGGCGCATCCTCATCGGCGGCGAAGACAGTCTCGACGAACTCGCGATCACGATTCTTTCCGCTTTCGACTTCGATGCGGACCATTTGTACCGCTTCAGCTACCGGGACCGCTTCGGTCGCACCATCGAGATCGACCATTCTTATTTGGCGGGCGATTCAGACAATGCGCTCGTGGACGAAATGAAAATCGGCGATCTCCCGCTTTCCGAGGGGATGCGCATCGATTTTCTGTTCGATTTTGGCGACCAGTGGGAATTCGGGATCGTCACCGAGCGTCTGAACACCGAAGCAGCGGAGGAAATGCCAGTGTTGCTGGAGGCACATGGCAAGGCGCCGGCCCAGTATGATCATTGGTAGCGGCAGCAGGTCGCGGAGGTTCCGCCGAGCTTGATCATTCTCCCATAAGTCATCACAACCATCAGGGACCGACGTATGCACCAACTCCTGCAACTACGCTCCACCGTTCACACCCTCTCCGGTCACCCCTGCACGGTCGAGACCTTTCTCGGCGGCGGCGGTCAGGGCGAAGTCTACCGCGCCCTGCTCGACGGCAAGCCCATCGCACTCAAGTGGTACTTCGCTGACCAGGCCACGCCCGCCCAACGGCAGAGCCTGGAAACCCTGATCCGCAAAGGCCCGCCCAGCGCCCAATTCCTCTGGCCGATGGAACTGGCGACGGCGCCCGACCTGTCCGGCTTCGGTTACATCATGCCGCTGCGCGGGGCGCGCTTCAAAGGCATCGTCGACCTGATGAAGCGGCGGATCGAGCCGTCTTTTCAAGCACTCGCGACCGCTGGCCTGCAACTGGCTCAAGCCTTTCTGGAACTCCACGCTCAAGGCTTCTGCTATCGGGACATCTCCTTCGGCAATGTCTTTTTCGATCCCGACACCGGCGATATTCAAGTCTGCGATAACGACAACGTCGCCATCGATGGCGAAGGGACCAGCGGTGTCCTCGGCACCCCGCGCTTCATCGCCCCGGAAGTGGTCCGGGGCGATGCCTCGCCGAGTACCCAAACCGACCTCTTCTCGCTGTCGGTCCTGCTGTTCTATCTGCTCCATATCCATCATCCGCTGGAGGGGCAACAGGAGGCATCGATCAAGTGCTTCGATCTTCCGGCCATGACGCGGCTCTACGGCACCGACCCGCTGTTCATCTTCGATCCCGCCAACGCAGCCAACCGACCCGTACCCGGTATCCATGACAATGCCCTGGACTATTGGCCGCTCTATCCGTCATTTCTGCGCGAGCGATTCGTCCACGCCTTCACCGCCGGTCTGCACGATCCGCATGCCCGTGTGCGCGAAAGCGAATGGCGGGCGACGTTGGTCCAGTTGCGCGATGCCATTCTTTATTGCGGCCAGTGCGGGGTGGAAAACTTCTACGATGGCGAAGCCTTGCGGACCAACGGCGGACAACCGGGTGCCTGCTGGTCGTGTCGGAAACCCCTGACGCTCCCGTTCCGACTGCGTGTGGGACGGGATGTGGTCATGCTCAACCACGACACCCAACTTTTTCCCCATCACCTGGACCCGCAGCGGCGCTACGATCTGTCGCAACCCCTGGCGGCGATCCAGCGGCACCCACAGAATCCCGATCTCTGGGGGCTGAAGAATCTCTCGCCCGTCAAGTGGGTGATGACCGCGACGGATGGCACCGTGCGCGATGTCGAACCGGGGCGCAGTGTCTCGCTGGCGGCGGGCGTGAAGGTCAATTTTGGCCAGATGGAAGGCGAGATCCGGATTTAGCGGCGAGGAGAATTGACCCATGCACGACGTACCCCGTAACAAGCTCCGCGAATTGATCCTCGAATACGGCCGTTCGCTCTGCGACGACCCGCGCCGCTGCGAAGCCTTGCTTAGGGACCATTGCGGACAGCATAAGCGCGAGATCTTTGTCCTGGTCAGCGCGCTGAAAAACCGGGTGGCGGAGGATCTGCTCAAGGTGCCGGCTGGGGTGCCGCCGTCGATGGTGCTGGCGCGGATCGGCAACCGGCTGGAGGATGAACTGGCGATGACCGCCGAGGCGGCACAGTGGGCGGTGGAGTCCTGGGCGCTCGCATTGGGCGTGAGCGTGCAACCGACGCCTGTCACCAAGCCCGCTCCTGTCGTGCCATCCCCGCCGCCCACTGCCCCACGAGTCCAAACAACCCCATCAAGCGCGCCGTCTGGAACGGCGACCGCCCTGTTGAGCGGTCGCTATCGGGATCATGGCGACGGCACCGTGACGGATGTAAAAACCGGCTTGCAATGGATGCGCTGTTCGTTGGGGCAGGAATGGCGTGGCGGTTGCTGCGTTGGCGGAGCCGCAAAGTACACATGGGACGCGGCGAGGCAAGCCGCCGAGTCTCTGAATCGGCAGAATGGCTATGTCGGTTATCGGGATTGGCGGTTGCCGACGAAGGATGAATTGCTGACCCTGGTCTATTGTGGCAAGCCGCAAACTTGGAACGATACGGGGCTGCCTTGCACAGGTAAATATAAGCGCCCGACCATCGATCCTGTTGCCTTTCCGAATACACCGAGTTCGAATGTCTGGTCGGGTTCTCCCTATGCCAGCAGTTCGAGCGACGCGTGGTACGTGGCTTTCGGCTATGGCGGCGTCAGCTACTACTTTAAGGACATTGCGGCTTACGTTCGTCTCGTGCGCGGCGGACAGTGATTTTGCCATTTGTCTTTATGGCTCTCTATCCCGCCGCATGATCCCTGTGATTGAACCCTGCTATCCCGGCTCTTCGCAAGTCGCCTTATTGGGATTGGCCGAAGCTTACGATTCCGATATCTGGGCGTATGCGCGCGTCAATCATTTCGTCATCGTCACCGAGGATAGTGATTTGGTAGTGCCACAATCTGCATGATTTTCCTTGACACTGGTCCTTACCAGATAAGGCTTTATGTCGTAAATCCATCATACAGATTTGGAGGACTAGCAAATTTTGAAATGCTTGATCTATTTGAATCACAAGGAGTTGACACATGCCCAAACGCCCCGGCGGCGAATTAGCCACCCGCCCGCTGCATTTCATCTGGATTGCCGACTGCTCCGGCTCGATGTCGGTCGACGGCAAGATCCAGGCCCTCAATAACGCCATCCGCGAAGCGTTACCGCACATGCGGACAGTCGCCGATGAGAACCCCAATGCTGAAGTGCTGGTACGGGCGCTGAAGTTCTCTAGCGGTGCGCAATGGCACGTTTCGCAGCCAACGCCGGTGGTCGATTTCAAATGGACCGACTTGCCGGCGGACGGCGTGACCGATCTCGGCCGGGCGTTGGGCATGCTGGCCGAACAATTGCGCATCCCGCCGATGAGCGACCGCGCCCTGCCGCCGGTGCTGGTGCTGATCTCCGATGGTTGTCCGACCGACGATTTCAACCAGGGTTTACAGTCCCTGATGAATGAGCCCTGGGGCAGGAAGGCGGTGCGAATCGCCATCGCCATTGGCGAGGACGCCGATACCGAGGTGTTGCAGAAGTTCATCGGTCACCCGGAACTGAAACCCTTGCAGGCGAACAACCCCGAGGCACTGGTGCGCCATATCAAATGGGTTTCGACCGCCGTGCTCAAATCCGCCTCCGCTCCAGCCAGTCAGGCGACTGGGGTAGTGTCCGGTTTCAACGTACCGATTCCAGCCCCGCCGGTCAGCGCGGCGGGACCGCAGACAGCGGATGATGTGTGGTGAGTGACGCCATGCCCCCGGAATGGCGGACGCTCAAGGTCAGTGTGCGCGGCGCGGCCCATGAGCGTGTGGGACTGCCGAACCAGGATGCGGTGCGGGTTTCCCGGCTCGGTGATGGCCGGGCCTGGCTGATGGCCCTGGCGGACGGTCACGGCAGTGCCAAAAGCTTTCGCAGTCAGCATGGTGCGCGGTTGGCCGTCGTGGTGGCGCGCAAGGTCTGTGGGCATCTGTTCAAGTTGGATAATCCATCGCAGATCAAACGCTGGGCGGAGGAACAGTTGCCGTTGGAACTGGTGCGGAACTGGCGCGAGCGGGTGGAGCGGTCACTCCAGCGTCAGCCATTCACTCCCGCGGAACTGGACGCGCTTGACACGGCTGGGCGGCGTCAGGTGGACGCGCATCCATCGCTGGCCTATGGCTCGACCCTGCTGGGCGTGGTCGTGGCATCGGGGTTCATTCTCTATCTGCAACTTGGCGATGGGGACATCCTGACCGTCTCCGCCGAGGGTGCGATCGACCGTCCGCTCCTCCGGGACACTCGCCTGATCGCCAATGAAACCACCTCGCTTTGTTCCGACAAGGCGTGGAACGAGGTGCGGGTGCGCTTTCAGACCCTGGCTGGGGCGCCGCCCGCGCTGATCCTGGCGGCCACCGACGGTTATGCGAATGCCTACCGCGACGAGGCCGGTTTTCAGCAGGTCGCGCGTGACTATTGGGCACTCTTGCGCGATGAGGGCGAGGAAGCGGTGAGGCCCCATCTGAAGGATTGGCTGAACGAAGCCTCGCAACAGGGCAGTGGCGACGACATCACGCTGGGTCTTCTGTGGCGACCGATTGCCCAGATCTAGCCGAGTCCGGAAATTGGGGGCGTACCAATCGCCTTCTCCGATGCCGATATCCGAAACACAAGCCCTGGAACCGATCAATGCCGCCTTCGACTGCTGAAAGGAGATCCTGAACGATGTCATTCTCGCGAATCCGTGGCCTACCCTGGTGGCTTGCGCTGCTCTGTTGTCTTCTCGTGGAGCCCGGAGCGGCGGACTCGTCCAGCATCGCGGTCCAGCCGACGGAGAAGCCTGCGCTGATGCTGGCGAACGTCTACACCGAAGGCGTCGATCTGTCGGCTTATTGGGTCAGCGAGAAACTCGACGGCGTGCGCGCCTACTGGGATGGCGCGCGCCTGATCTCGCGTGGCGGGCATCCGATTCAGTCGCCCGACTGGTTCACGGCGGGATTTCCCGCGCTCCCCCTGGATGGCGAACTCTGGATGGGACGCGGAACCTTCGAGCGTCTGTCGGGAACGGTGCGGCGACTGGAACCCACGCCGGACGACTGGCGGGAGATCCGCTTCATGGTCTTCGATCTGCCGGATCTCGACGCGCCGTTCGGCCAGCGGCTCCAGCGGTTGCAACAGGTTCTCGCCGACTCGGCCAATCCCTCTCTGGTCCCCGTCGAGCAAGTCCGGGTGGCGGACCACGCAACCTTGATGGCGCGGCTGGACGCGGTCGTCGAGGCCGGTGGCGAGGGGCTCATGCTGCACCGCGATGGCGCGGACTATCGGGCGGGGCGCTCGGATGACCTGCTCAAGGTCAAGCCCTATCTGGATGCCGAGGCGCGGGTGATCGAACATCTGCCCGGTCAGGGGAAGTACGCGGGGATGCTGGGCGCGTTGCTGGTGGAAGATGCGGATGGACGGCGCTTTCGTCTCGGGACCGGTTTCACGGATGCCGAACGGCGCGATCCGCCACTCATCGGCAGCCTGGTAACCTACAAATATCTGGGCTATACGGACAAAGAAATCCCGCGCTTCGCGAGTTTTCTGCGGGTGCGCGCGGAGGAATAAACCACGCCGTCCGGGCAGCGCATTGGCTTACCAATTGACCACGCTGCGACGAATCCGCGTTTCGCGGGTTTTCGCCTCGCCTGCCTTGGTGACCAAGACGGGTTTGGAGCTGTGCCCGACGTCATCGAACGCAAAGGTTTATTCGCGGCTGCGTTAGAATCCGCACCCGAAGCGAGCTGGATCGACCCAGCGCCAAGCAGAACCAGGGCCGCAACGAAGCGAGATCCGCCCGCTGAGCCCGCCACCATTCAGTCCCCTCTTCCAGGTTCGACCCTATGCAAGACCAACCCGCCCGCTGCCCGCCCTGCCAACCGCCCGAGCTGGCCGTGATCGTGCCGACCTATCAGGAGGCGGATTCAGTCGCCGAAATCGCGCGGCGCGTGGCGGCCGTGCTGGATGGCGTTGCCTGGGAACTCCTGTTCGTCGATGACGATTCCCCGGACGGAACCGCCGAGCGCGTGCGCGAGCTGGCGCGGCACGATTCGCGGGTGCGGCTGATCCAGCGGGTCGGGCGCCGCGGCCTGTCCTCGGCCTGTATCGAGGGCATGCTGGCGACCTCCGCGCCCTTTCTCGCGGTGATGGACGGCGATCTTCAGCATGACGAAACACTCCTGCCACGCATGCTCCAGACCATCAAGGATGAGGATCTGGAGATCGTCGTCGGCAGCCGCTATGTCGCGGGCGGCGGGGTCGGCGACTGGAATGCCCGCCGCCAGTTCATGAGCCGTCTGGCGACCCGCATCGGGCAGCGTCTGATCGGGGTCGAGCTTCAGGATCCCATGAGCGGCTTTTTCCTGGTGCGAGCAACCGTGATTCAGTCCTGCGTGCGGCGCCTGAGCGGTAACTTCTCAATAAGTCACGGCAGCCTTGGCTGAAGATATCCGTTAGAATACCCCATCGCTTCCCCAATCGTTTCCCGTGCATCGTCCTACCGTCATGCCCAGCTCGATCAAACTTCCTGACATCCCCGAGGCGGAAC
>NZ_CAIPNF010000247.1 GCF_903866365.1 uncultured Thiocystis sp.
ACCTCGGGTGCCTCGGGGTAGCTGGCAATGAACGGATCGACGAAGGCTTGTGCCATCCGATCAATGTCCTTGGTCGAGACGGCATTCTCCAGGCGCGAGAACGTCGGCCCACTGGCCAAGTCCATCGCCTCATCCAAAGGACGACGCTCCACGCCGAGCTTGAACAGCGGATCGCGGCGCAGCGCATTGGCGTCGTTGCCATCTGCGTATCCGCAGTCGATCTGAAAGGTGCGCTGGGCGATCCGGTCGCGCAGGAGATGGGTGACGTCGGAGGGGTGGCGCCGATCGTCGATGACTTGGGCGAGACGCTCGGTCAGACCGATCTGCTGGTCGACGCCGCGCAGAATCAAGGGGCCGAAGTCAGACGACATCGCCCCGCCGTCGAAGTCGGCGCGCACGCTCAGTCCGTCGACGGGAGGAAATCGCAGCGGCTCTTGGGTAAACTGGGACATGGGCGACCTCGTTTGGCTTCTCCGAAGCGTTCTTGGCGGAACACCAATTTTATCAATTGGTTAAACGAGTGTCGCCCGCTTTTATGAATAATCCGGGCTAAGTCTGCGGAGGACTGGATCAAAGAGGCGGCGTTGTCGTCCGCGGACTATCTCTTCCCCAGTCGGCAGAGCGGCTCGCCGCACTTATCCGCCCGTCAGTACGCGCGCATCGTCAAGCGCTGGATCAAGCTCATGGGCGCTGATCCGCAGGAGTATGGGACGCATTCCTTGCGACGGACCAAGGCGACGTTGATCGACCGTCAGACCAAGAACTTGCGCGCCGTTCAGCGACTCCTAGGGCATCGCAAGATCGAGAGCACCGTTAGGTACTTGGGTGTTGAGGTTGACGACGCACTCGACATTGCGGAGCACATCGAGTGCTGAGATAACCATTGGCGCTCAGTCATCGACTGGCTGCTGCTCAGGGAGACCCGGTTCGCGAGCCAGGCCGCAGAGTCGATGCTCAGATCAAACCGATCTGGCTCTGCAGGAACCCTGCGACGCCTGGTAGCCCCTGGCGTCGCAGCGTGTCGACGAAGATCTCCGCCGAGAACGGTGGATTCTTGAGTGCCGCACGCTGGCACTTCGCCGCCGTCGTCACAATGGCCAGATCGAGGTCGGCCAGATCCAGGATGAAGTTATCTGGATGGCGGGGAGTCATGTCGAAGTCGGCGAGCGATTCCCGGGGGAAATCCTTGCGGCTCGTGGTGACGATCGTCTGGGCACCACCACGGATGGCGGCCGCCAACACATGCGTCCAGCGGGCGCGAAAGCGGCGCGTCTGCGCCAGACGAATCATCAAATCCCGCGGCGGCGCTGGGTAGAAGAGGCACGCATCGTAGATGACCCCGAAGCCCGCCACCGAATAGCCCAGGCCCAATTCCTGAGCCTGGGCCGCAAGCTCATCGGCGGCATTGGCACTCTGTTGGACCGAGCCGTTCGTGATACGCCATCAGATCGGAGAAACGGATCCGACGATGCCGACCCACCTTGTAGAAGGGACTTGCACCAGCCTCCAGTTGCTTCACGAGAAAAGGCCGAGAGACATTCAGCAGATTGGCGGCCTGCTGGGTCGTCAGCTCGGCGTGAATCGGCATCAGTGACACCGCGTTCCCCTGCGTCATCTGGCTCAGGATGTCGACCAGCATGTGAATCGCCGAGACAGGCACCGTCACATCGGCCTCGCTGTCGATCAGGCACAACCGAACGGACTCGCCTCGCCCAATGCAGGCACCCAGCAAACGTCGACTCTCCATCATTGGACGTGATGAGCTTTCAAGGACTGACTGCAGTGGGGCGTTGCCCGCAAGGTGGGTGAGGCTGACGGCTACGGCACCTTGGCCATCCAGGGATCGATGGCGGTCACGCCCGCGGCCATAAAATCGCTGGGATCTCGCGTCACCACCGCCAAACCATGCCGGAACGCCGTGGCGGCGATCAGGACGTCCGGGTGGCTGAACGTATGCCCAGCCTTTCGACCGGTCTCGATGATGAGACGCCAATCCAGCAGGATGTCTTCGGTGATGGCCAATACCCGGTGCGTAAACATGGGCCTGAGGCGATGGTCCAGCCATTGCCTGAGCTCGGCGCGACGGGCGGGTTCGGAGACCAATTCGATACCGAACCGGATCTCGGCAAAGGTCACCTCGCTGACAAAAAGACGATCCAGGGGTTGCGCGCTGACGAAGTCAACGACGGCGGGTGACGGCTTCTGTCGCCGTAGCTCGGAGAGCACATTGGTATCCAGCAGCCAACCATTCATAGCGTCACGGCCCGAACTGGCCCCTTGACCTTCGGATGCTCAAAGACGATATCGCCGAGTGGCGAGTCTGCCATGAGATCCACCAAGGCGCGGCCAGTGGGTTGTCCCCGCAGACGAACGTACTCCGCCGCCGAGAGGACGACGGCTCGTGCTTCCCCATTGACGGTCACATGCTGGGGTCCACATTCGACGGCCCGGCGAACGACTTCACTCAACCGGGCCTTGGCTTCCTGAAGCTGCCAACAGCCTGTCTCATCAGGGCGAGAGGCTTGCTGAACTCGGCGAGGGCTCATGGTTCGACTCCAAAGTGGTCAGGCTGACTAGATAGACTTTAGCCCCGAGATGCCTGTCCCGCAAGCGCTCGTGACGCCGCGGTCTGCGAGCGGCCGCTTGGGGAGATGACGCGGCTGGCCGCTGCGTTGCCGACTCCGGTCGCGGAGGTCTCCAGACGCCGGTGACCGCTGAGGGGCAGACCCGTCACTGGGCAAGGTAGCTCGACTGACAGCAATCCGCGTTGACCTGTCGCCCACGATGCGAGACTGTGTGGCCAAAGGTGATCGCTCACTGACTATCACAGTCCCCTTGGAGCCCAATCTATCGCCCCTCGCACCACTCAACACGTTGCAGACTCAACGCCCGCCATCATTTACGCTCCTTCATCAACTACCGTGTCGGAAGGCAAGATGACCACGCGCTCCTGGTTCCGCTACATCACCATCTGCCTGACAGTCCTGCTCCTCGGCGCCTGTCAAACCCTCGTCCGCGAGTCCGTGCCGGGCGAGTGGGTGGTAATCCCGCCAGGGAGCGCGCTGCGGTTGAACCAGCCGATCCAGATCCCGCCCGGACGCACCCGCGCCTTCTTCACCTCGGGCCGCTCGTCGGCC
>NZ_CAIPNF010000248.1 GCF_903866365.1 uncultured Thiocystis sp.
CGACGGGCGACCCTTCTCGGTGGCGTGTGACGTGAGGCGCGCCTGGCCCTAATGGTGGCGCTTGATTAGTTTTGTACTGTACTGAGGTCAAGCTAACAAAGTAGAATTAGTGTTCTATTCCTGAAGTATTTATACCATTGAAAATTCGAGAAAAAAACCCCGAACACCCATGGGGACGGATTTATTGTGACAATTCGCCAGTAAAAACTATGCACTTTAGTGCGAGACTTTTAGTAATGGCTTTCCTGAGGAAAGCTCTGCTGTCAAAATTCGGCATCGCGAAGCGATTCCTTATCTTCTTCAGTCCGCAGTGAAGTCTGCGGACAAGGACTTTCAGTCCGCAATTCAAACTATGGACTTGTAGTCCATAGTGGTTGATTTTTTTGGTAACCGCCATATTCCCGACGCCGTTGACGCATGGCGATAGTCCTCCGTTCCGTCTACAAAGAACGTGACCGCGATCACAAAATCGGCCCTCCAACGCCGACTTTGCACACCCGTTGCACGCTATCCACTCCCCGAATCCAGAAACCAGCGGCGAGAGTCTGACACTTTGGTTCAGTGCTCAGACCAGCTTTGTGAACCGAGACGATAGGAGCGCAGTTGACGCAGCAACTCGGGACGGTCGCGCAAGGTCCGGGTGAGGCGATCATCCAAGGTCGCGGATTCCCGGTCATCCGACAGCGCAAGCCCCCGACGGTCCAGCCATTCGGACCAGGACGCGAGAAAGCCCGCCAACCACGCGCGTTGGGCCTTCATGTCGTTCAGGGGTGGAAACGAAGCGGGTCCTCGGTCAACCCCTCGAACACGGCGGAACCGGCCTCGAAGCAATCGCGTTGAAACATCGGTTGTCCTCCGATTGTGGCGGAGAAGGCTGTCATGTTGACGAACACCCATGGCATCACAGCGGAACCGTCGGATGCTCATAAGCTCCCCGGATCAATTCGTTGAAACGCTCGCTGCAACATGGACATTGGATAACGCCCATTCCAACCCACGAGACTGCCACCACCGCCGCCGGCGTCGATGACCGCAACGCACGCTAGGCCCCGACGAACACCGCTGCGGCGAATGCCTCATCGGCATGGAAGAGGCTCACCAAGACGGAAACCGGATCCAGCACCGGCGTCCCGGCCAACGCAGCGATTCCGTCGATCCCGCCCCGCCTTCAAACCCCGCCGCGCCGCCCATGAGGCGCGAGGGCATATTGACAGCGTCAGTGTTTGATGTATAAATAGCGCCATGAACACCGAACTCGACATCAACACCCTGAGCCAACAGACGCAGGTGAGCGTGCGCACCATTCGCTACTACCTCGCCGAAGGGCTGTTGTCGTCGGTGGGACGCGGCCCCACCGCCAGCTATGGCGCGGGCCACCGCGATCGCCTGTTGTTGATCCGCCGCTTGCAGGATGCGCATCAACCCCTGGCCGCCATTCGCACCTACCTGGAGGCGCTCGACGATGCCGGCGTCGCCGCCGCCCTGGCCGAGCCTTCGCCCTCGCGTCTCGTCCCGACCGCAACGTCCGCCCAGGACTACGTCCGTCAGGTGCTCGCCAAGACCGCGCCGCCCTCCTGCCCGCCCGCGCCCGTGATGGCACCCACGCAGAACACCGCCGACGCGCCCCGGATTCCACTCCCGGCCCGTAGCACCTGGGAACGCATTGCGCTGCATCCGGATCTCGAACTCCATGTCCGCCGCCCGCTCGCCCGCGCCGATCAACGCCGGCTCGACGAACTCCTCGAACAGGCCCGCCGGCTGTTCGGTCCCACCGCTTAACCCCGGAGTCAGCATGCCGCTCACCCTTGCCACCGATCGTTCCCTGATCCGCGCCGCTGGCCACAGCGTGCGGTCTCTCCACTGCCGGCTCCAAGCGCCCCCGGCACCCACGGACCGCGCCCGCTTACCCCTGGATCTGGCGCTGGTTCTCGACCGCTCCGGTTCGATGGGGGGCGCCAAATGGGCCTGTGCTCGCGACACCGCGCGCCAGATGCTGGAGCGCCTCGATGCCCGCGACCGGGCCGCCCTCGTGGTCTATGACGATCACATCGATACCCTGCTGGAGCTGCGCGCCATTGACGCCGGCGCCCGTGCGCAGGCGCAGCGCGCGCTGGCCGCCATCGGTCCGCGCGGCTCCACCAATCTCAGCGAAGGCTGGCTGACCGGCTGCGGTCTGATCGGGCAGACGTCCCCGGAGGAACGGCTGCGCCGCTGTTTCCTGCTCACCGATGGGCTGGCCAATGCAGGCATCACCGATGCCGCGGAACTGGCGACCCATGCCGGCGCCCTGCGGCAACTCGGGGTGGTGACCCACACCTTCGGCGTCGGCGACGATTTCGACGAGGCGCTGCTCGGCACGCTGGCCGATGCAGGCGGCGGGGTCTTCCATGACCTCGCCGATGCCGAACGCATCGGTCCGATCCTCACCCGCGAGTTGGGCGATGCCTTGTCCGTGGTCTGTGCCGAGGTGCGGGTCTGGTTGCACTGGGAGGCCGATCTCCAGGTGGCGGCACTGGGTCCGTGGCGCCAGGAAGCGGACGGGCGTGCCCTGAGCGTCTGGCTCGGCGATCTCGTCAGCGAACAGGAACAGGATCTGCTCTTGGCGGTGACCTTTCCGGCCGGCGAAGCGGAGGCCACCTGTCCGCTGCGGGTGCGCGTCACCGACGCGACGGGGCAGGAGCTGGCCAGCGCCAGCCTCCACTGGACCTGGGCCAGGCACAGCGCCAACGACCGCCAGCCCCGCAACCGCGACGTGGATCGCCTGGTCGCCGCCTATCATGCCAACCTCGCCCGGCGCGATGCCGCGCTGGCCAATCGTCAGGGTGACTTCGCACAGGCTCAGCAGCGACTCAAGGCCGTGGCTCGTCGGATTCGGGGTTACGCGGGCGACGACGCCGAGCTGAATGGCATTGTCCAGAGTCTGACGAGCGACTCCGAGGTGCATGCGGCACCGCTCGCGCCGCGCGAGGCCAAGGAGCGGTACTACGCCGCCGCCAGCCAGACCAAGGGACGGACCGAGAGTGGCGAGCGGCGACGCAAGGAGGGGAGGACCGTCTCACCGGACAGCGCCAAAGAAACCTGAGCCCTCAGCCTGCCTCCCGATACGCGCGCAGCACGCCAAGCTCGAAGGGTCCGACCAACGCGCACTCCCGCGCATAGAGCAGACGGCCACGCTGGAGGATCTGGCGTTGCCGTGGGGGCGGGAGCGCGCCGAGGTCGATCAATACCAGGCGCTGCGTGCCGAGCGCCAAAACAAGCGCGGAGCGCAGCGGTCAACCGTTGCTCCAGACCGAAGGGTTCGGTCCCGAGCAGCGCCACCGCCAGAGCATCCGCCCCGGTCTGGTCATCGAGACCATAAGCGAGCAACTCATCCGGCGACTCCCTCAGTAGCCGGGCAAGCATTAGATCGGTACCCAAATCAACGCGATCGGTTTGCACTCTGGGATCCTGAAAGGGAAACCGTAGGAATCGAGCCGAGCGGCGACCCAAGTGCTCGCGTCATTCAGCAGGCTGTGAAGCATGTCGGCCATGGCAGCGGGCTCTTCTTGAACCTTTTCCCGCGCCTTGACTGCGTTGAGGCGATCCAGCAACTCCCAGTCACGAAGCACTGCCCACCCGTCGCCCAAGCGGGAGGTTTCGGTTCGTTCGACACCGATCACCGCCTGCCGCATCCGGCCCGACTGGTCAGTCACCCGGTCGTAGACCTGGAACACCACCAACGGGTGTTCGAGATCCCGGCTCCAGGCCGTTGAAACGGAGTACTCGGCGGCGGTCCGCAGTGCCTTGTCGAAGACCTTGTGTCCGACGCCAATGATCCGTTCTGCCGCGTTTCTGCCCGTGGCCGTCCTGTCGAACACCATCTTCTCGTATTTCCTGCGGATACCAGGTTCGTCGAGCCAGTCCTCTGGTGTCTTGAAGCTGATGCCTTCCTCGGTTCTGACGGACCGCCGACGGTGGAGACTCAGCATGTTTTCGAGAAACGGCTGGAGGTGCGGGAGGTCTACATTCGGCACTTCCTTCAGACTGCTGAGATCGAACCGAGTGGCGTGCCCGACGAGGCTCTTGACGGTTTCGATCGCCGATTGTCCCCCGAAGGTGGCTGACTTGCGATCGAACCACTCCGCCAGCTTGTCCTTCTTCACGGTATGAGCCTCGGCGAACAGTTCCGTGAACACCCCAGGGGACGACATGCCCAGCACCAACTGGAGCAGATCTTCCGGTTCGTCCATCGCCCCTCCCAAGGCGGCCATGATGCGTTCCAGCTTGGCGTTGAGTAGATCCCAGATCCGCGCTTCGACTGTCGCCGGGTTGCGCAGGGTGATCACGTCGACTGACTTCTTCTGGCCGTAGCGGTTCAGGCGGCCAACCCGCTGATGGAGCCGCATCGGATTCCAGGGAAGATCCACATGAATCAGTGAGTGGCAACGCTCCTGAAGATCGATGCCCTCACCACCGGCCTCCGTTGAGATCAGGAAGCACACCTTGCCGGCGTTGAACAGGTCGGCCGCCGTGACCCGATCGATACGGCGCGAGACCACTGAGCCGTCTGGCAGAATCAGATCCTCGATCCGCTCGTCGCCATTGATGAAGGTGCCGCAGTCTGCTCCGTACTGGCGCATCAGGGCGCTCATCAACAACGCCTGCGTCGCCTTGTACTCGGTGAAAAAGAGCACCGAGCGATCCCTGAACCGATCATCCAGAAGGTTGAGAATCGTCTCGATCTTCGTTTCAACGCGCACCGCCTGCGCGGCCTCGACGAGCGCCTCCAGGTGCGGGATCTCTTCCTCCATCACCTGTAGCGTCATCTCCGCCAGCACGATGTCCAGGAACTCCTGGCCGTCTTCCGCATCGATCGGTTCTTTCGACGCGCTGGAGAGCGCCGCCGCTTCCTCGGTGGACATGCGAATTTTTTCCTGGGCCTTGTCGCGCGCATCGCGCAACTTCTGTAGACGCCGCTTCAGCGCCTTGCGGATCGCAGCGACCGAGCTGGAGGCTAGCTTCTGCATCGCGATCAGCACGAGCATGACCTGGTTCCCCTGCGTGGCCGATAGCGACGTGGCGTAGGTCTTGCCCGTGCTGATGAAATCGGTCATCAGCCCATAGAAGGCTTCTTCTTCAGGGGAGTACTCATAGGTCGCGGACGTCACGGTCACGGGTTGGAAGAGGCTGTTGCCCTCCATATCCGTCACCAGGCTTTTGTTGTTACGAATCAGCGCCTGCGGCAGTCGTTCGATCTGCTCGGGGTCGGGCTTCCTGGGATCGAACAGATCCGGACGCAGCAGCTTCATCAAGGACCAGAAACCGAACGCCTTCCCCCGATGAGGGGTACCGGTGAAGAACACGCAGGACGCCACCCGCCCTTCTTCCAAGAGCCGCTCGACGAACCGATAGCCGAGCGTGGCCCCACGGGTCTCATCGGCGTTGAGGTGGTGGGCCTCATCAACGATCAAGAGATCCCAGGGGTCGGCCTCCAGGATTCGTTCGTGGCGTCCGTTGCGATCCGAGCGCAGGGTTGGAAGCGAGGCCACGACCTGCCGATGGGTATTCCAGAAGTCCGCCCGAGTTGTATCGGCTTCCGCGGTATAGCGCGCCAGGCGAATGTCGAACATCTCCCGCAAGCGGAACTGCCACTGCTCGACCAGCGAGGCCGGACACAGTACCAGCAACCGCCGCACCAGACCGCTGGACAGCAGCGGCCAGAGGATCAGCCCAGCCTCGATCGTCTTGCCCAACCCTACGTCGTCCGCGACCAGATAGCGGATTGGCCAGTGGCGGGAGACGCGGTGACAGACCCAGAGCTGATGGGGCAGCAGCGCAATCCGCGAACGGGAGAACACGCCCCAGGAATCATTGACCGAACGGATGGCCGCTGCCTGGCACTTGGCAACGACCTCCGGCAGTGGATGCCAATGCTGGGCTTCCAGCGCACTCTGGACGCTGACCTGTTTCTTGATCGTGGCTAGTTCGCACTCTTCCAGCCCGTGCATGAAACGCACGATGGCCGAAGGCCCCTTGGGAAACTCGACGGTTCCGGGTCCATGGCGGCTGTGGACGACTTCGTCGCCGGGTTGAAGATTCATGATGTGTTCCTGTGCCATGTCGTTGCTGCCCTCTCTGCACGATCTCGTCAGTCGTACCATTGCAACGCATCGAGGCTGAGCGGGCGGCCGAGTAGCTCCTGTTGCAGTTGCCCGTCGTCGGCAACGATCCGCAGCGGGATGTCGAAATCCCGGCAGAAAGTGGCCTGTTCCGGGTCGTTCAGGTGCTGATGCACGAATGCGGAGATCCGGGGCGCTTGGCGAAGCACTGGAAGGTTCTTGATGTCCGTGCAGCCTAGATCCCACAGTAAGCGTAAGACGCCAATGTAGGGAACGAACGCATGCTCACGCACACTGGAACCGTCGCTGATTATGCCGAGGCGAATCAACTCCCGCACCACGAAGTTGGCTCCCTTACCGAGTGTCTTCGGCAATGCCGCCGCGCTGATGCCACCGCCTTGTTGATCGGGGTCGGCATAAGGCATCTGCACCAGTCCAAGATCAAACCGATCTCGACGCCGTTGGAGATCCAGAAACAGTTTGGCGTATTTGTCCAATTGCCTTGCGAGCTTGTAGATGATTGGAAATCGCATCATCCATTGCTCATAGCGTTGTTGGTCCGTTTGGGCATCGATGTATTCATCCAGCACGCCCATCCACGCATCGAAGTGCTCCGTCGGATCCGGAGCGGTGAAGACGTCCCACCAGCCCC
>NZ_CAIPNF010000249.1 GCF_903866365.1 uncultured Thiocystis sp.
CGCTGGCTCCAGGTCGGTGTCGCCCATCTCCTCCTGCAGCGCGTCGGCGACGCGCAAGCGCGTGAGCGACAGATCCTCGGCCAGCACGAAACTCAGCCGTTCGTCCCATTCC
Source organism: uncultured Thiocystis sp. (assembly GCF_903866365.1). Classification (GTDB taxonomy): domain Bacteria; phylum Pseudomonadota; class Gammaproteobacteria; order Chromatiales; family Chromatiaceae; genus Chromatium. The sequence goes on from NZ_CAIPNF010000249.1 coordinate 113, forward strand.
AGCGCCAGTTTCGTCACCCGATCGCCGGCACGCAGATGATTGAGGATTTCCTCGCTGGCGAGATCGTGGCCGCTGCACCGCACGACGCGGCCGGAATCGTCGCTCGCGCGCAACTCGCAGGTCTCGCCCGCGACGAAATCGGGCGGCGCAGTGCCCTCCAGCAGCCAACTCGTCATCACCGTCGCCGGCGTCTTGCTCGGATCGGGGCGCGTGGCAGGCAGGCTTCCCAGCGTTTTGCGCAGCAGCGACACGATGTCCTCGGCCTGTTTCTCGCTGGACGAGTCCACCACCATCCAGCCGGCCTGGGTGTCCAGATAGAGCCGAATGCGCCGCGAGCAGGTCAGGGCGCGCGGCAGCAATTCGGTGACGAGTTGCTCGCGCAGCCGCCGCCGCTCGGCACGGCCCACGTCGCGGTTTTCGCCGTGTTCCAGTTCCTCGATCCGTTCGTCAAGCGCCTCGGCAATGGCGGCGGACGGGAGCAGGCGCTGTTGCTGGCGGGCGCAGAGCAGCAGGCAGTCGCCGACGCCATGCACCAGCGCGGCGGTTTCCTCACCCAAGGGCGAGGCCCAGCCCAGGGTGGCGGTTTCGAGCGGTCCGCAAGGACGAAACCGGCGCTCGGCGAGGGCCGCTTCCAGGGCGCTGGCCGTGAGGTCGCCGGGGGTTTCCAAGCGGAAGAGACGGGCGTTTTTGAACAAGGGCAGATCCTCTGGGTGGCGGTAGGAGGGATGAGCGACCAGGCGTCAAGCGACGGCGGTTTTGAAGGCGGCGAAGCGCTTTTGTTTCGCGCAGGCCGACGCCAAGGCGTCCGAGGCCCCCGCGTCATCGCGGAGCCGGTTCGGGGCGGTGCGCCTCGGCCACGCGCCATGGCGATTCGTCCAACAGGCGCTTGCGTGGTGGAGTCGAACATCGAAGGACCATGTCGTCGAAAAAACGGTCCAGGAATCTTTGGAATAAACGTGATTGAGAGAGAGACGTGGCATCGTTCGACGCGCGCGCCGTTAGTCGCCGAACAGGCCATCTGGATTGCCCGCCGCATCGATCCCGCCAGACATCAAGTATCCGGTCGACGAGTTGTACTCGAAGCCATCGTCATCGTCCCAAAACGTCCCACGGTGCCGAGCCGGACGCGGACGCTGAACGCGGTGAAAGCCCGCTTGCGCGAGGGTGTCGAGGTTGATCAGGAAATGGCACACGTCGCTTGGCGATGACGTGGCGTTGGGTGCGGCGATGCACTCGCGCAACGGCGGGCGCTGCTGATTCCACCAAGACAGGATGGCGATCCAGAGGATAGCGATCCAACCGAGAAAGTCCATGTGTCTGATGCCTCTATCGATCCATTGGTGCCCGAGAATAGCACACAACAAGCATTTAACGTAAAACGTCTCTTATTATACGCTTCTGACGCCAGCGGCAACCGACGCGGCTCACGAACCTCGCGAACGCTCCGCGTCGCGCGCGGCCTGTTCGCGCTCCAACAGATTGGTCAGGCGGCGCATCTGTTCGTCGCGCTCCCCGAGCAAGCCCCGCAGATCGGCGACCTGCGCCTGCTCGCGCGCCAGACGGGCCGTCAGA
>NZ_CAIPNF010000250.1 GCF_903866365.1 uncultured Thiocystis sp.
CTGGACCGATCCGGGGGAGTTGTTCAGTGTGCACTGTCTGCGCGTGACCGGCGTTTGATCAGGGCCTTGCGACCGTTCCCGGCGGCGAGCGCAGCGGCGCAAGTGAATCCGGATCAGGCGTTCGTTCGACATCCATCCATCTTCATCGATCGTCTTGGAGACCGCCATGATACGCAGACCACTTGGTCACTCGGGGATTGAGGTCAGCGCGCTGTGCCTGGGCACCATGACCTTCGGCCAGCAGAATACCGAAGTGGAGGCCCACGCCCAACTGGATCGCGCCCTGGCTGCCGGAATCAATTTCATCGACACGGCCGAGATGTATCCGGTGCCGCCGATGGCCGAGACCCAGGGGCTCACGGAAACCTATATTGGCACCTGGCTCAAGGCCCGCCGCTGCCGCGACCGGGTCGTGCTGGCGACCAAGGTGGCGGGTCCGGGGGACTGGCTGCCGCATCTTCGCGGCGGTCGCAACCGGCTTGATCGCGCCAATCTCGAAGCCGCGTTGGATGCCAGCCTGCAACGACTGCAAACCGACTGGATCGATCTCTATCAGTTGCATTGGCCGGATCGCGAGACCAATTATTTTGGCCAGCTCGGTTATACGCACGCCGCCGATGATCAAAGCGTGCCCCTGCTGGAGACGCTCCGGGTGCTCGCCGATCTGGTCAAGGCCGGCAAGATCCGCCAGATTGGCGTGTCCAACGAGACTCCCTGGGGTCTGATGCGTTTTCTGGCGCTCGCCGACCAACACGGCCTGCCGCGCATGGTCAGCATTCAGAACCCTTACAGTCTGCTCAATCGCACCTTTGAGATTGGACTTGCGGAGATCGCCATCCGCGAGGCGTGTGGTCTATTGGCGTATTCGCCCCTGGCCTTCGGCGTGCTGTCGGGCAAATATTTGCATGGGCAGCGTCCGGCGACCGGCCGCATCACGCTGTTCGAGCGCTTCAGCCGTTACTCCAACCCGGAGGCCGAGTGCGCGACCGCCGAGTATGTCGCGCTGGCCCGCCGCCACGGTCTGGACCCGGCCCAGATGGCCCTGGCCTGGGTGACGAGCCGCCCCTTCGCCACCTCCAACATCATCGGGGCGACCACGTTGGAGCAGTTAGACAGCGATCTTGCCAGCATCGATCTGGTGCTGGACGAGACGGTGATCGCCGGGATCGAGTCGATCCATACCAGTCAGCCGAATCCGGCCCCCTGAAACGAACCCAGGGCTACAGCAATCCCGTCCGGCCAGCGCTTTCGATCAGCCCATCCAACCCGGATCGACCGCATTGGTCACCGGATAGGCGTCGACCTCGTTGAGCAGATCCAGGCTGGCGATGCCGACGCCGAGGATGCGACGCGTGACGGTCGAGGGATGCACCGGGGCCGTGTCAGAGATCGCGTGCGATGCGGAAACCCAGCATGTTGAGCTTGGTCTCGGGCGCGAAGTGTCCCCGAACGTAGGCGCGCATGGAGGCGGCAGGTTTGTTGAAGGCCCCGCCCCGCGCGACCCGCGCCGTACAGCTTGCCTCGCGCGAAGTCGATCCATCGCCCGGCGCGTCCTGATCGCTTGGGCGATAACAGTCCGCGACCCATTCCATGGCGTTTCCAGCGGTGTCGTGGAGACCGAATGGATTGGGCGGGAAGCTCCCGACCGGCGCGGTGGAGCGATTGTCCCATTGGCTGCCGCAATCGAAGCAGGCGGCCCGGCCCGGTTCCAGACTGGAACCCCACCAGAAGGAGCGGGTGTCGCCGGCACGGGATGCGAACTCCCATTCCGCCTCGGTGGGCAGGCGATAGCGGTGGCCGGTTTCCCGCGACAGCCAGTCGGCATAGGCTTGCGCCTCCTCCCAACTGACGCCGACTACCGGCCGGTTGCCGCGTCCCCAGCCGAAATCCTCGGGCAGCGCGCGCGCGGTCGCCCGCGCGAAGCGGTCGTAATCCTGATAAGTCACCTCGTTGACGCCGATCAAGAAGGGTCGGATCCGAACCTCGTGGGCCGGGCTGAAATCCTCGCCGGAAAGACTGTTCGCGCCCATCTGGAAGACGCCGCCATCGAGCACGGCCAGCGCCGGGGCAAAGGCGCCGCCGCGCAGCCGGTCGCGCCGGATCGGCGGCGGTTTGGAGGGCGTTGGCATCGCGTCGACAACCGCCGGCGCGACCTCGGTCGGCGCGCCGACGGGCGTCGACGGCGTGACGGCCACCGGTGGAGGGGACTGAAACCACTGCCGAAGCGCCGTCAGCCGGAAGTCGATCCGCTCCCGAATCAAGTAGAGCGACAGACCCGCGGAGAGGGCCAGCACGACGAACAGGATCGGGTAACCCAACCGTCGCCAGCGCGGGGTTCTGGTTGGCGCCGTGCGGGGCGGAGGCGGCGCGAGTGGCGGCGGGGCGCTGGCGACCGAGATCTTGAGACGTTCCGCCAATTCCCGTTTCAACCGTTCCACCTCGCCCACCGCGTCCTTCAGCGAACTCTCCTTGCGCTCCATTTCCTGCTTCAGACCGTCGAGCGCCAGGTTATGGTCTTCCAGTTCGTCCTCAAGGCGCCGACATTCCTCGGTAATGTGATCGAGCGCCTGCTCCTTCGCCCCCAGGGTCTGTTGCAGGACCGTCATCTCCTGCTGCATGGCCAGGTGCTCGGTCGCGGTGGCGACCGAGCTGTCGGACTCGTGCACGCGCTCGGCAATGCGCAGATTGAGACGCATGACTTCCTGCTCGGCTTCCCGGCGCATTTGCTCCAGGGTTTTGCGCAGCGTGGCGGTTTCGATGTCGTGGTTCGCGTCGATTGGTTTGGCCATCCTGAAGGCATCGCTGTGTGCCGTCGTCCAGTGCCGGGGCGGCCCCGGTGAACGAACGGCGGGATTGGCGACATGCGCTGTCCGGCCACTTAATCACGAGACGCGATCCGCGTCCACTCCCGGCGACCGATTGGCGTTCGCGCGGCCGGCGCCGACGAAATGGACCCTGGCACCCCATCTATTTTGTGTCATGATTTCCGGTTAGTCTGCGGGGTTATCGCATCGTTAGCGCGTCCCGCCGCCCGTCGGCGATTGACGCCGGGCGCGGTGCGCCGGAGCCCGGCCCGTCGCGCTGGACGCCATTTCATCGAATCGAGGAGTCCCCGCCCCATGGCTCTGCCATTCAAGGAACACCCCCTGCGCCATCAGGGTGTCGCCGAGTTGCACGCGCGCACCTACGAGTCCCTGCACGCCCCGGAGCGGATCTCGCATGTCGCCGCGATCTGCGGCGAACGGGGCAGCGGTCGCAATCTCCGGCATCTGTTCAAGCTGCTGGAGCATTATGGCCTGCCCCTTCCCGCAACGGTCGAACAGTACTATTTCGCCGAGCTGGGCGACATCCGCATGCGTTGGGAGCGTCACACCGAGTTCGTGAGCTACACCTTCAGCAAACGGGGAGCCTATCTGCATCCCTTCGCCTATCCGGTGCTCTATGAACTCCCCCAGGACTGGCTGAGCGAACTGCCGGGCGAGGTCGTCGCGGCGGTGTCGCTCGCGTTCGAGGCGCGCGACATGCCCGAACGCGGCGGCGAGGAACTGAGCGAACTCTTCGCGGGCAATGCCGTCATTGGCTGCGAGGTGGTGGGCGGCGCGGCGCGCGCCTGGTCCGATCTGCGCATTCACAGCGATGGCTTTTCGCGCATCCTGCTGCGCGATCAGGGACTGTCGGACAGCCAGGCGGGTCGACTCGCGAAGCGCTTCCTCGAAATCAATTCCTACCGCGCCATGTCCCTGCTCGGTTTGCCCGAGGCGCGCGAGGCGAACGCCATTCTGAGCGGCGCCGACCGTCGGCTGGTGGGGGTGGCGGCGCGCATGACCGATCCGGAAGGCATCGGGCGAGGCGTTCCCGACGCCGAACTGCTGGCCGAGCTGACCACCCTGGCCGCCGAGATCGAGGCCGTTGCGGCACGCACCAGTTCGCGCTTCGAGGCATCCCGCGCCTACTACGGAGTCGTCCAGCAACGGCTCGATCAGTTGCGCCAGAAACGCATCGAGGGCTTGCAGACCTTTACCGAATTCCTCGACGCCCGGCTCGCCCCGGCGATCGCGACCTGCAACTCGACCTCGAAACGTCAGCAGGATCTGGCCGAGCGCGCCGCGCGTCTGACCAGTCTGCTGCGCGCGCGGGTGGAGGTCGGGCTGCAGGAGCAGAATCGGAGCCTGCTGGAGTCCATGAACCGGCGCGCGCAGTTGCAACTGCGCTTGCAGGAAACCGTCGAAGGACTCTCGGTGATCGCCATCGGCTACTACGGGGTTGGGCTAGTCGGCTATCTGCTGAAAGGGCTGGAGGGTCATGGCCTGCCGATCGAGGCCGCCTATGCGACGGGTCTGGCGGCACCGCTCGTGGTCCTCGTCGCCTGGCTCGGCATCCGGCGCATGAAGGCGCGTCTGCTCAAGATGGAACACGTCAACGAGTAAGGCGATTTCCGGGAAAACATGACTGACTCGACCCACCCCGCGCTCCCTCAAGGAATTCTGAGTGCCGAACCCATCGCGGGCTTGGCATCCAACAACCGCATCGCCAGCTCGGCCTTGTTCTTCACCGCGAGTTTTTGATAGCAATTCGCGATGTGATTGCGCACGGTCGCGGGGGCCAGCCCCAGCGCGAGCGCAATCGCCGCGTAGGTGTCGCCGCGTGCGTAGCGTGTGGCAACGTCGCGTTCTCGCGGGGAAAGTTTGTCCACCGCGCTGAGAGCCAGCGCCCACAGATAACGGAACCTGCCGTTGAGGACAATCTGCAATTTCATCTGCTTTGTCTGCAAGGGCGTCGCCAGGCGAACGCACTCCAGCATCGCCTCCGGCAGCCGGCTACCGCGCCAACCGGGCCAGTGTTCGCGCAAAAACAGGATGAAGCAGGCGCTGATCTCGCGCAGAAAGCCCCGCTCGTCCGCGAGCGCCCAGCAGTCATAGCGCAGTTGCGTGCCGTCGAGCATCTCCCGCAGCCGCGCCGCCCGGTGCGCCTCCCACAGGTGCGGCATGAGCAATTCCTTGGTGAGTCGCTCGGCCTCGGTGAACGGCTTGTTCCCATCGTGCCGCCACAGCGTCAGAAACTCCTGCAACGCCGACACCGGCTCCACCAGCAGGGTGCCAAGCGACCATTCCACCCGATAGCGTTGGCCCACGTCCTGATAGAGCGCGGTGCGCAGATAGCCCTCGCGGCTGATCAGATCGGCCATGTTGATGGTGGTGCCGGGGGCATCGATCAGCGCGGTGCGAAAAAAGTCCTGCGCCATGTAAGGCACATAGGCTTCCAGAATCGAATCGTCGCAGTTGAACAGATACAGCCGGTGGATTTCCGCCGGCTCGGCCGCCGCATTGCCCCACCATGCCGAATCGAACGGCAGAATGCCCTGGATCACATCCAGCGCCGCGCGCTGAAACTGGCAGAAAGGCACCTCGCGCCCAACGCGATGCAGCGCCAACGTCGTGTGGCTGATGCCGCGCGCATCCAAGCCGGAGACATCCTGTAGAGGAGCGTTAGTCATTTAAGCCCCGCACCCCAGCCGACTGGACGCGACCAGGGTCAGATACGGATCCAGCGCTCAGACTATCCCGAGACGGCAATTCATACCAAGTATTTTCGCGGCAGTAGTGCAAACGCATCATGGACTTCGCGCCTAATCACCGGACACACTAGCGTCGTGTGAGCGGGTTTGAAACCCGTTGCTTCTAGGTTCGATGATTACCTGCGTCGGCTATTGTTCCTGTCATGACAGACGTCGGCCTGAATGATCCCGGCGGAACGTCATGGCATACCAACCATGGAATAAATTTAGGAGTTTTTCACAGGCGAAAATCTGCCTTCTAAGGAAGCACGAAATATCGTCGTTATCCGGTCTATCCGCGTTCATTGCCTCCACCAGGGGATGGCGGTCCAAGGCGAGTCCTGATTAGCAAGATTCCTCAGCCAGGCGGATCCAGCGCGCCGGGCACGGCCCCACGGCAATCGCCGCGACGAGCAGTCGGCTGGGAAGGGTATCGAGATGAAACCGCCGGTTGAAGCGGTAGGCGAAGGCGCCAAGGTA
>NZ_CAIPNF010000251.1 GCF_903866365.1 uncultured Thiocystis sp.
AAGCGAGCCTCAGCGAGCGCCTGAGGGACGTGGGTGATCCGATGGGTGGGTTTATCTCATTCGTGCCAAGAGGGTCTGCGTTGGCCGCGGGGTCGGTCCATGTGGGCTACGCCTACCCTCTTGCGAGGTTTCCGGGGCCAAAGATTCCAAAAAATCTCCCGTACACCTGAAACGCCTCAACACCGACCGATACACCGCCGCATCACGACATCCACAACCCGACCTCGAGGGCCTAGGGTGACAGGCTTGAGCTATTCAGCGACCCCCCATTTCTGGAGGTGCCAGGTCGTCCAGATTTCTCCTCGGACCCCTACGCCATTTCTGACGCCTCAGCAGCCTACCTGTGTGGCACCCGTCGCGCTCTTGCGATACGCGCCAGGGGCGGGACTGTCCCGCTTTCGCTAAAGACCAGGACGAAAGGGCATTTCCTCCCCATGTCCGTTTCATGGTCGCCCAATATTCACAGCCTTGTGCATGGTGAAATGGGTCGAAAGGAGCATTGCAGCTCCCAGCGCCCGTTGTAACCGGACGAGCCCTATTAGAGGCATCCGGCTTCATCGTGCTGATCTCGGTTGGCAACCGAGACCGTGGCGCATCCGCGCCGCGCGTGACACGCAGAGGGGGCTGGCGGCCCCCCGACACAGCGTAGGGGGGCTTGGCCAGCCCCGAGCGATGCGTTCAGTCTAGCCCTTTTTCGGTTCGCCTAGGAAAATCTTAATATGCAGACGATCACAAATCTTGGTGTTAGTCTTATTGTTCTGTATTTTTTACTGCTTCACTCGAGGTTTTTCATGGCCGCCAAGCGCGCCCATCGCCCCCCCGAAGCCCCGCCCCTGGACTGGTTCGTCTTCACCCGCAAGACCAGCCTGATGCAGCGGCTCGCCGACCTGGTGCGCAGCGGTCACCGCTGGTTCGTCGCCGGCAACATTGCCCCCGAACGCGCCGGTCTGCTGGCCGGCAAATTCGACGCGCACTATCAGGTCACGCAGACGCGGCTGCAGGCGAGCCGCGCGCGGGCGGCGGGCGCGGCGACCTTCCGGCTCCTGCTGCTGCACCAGGACGACACGCCCGAGCTGCGTTTTTGGCTGCTGCGCACCGCCGGCGACGTGCCGCCGGCGGCGGCGCGCGAGGCGTGGCAGGACGCACTGGAACAGCGGCTCGAACTAACCGGGTACGAACTGGTGCGTCTGACGCGCCCCGACCAGGCGACGCCGGCGTGGACCTGGCGCTATACCCGCGAGCGCGAGCAAGCGCTGCGCGCGGCCCTGATCGGCGCGATTCGTGGCCGGCGCGATCTGGAGCTGCAGCAACTCATTCACACGATTTGGCGCACCCCGGGCTTTGCTGGCGCGCGCCCAGGTGAAAAAGCTGCGGGCGCTCATCGCCAGCGAATGGACCCGCGGGCGGGGCGTGGGCGAGGCATTTCCGGACATTCCTGCGCGGATCGGCTATGTCCAGCGGTTGCCGGATATCGGGCGGCGGCTTTCCGAACTGGCGGGGGCGCAGCGGGGGCGTCGACGCGGGCCGGCGGATCCCGAGCCACGGGCGGCCACGCCGGCGGTCCAGGATCCGGCGGAGGCCCGACGCGCGGCGACGGCCGTCGCCTTGGCGATGGCCCAAGCCGCAGCGAACGAACAGCAGATGCTGGATCTCGAACAGGATCTATAACGCGAACGGACCGAGCAGCGCGCTCAGGAGGCCGAGGTGGCGATGCGGGAGGTCGGGAGAGCGCGGAACTGCGCGGAGCGGCGCGCGCCGCGCGCGCGTCCGCCACGTCAGGCTAAAAGCCTTTCTCGATGGAGCTGAATGTGCATTCGATGTGCATTTTTTTGTGCATCCAATGTGCATCCGAGTGTGGATGTGCATCCGAATGTGCATCCGAATGTGCATCCGAATGTGCATCCGAATGTGCATCCGAATGTGCATCCGAATGTGCATCCGAATGTGCATCCAATGTGCATCGGTCAGGCGGTCGCGCGGTGCCCCCCAGCACCGCGCCACGCTCGATGACGCGCTCAAGCCCGTGCTGGTCGCGCTGGCGACCGATTAGGCATTGGATGCACGCTACCGCGATCACGACCTGTCTGGCGATTGAGCAGGCTACCGTGAAATCGCTGCAAATCGGCCTATGGCCCTAAAATTAAGGAATCGTTGTCGTCCCTCACTCAAGGCGGCGGTATCGTCACAGTGACGTTCGATCCGGTGCGTTTGATCAGTTCGCCCGCCAGCAATGCCAGCGTGCCTGGCAAGCTGGCGCGGTAGGCGAGCGGGATCGCTTCGAGGAGCGTGCTGTCTGCCGCCAACGGGATCGCTGCCGGCTCGGCGAGCAGCGACGCGGCGCGTTGTCGAAGCTGCCGCATCCGATCTGCGCTGCTTTGTTTTTGCTTCATCGCGTTACAGTGATTTTTTGGCGTGCCTGTCATTTTGTCACTGTAACAAATGTTGTCAAGTCCGCGCCGACACCTTGCGCAAACGATCGTTTGCGCAAGGTGTCGGCAGTGCCGCCTCTTCGCGGGTCGGAGCGTTGCGCAAACCTGTTGTAAAATCGCCGGCAATCACCATAGGAATTCACACGCATGCGCTTTGGCTATGCCCGCGTCTCGACCCAGGAACAAGACACCCAAGCGCAGATCGCCGCGCTGACGGCGGCGGGCTGCGAGCGGATCTTCGAGGAGACGGCGAGCGGCGGGCGCTGGGAACGTCCCGAACTGCAGCGGTTGCTGGCCCAACTGCGTCCTGGCGATGCGGTGGTGGTGTGGAAGCTGGATCGGCTCTCGCGTTCCCTGAAAGACCTGCTGGTGCTGCTCGAGCGCATCGACCACGCCCAGGCCAGCTTTCACAGCCTGACCGAGGCGATCGAGACCGCCACGCCGGCCGGGCGGATGCTGATGCAGATGGTCGGCGCCTTCGCCGAATTTGAGCGCGCCCTGCTGCGCGAACGCACCCAGGCCGGCTTGGAGGCGGCCCGGCGCGAAGGACGCATCGGCGGCCGCCGCCCGAAACTGACGCGGCTGCAACAGCAGGAGATCGTCGCCCTGGTGACCAGCGGGCAGAAGAGCGGCGCGGCCGCCGCGCGGCTGTTTCAGGTCGACCCGTCCATGGTGACGCGCTTGGTTGCCAAAGCGCGCGGTGCCCGCTGAGATGTCCGCCTCCCATCATCCGCATGACGTGACGCCCTGTTTCGCGCTCTCCTGGACGACCCCCAACGCGCCGCGATCCTGTTGCGCGAGCAATTGCCCCCGGAGCTGGCCGCCCGTCTGAGCCCAGAGGCGCCGCGGCTGCTCGATGGCAGCTTTATCGACGAGCGTCTGCGCGACACCCAAAGCGACCGGCTGTACGCCGTGACGCTGACCGATGGCACCGCGGCGCTGCTCTACGTCCTGCTGGAACACAAAAGCGCCGCCGATCCCGGCACGCCGCTGCAACTGCTCGGTTACATGGTCCGTATCTGGACGCGGTACGCGGAGGGACGCGCCGCGCGGCTGCGCCAGCTGCCGCCGATTCTCCCGGTGGTGCTCTATCACGGCGTCCAGCCCTGGCGCGTGCCGACCTCGATTCTGGAGTGCCTCGCGGCCGATGCCGAGCTGCGCGAGTGGCTGCGCGACTTGCGCTATCACGTCCGCGAGCTGGGACCGATCCCCTACGCCGAGCGCTCCGCCGATCCTGCGGTGCGCGCGGTCCTGGGCGCCCTGTGCGCCGTATTCGCCCGGGATCTGAGCGTCGCCGACCTCGCCCGCATCCTGCGCGACCTGCCCGATGGGGAGGCGTTAGAGCGGCAGGTGCTGGTGTACGTCGTGAGACATTACAAAATTACCGAAACCCTGTTCCGGGAGGCACTGAGCCAGGCCAAGCCGGAACGCGAGGAGGCATTGCACATGACCGTCGCTCAAGAGTGGATACAACGCGGTGTCGCGCAGGGGATGCAGCAAGGGCTGCAACAGGGCATGGAACGCGGCCGTCTCGAAACCCTTGTCGAGACGCTAATCGCAATTTTGGAAGCGCGTTTCGGCGGGGTGGACGCGGCGCTGCGCGGGCGTCTCGCAGTGCTGGATCTCGACACCCTGCGCCCCTTGATTCGGCGCGCGGCGACCATCGACACGCTCGACGATCTGTTCGAGCCACCGGCGTCCCACTGAAATCCAGATTAGCGGTCAGAGCAGTGACCTTGACAAGGCGGTGATCTGTTGGCGCGATTGGCAAAGGAGGGACTGACCATGACGTAATCCCGCTCCCATGAAGAAGCGAAGCTCGCGAGTTTCCGCTCTGGACGGCGCGGGCTTACGCGACGATCCCAAGGGGGCGCTGTTTCGCATGATTGGACGCGGCACGGGCCGTCTGACCGCAACCCCCTCCCCCAGGCCAACGCTTACGCCATGATCCAGCGGCAGCTTGGCTGCCGCCGGTATCGAGACAAAGGCGGGAAACCATAGCTTTCGGGCCACCGGGATCACAGCCAATCTCCAGAATGGCGGGACGCTGGAGAAAGCCGCCGCGATGGCGAACCACGCCAGCAGCCGCACCACTCAGCTTTATGACCGGCGGCGGGATGCAATGAGCTTGGACGAGGTCGAGAAGATCGGGATATAGGGCTCGAGCACCCGGTCGAGGACATGCCTGCGCCGGCGGATTTGCTCGCCTCGCCGTACGCTTAAGCCGGTTTTCCGTTCCACTGCGCCTCAAACCCCATCTAGCAGGCGATCGAGTTGCGAGCGACTGATGTGTATCCGCTTCGCCATGTCGACCTTGTTCAGATGCTGGCGGTCCATCGCCTGCTGGAGCTGCCAGGCCAGCACGCGCTTGGTGGCCATTTGCCGCGCGACTTCCAGTCGGCCTTCTTCCTGAAGGAAGTCTTCCAGGCTGGAGCCGATGTGCTGCTCTTCCATCATGGTTCTCCCCTTTGCGAGCCTCTGCGCGACCCCGTCTCTCGTGATTATTCACCGGCCTGGGTCAAAAAGGCGCGACACACCGCTTCGGAGTACCAGCGTCCCTTGGCGACCATCTCCTCCAGCACCGGCTTGACGTGCTTGATATACCCCTTTTCCTTGGCCCGCAGCAGCAGCGAGAGGGTGC
>NZ_CAIPNF010000252.1 GCF_903866365.1 uncultured Thiocystis sp.
CTGATCGGCACCTTGATCCTGGGCCAGGTCGTCGGGTTCGTGGTCTGGGGGCTGTCTCGCCAACGCGCCAGATACCGCGCGCTGGAACGGCAAGGAGCCGATGTTGGTGCGCTGGATCCAAACGCTGGCACGGTCGCCGACCAGACCTTCGACGCCTTGCCCACACCAGCCTTGACCGGAGCGCCGGCCTGGTCTGGCGAGCGGGATTTCGTGGTCCAGCGCAGGGTGATCGAAGACGGCAATGCCAGCGTCTGTTCCTTCTCTCTGGTTCCCGCCGATGGCGCGCCGCTCCCACTCTACCGGCCGGGCCAATACCTGACCTTCAAGCTGGACGTGCCGGATCCGGCGGGCAGCACGACGAAACAGGTCGTGCGCTGCTACTCGCTGTCGGACCGCTCGCGCGCCACTCACTACCGGGTGTCGATCAAACGGGTTCCGGCCCCGCCCGGCAAGCCCGATGTTCCTCCGGGGGTCGCCTCGAACCATTTCCATGACCGGATCCAGGAAGGCGCGCGCCTCTCGGTTCGGGCGCCCTCGGGGCATTTTCACCTGAACGAGGACGGGGAACTGCCGATCGTGCTGATCGCCGGCGGCATCGGCATCACGCCGTTGCTCAGCATCCTGAACACCCTGGCGCACTGGGCCGATCCGCGCGAGGTCTGGCTGTTCTACGGGGTGCGTAACCGGGGCGAGCACATCATGAAAGAGCACCTGGAAAGCCTGCGCGATACCTATCCGGGCTTTCATCTGGAGGTCTGTTATGGGGATCCCTCCGAGGAGGATGTCCACGGCGTCGACTACCAGCACCGGGGCTGGCTCGATATCCGGTTGCTCCAGCGGACACTCCATTTCGGGCGTTATGAGTTCTACGTCTGCGGCCCGCCGCCCATGATGGAGGTGTTGGTACCCGCGCTGGAGGCATCAGGCGTCGCGCCCGAGGACATCCACTACGAAGCCTTCGGTCCCGCCTCGCTGAACAAGCGTCGGGCGCCAGCACCCACGGCGGTCAGCGCGCCGGTGGTGGTGCGTTTCAGCCAATCGGGCAAGACCGTCCAGTGGGATCCCGCCGCCGAATCGCTGCTCGAACTGGCCGAGGACCAGGGCATCCGGGTCGACTCGGGCTGTCGCGCCGGCAGTTGCGGCACCTGTCAGACCGCCATCGAGTCCGGCGAGGTCAGCTACCAGCAGACCCCGGACGCGGACGTGAAACCCGGCCATTGTCTGCTCTGTATCGCGACACCGGCCACCGACCTGACTCTGGCTCTATAGGAACCGTCATGAAACGTTCGATTCTTCGCAAGGACGTCATCCCCTTTCTGGCGCTGTTCGGGTCGCTGCTGGTCGCGACCGCCGTCGCCGATGCCCTGCTGCATCTCCTGGATCTGGTCTGGATCGGGCGCTATCTGGGCATCCCCGGCACTATTCTGATCCTGCTGTCGTTCTTCTATTCGATGCGCAAGCGCAAACTGATCCGATTCGGCGAGCCGAAGAAGCTGTTGCGCCTGCATGAGGTGCTGACTTGGCTTGGGGCGCTGATGATCCTGGTGCACGCCGGTATCCATGTCTACACCCTACTGCCCTGGCTGGCCCTGATCGCGATGCTGATCACGCTCGCCAGCGGGATGACCGGGCAGTACCTGCTGGACCGCTCGCGGCGTGACTTGAGCGCGAAACGCACGGCCTGCGCAGCCGATGGCGCGAGCAGTCAGACGGTCGACCAGGATGTCTTCTGGGACGCGGTGACGGTGGACCTGATGAAGCAATGGCGGAGCGTGCATTTCCCGATCACGCTCGCCTTCGGGGTGCTCGGACTGGCGCACATCCTCAGCATCTTTCTGTTCTGGCAGTGGAAATAATGAAGACGAAACTCATCTTTTTGGTCGTCGCCGCGAATCTGGTCCTGCTGTTACTGCTCGCTATCGTCTATCCGCACCTGATGGTCGAGCCTGGCAAGCTGATCAACGCCCATGCGTCGCTGGAGACCGATTGCTTCGCCTGTCATACCCCGTTCCTCGGGAGTCGGCCGGCGAAGTGCGTACAATGTCACAAACCCGCCGAGATCGGCCTGGTCACCACCAAGGGTTTGTCGATCGCCCACGAGCGCAAACTGACGCCCTTCCATCAGGATCTGATCGAACAGGACTGTGTCGCCTGTCATAGCGATCACAAGGGCGTGCAATCCTTCCGGCCCATCGGCCAGTTCTCGCATGAGCTGTTGCAAGTCAATCTGTGCGGCGAGTGCAACGGGTGTCACCGCAATCCTGGGGACAGCCTGCACCGGGAGCTGGTCGCCAATTGCAGTCAGTGCCATTCGCCGCAGGCCTGGACACCGGCCACCCTCGACCATGAGCAATTTTTCCGCTTCGACGAGGATCACCAGACCGCCTGCGCCACCTGCCATGTAGAACAGGACTACAGTCGCTATACCTGCTATGGCTGTCATGAGCACTCACGCTCGAACATTCGCGCGGAGCATGTGGAGGAAGGCATCGAGGATTACGAGAACTGTGTCGAGTGTCACCGCAGCGGCGATGCCGAGGAGGGCGAGGGGGACGAACACGAGGGACGGAATGCGGACATTGGCACCCTGAGGAGCCAAACCCGCCAGGATCTTTGGGAGCGTAGCCGGGGCAAGCAGGATAACGATGACGAACCTCACGAGCGTGAGGATGACGATTGAGCCGCTCTCACCCAAACAGTTCGCTGTGCGAACCCAGCCGGGCGAGTCTGAGCCGATTGGGTTCGGATTTGCGGTAGATCAACAGCCAGTCGGGCTTCAGATGACACTCACGAAGGCCGAGGCGCGTTCAATCGTCCGCATGCAGATTCGCCATCAGATCCTCAACGCTGCCGAAGGGTTGACCCTGGGCGGATTCCAACTCGGCGATTGCCGCGCGGGTGGTGGCGTTCGGGGCTTTGATCTCGAATGGCAGGCGATGCTCGTCAGCGATGCGCTGCATGAGGAGGCGAATCGCATCCGACACGGACAATCCCATGGCGGCGAGGGTTTCAGCCGCTTGCCGCTTGGTTTCCTCGTCAATGCGGGCACGGACATAGGTACTGGCACGGGTCATGGCGGCTCTCTGGATGGGCTTTCATGCTCTGAGTGTGGTCACAACAAGACGACATTGCAAACGCCAGCCGCACGAAGGGGAGAGCGCGGCGAAACCCATCGCTTCCCGCGCCGACGCATCAGCATCGCGGACCACAAAATTTTAGATCAGACAATAAAGCGATAAAAAAAGGGTAGGAGAAACGCCCATGCCATACTCGTTTCGGGTGCGCCGGATCCAGCACCCACTAAACTTAGACCGATCAACCAAGCACAGCAGAAACCCGAGCGACATGTGCAGATTTAGCCAGAACAGGCGCCAATCCTCATTCTCCGGCGCGGACTCGCGCAGGCTGTTGCTGACGAACAACCCGATCAGCAGCAGCACGACACACCAATGAAAGGTCTGGGCGACCAGACCGTAGCGTGCCAGCGCAGCGTTTGCATTCATGTCGGCGATGCTCCGTCTGACACACCACCAACGCCTGGCGGATGCACGTCACTTGGGGTTGCGCACCTGGCGTCTGGCGCCAGTGACACGCGGGCGGCATGATTGATATCGACCTCCATCAGCGGCTGACCATCCGGGTCGATGAGATGGACGGCGCAGCCGATGCAGGGATCGAAGCTATGGATCGTCCGCAGGACTTCCAGCGGTTGCTTGACATCGACCAGACGATGGCCGACCAGGGCGCGCTCGTAGGGGCCGGGGGTATCCTGGTCGTCGCGCGGTCCGGCATTCCATTGACTGGCGACGACACATTGATAATTCGCGATCAGGCCGGACGTGCGATCAAGCCTCACCCAATGGCCCAGCGCCCCGCGCGGCGCCTCGGTGAAACCGAAACCGACCGACTGGGGCCACTGCTGTGGCTGGGTCAGACGGGTGAAGGTCTCGGGATTCCAATAGGCCCCCGACCGGTGGTTGTAATAGTGTTGATACCAAACCGCCATCTGGTCGGCGATGATCTTGGTTTCCAGCATCCGGCAGAAGATGCGTCCCAGCGTCGAATTGAGTTGCCCGACAGTCAGCCCCAGGCCGTCTTGAGTGACTGGATCGGTCCAGTATTGCTGAACCGCACGGCGCACCAGTTTGTCGGTGGGGAGCGTACCCCGCGCGTGCATTGCCAGGATATGGGCCAGTGGCCCGACCTCCATCGGCTCGCCGTCATAGCGCGGTGATTTGATCCAGGAATAGCGCTGGGATTCGTCGAGCATGTAACGCGACGCGCCATCGGGCTTCGGCCCGGTGTAGTGGAGTGTCGTCGATCCAACGGAGGGGTGTTCGCCTGCGGTCGAACCCCGATACCAGGCATGTGCGACGTTTTCGGTGACCAGGGAGGGGTCGAAGGGGCGCAGCCGCGTGGGATCGCTGGCCCAGATAACGCCCGGCGGGATCAGATAACCGGCGGGATAATCGATGGCGCCATCCTTGAACTCGGTCCTGACCAACGCCGGATCGGGGAAATCGCCAAAACAGAGGAAGTTTCCTTCCGTCGCGCCGATCAGCGCCCATTCCCGATACTGACTCGCCAACAGGCACACGTCGGGAAGATAAACCTGATCGACGAAGGATTTCATGGTGGCGATGGCGGTCTTGATGACCGCCAACCCCGCTGTGTTGAGCGATGTCCCGCCGGCGTCTTCGCTGATCCGTCCGGGATTGCTGCTCAGGGTGCAGGGCATGCCACCCACCACCAGATTGGGATGCGGATCCTTGCCCCCGAAGACCGCGTGCAGTTTCACCACCTCGCGGGCCCAGCCCAACGCCTCCAGATAGTGGGAGACCAGCAACAGATTCGCCTCCGGTGACAGTTGGTAGGCGGGATGCCCCCAGTAGCCATTGGCGAACAGACCGAGCTGGCCCCGGCTCACCATGCCGTTCAGCTTGGTCAGGAGCGTCTGGAAGTAGGCGGTATCGGGAAGCCGGCCCTGGTTGGGTTTATGGCCGGGATTGTTGGTCCTGGCCAGACTGGCGGTCGCGGCTGGACTGGCTTCCAGGGCGCTGACGACATCCACCCAATCCAGCGCGTGGAGATGGTAGAAGTGCATGACATGATCGTGCACATATTGGGCGCCGATCATCATATTGCGGATGTAGTCGGCGTTTTTCGGCACCTTGATGCCAATGGCATTTTCCACCGCCCGCACCGAGGTCAGCCCATGCACCACGGTGCAGACGCCGCAGATGCGTTGCGTAAAGGCCCAGGCGTCACGCGGATCGCGCCCGAGAAGGATCGCCTCGACGCCCCGCACCATGGTGCTGGAGCTGAGACCGGGTTTGGTGATGACGCCACCGCCCTGGCCATCGGGTTCGGCATACGCCTGGATCCGCAAGTGGCCCTCGATGCGCGTCATGGGATCAATGATGACATTCGGTGTGGTCGCCATATTTGTTCTCCTAGCCGTCTCTTTCCAGATCGATTTGCAAGACCCATCCGACCGCCATCGAATTGGCCGGAACGCACTCAGTCATCGTGTTCATCGTCATCGCGCTCCTGCTCGTGGTCATCGGCCTCGCGTTCCCCTTTGGCTTCCTGCCGTTCGTCGCTTTCGCCCTCGTCCTCGTCCTCGTCCTCGTCCTCGCCCTCATCTTCTCCCTCGCCGTTGGCCAACGGGACATAGAATCCTTTTTGGCCGTTCAGATCGAGACGATCCCAGAAATCCGGCTCCGAGCAGCCGATGCAGCCATGTCCGGACATCATGGGAAAACTGGTGCCCTGATTCCATTTGATCGTGGCACAGGCGTTATGCGTGACCGGCCCTTTACAGCCGAGCTTGATCAGGCAGCCCCCACGCCGGGCAGCCGCATCATCGAAGGATCGTGCCAAGGGACCGTCCTCGTAAGATTCCTCGCGATAGCATTCGTCATGGACGGTTTCGCCATAAAACATCGAGGGGCGACGAAGATCATCCAGATCGGGCATCCCGCGCGCCAGGTAGTAGAGGATGACGCCCGTCGTCACCTCCGGAATCGGTGGGCACCCGGATAGATTGATCAAGGGTTTACTGATCCCGAGATTGCGCATCAAGGTTTGGATGGAGACCGCGCCGGTGGGGTTGGGAGCGGCCTTCGGCAGTCCGCCGAAGCTGGCGCAGGTGCCCACGGCGAGAATCAACCGGGCATTTTTCGCGGCATCGCGAAAGCGGGCGACCCCGCTGCGTTCGCCGCTGATGAAATACCCGTTGTCCCATTGGGCGGGGATCGATCCGTCCACCACCAGCACATAGCCGGATTTTTGCGTGACAGTCCTGAGCTGTTCCTCGGCCTGCTCACCAGCAGCGGCCATCAGGGTTTCCTGATAATCCAGAGAAATCAGGTTGAGGATCAGATTGTCGAGGGTGGTGCCGCCACGAAAGGCGAAGGAGTTCACCATCGATTCCAGGCAGCCCGTGCATTCCTGAAACGACAGGTAAACGACCGAGGGTCGGGTGCGCGCGGTCGCGGCGGCGGCCAGTTGCGGCACCATGGCTTGCGGCAAGGCCATCAGAGACGCCATGCCCGCGCAGAAAGACAGGAAACGTCGCCGGCTGATGCCCAGTTCGAGCAATCGCTTCGCGGTGGCGTCGTCGAGCATGATCTCCCCGTCCGTCCGCGCCTGTTCCTGCGCCCAGGCGGATGGCTTGTGTAACCCTGTGGTCATGGCCGTGTTCCTCGCGTCTGACTCGGCTGAATGGGGTCAACGGGCGTCGTCGCCGGCGGTTCAATACGCGCGACCGCGAGCGCTTGGTCGAGCCGTTGCAACCCCGCGCGCAGGTCGGCCGCATGGGGTCTCAGGATGTCCGGAATCAGGGTGATTTCGATGAATTCCGTGACGATGCCGCCCTGTTCGTGGGCGTGAGTCAGCCACCATACGCCGGGGTATTGGGTTTCCCTGACCGTGATCCTGACGTCCGCCTCGATCACGGCGGTCACCTCGCCCGTCGACAAGACCTCCTTGAGCGATCGATAGGTCGCTGAACGCATGCGCGGCAGCGATCTCAAATCAATCACGCTCGGTTTTCCCGATTCAATGAGCCGTCTGAGTGAGGTCTGAATCTCCTTCAGCACGCTGTCGACAATGGATGCATCGCGCACCTGCCGCATGGAGCAGCCCGCACGAACTGGAATATCGCTTAAAGTGGTCACGGTCACTTCACCCCCTATCGTATCAATCAATCCGATTCATTCAATCGTCAGGCCGTATGGTGTCTCGGCCCCGTTTTCAGAGGAATCCCCCGATGGCGCCACGCTGTTGTTGCCTTTCCCACCACGCCTTGCCATCCGTTGCAGCCATCGCGCTCCTGGCATCGACGATGCTGACGAATGCGGCAACCGACACTCAACCTTGCGCCTCCCTTCAAGCACCCATTCAGCCCATTCAGCCTGTGATCGGCGTCATTGAAACGGTGCGTTTGATGGACATCGACATCGAGCTGAACGCGCGGATTGATACCGGCGCCGGCCTGACCTCGATGGATGCCACGATCATTGAAATCATGAAAAGTGATCAGCCATCCCAACCTGACCGCATCGTGTTTATGATTCAAGATGGCGCGGGTGGCACCCGCACGCTGGAAAAAGACATCGTCGATTGGGTCAAGATCAAAAAGAAAGGCGCGCCTGGTTCGATGCGGCGACCGGTGGTTATCATGACCATCTGCCTCGCTCATCAAGCCATCGCCGACCGTGTCAATCTCGCCGAACGCAAGGGCTTTTCATATCCCATCCTGATTGGTCGTCATTTTTTGAAAAATGGTCGATTTCTGGTTGACTCGGAACTGAGTTCGACGCACGTCCCGGCGTGTCAGCAATAGCGGCAGACCGCCGCATGAGACCATCTGCCATCGCACAGGGCGTTATTCCAATGCCGTGCGATGCAGAATGAAACATCTCACCAATGAAACAGACGCGACGATCATGCCGGTCACAGCCATCAGGACGCTGAGTTGCAGCACGACCGTGTTGACCGCCATGTTTGACAGGAAAGCGTGATTGCCGATCATCAGCAGCATGGATGTCATAAACAGCACCCCCTTCAGTTTGCTGAGACGGTCAGCCGGTATCACGATCTGATTGGAGGCGGCAATCGATCGCATCGTATCCATGATGTATTCTCTTGCCAGCATCAAGAGTCCCAGGTAAAAAAAGAACGGTTGAATTTTGAAGCCGATCATTAAAAATGTGGAGATAATCACGATCTTATCGGCCATGACATCCAGAAAGATCCCCTGCCTGCTCACCTGATCGAGCTTGCGCGCGACGGCTCCATCGACACTATCCAGCATGACGGCAACCAACAGCAGAAGAAAAGCCATGGACCAGCAATCACTCGCCATCAAAGCCAGGCCAACCCAGGCCAGGATCAATCGGGCGATCGTGATGTCATTGGCGAGCGTTAACAGGATCGATTTCATCTCATGCCACGACGGTGTCGATTCAGTCGCCAATGATGGGTCATGACTCCCCGCGCTCCCGCGAAACGCCTTCGCGCGGGACTTCGTAAGGAAAGCGCACATGGCCGTAGCGGATCAGAAGCACGGCGCCCGCGAGGATCAGAACGGCTGACGCGATAGCGATGATCTGCCACTCGGGGAGTCCTTTCAGATCGAGGATCAGGTGTCGCGCCAAGGCCACCATGGCGATATAGAGCGGCATCCGCACCGGTAGCGCGCCGGACTCCAGATAGACCGCGACCATGCTCAACACCTCCAGATAGATGAAGAGCAGAAGCAGGTCGGCCAGAGTCACCTGGCGAGCTGCGATCATCTCGGCAATCTCCTGGCCGCCCGCGACGAGGGTGGCGACAGAAATCACGGTGAGGCCGATGAGTTCGACGTAGGAGAGGAGCCGTGCGCCGGCGGAGGCCATTTTGGGATGATAAAAGCGATTCGTCATAAGTTAATTTTTAGGTTGTGTGAACCATCATGCCGGCGTTGAGGCGTCATGCGCGGCTTGTTCGGCCTCTCCGTCCTCAACCGCCTGGATATCAATCTTCTTCGACGGTGAGGATGCGTCCCGTTGCGGCATCGACTTGAATCTCCAGAACACGTCCGTCGGGGGCCAGAATTTTGAGTTCATAGCACCAGGAGTCCTTGCCAAGACGCTCCGCGTCATCGAACTCAACTTCGATCACTTCTCCCGGCACGGTTTGCGCGACCAACGCCAGAATGTCAGCGATGGACTGAACCTCACCGCGATTCAGCGCCTGACGCGCCCGCTCATGATCCGGTTCGACATCGTGACCTGCTGCCGATGCCGGCATCGCTGAACCCAGCCACATGGTCGCCAGCGCGAACGTCACGCTAATCGTCGTCGATGAAGTGTGCATGGCGCATCATGCGGTCTGTTTGCTGACCAATCCCTGAGCGAAGCTGACAGCGTTTGGTCAGGTCTGACCGCGTAACGTGCCGCCTACCTCGCGATCCAGCGCCGTCATCCGACGCCGCGCCCATCCGCTTAGAGTCTGTTCAAAAAGTTTTCCTAATGAGATTAAATGGTTGCGGTTACGCTCTTCACGCGTTTAAGGCACAAACTTGGTTTCCGCCGGTGCCATGTTCAGGAACCATATGTAATTCAGTGAGAACTTTATGAACAGACTCTTAGGGGAGCCCAAGTCGGACGGTTCGGAGGCACGCAGTTGTGTCACCTGCCATGGGAAGGATCTGACCCAGCCGGGTCGGCAGGCCGGCCCAG
>NZ_CAIPNF010000253.1 GCF_903866365.1 uncultured Thiocystis sp.
AATCTGCCTGAACCGGATCTGGAGAACCTGGCTATCTATCTGGCCCGCAACGCCCGCGAGGTCGAGCAGATGTTGAAGGGGAAGCCGGTGGAGCGGGAGCCGGGCGCAGGGCTGGAGTCGGAACCGGAGTCGGCGCCCGAGAGCCTGCCCGAAAAAGTGGCGCCGCTCAAGTCCGTGAGGGGATAACGGATGCACCAGCCGGAGGCTGCGACCCACTCGCTCCTGATCGGTTATCTGCTGTGGATTTTCGGGTTCATGGGCGCGCATCGCTTCTACGACGGCAAGCCCCTTTCCGGCACGCTCTGGTTTCTGACGCTCGGTCTGCTCGGCATCGGCTGGCTAATCGACCTGTTCCTGATTCCGGGGATGCACCGGCGGGCGGAGCGACGCTTTACCCCAGGCGTCAAGGATTATGACCTGACCTGGATTCTGCTGACCTTTCTCGGGCTGTTCGGCGTCCACCGCTTCTATCTGGGCAAATGGATCACCGGCCTAATCTGGCTGCTGACCGGGGGGCTGTTCCTGATCGGCTATCTTTACGATTACTGGACGCTCAACGAGCAGATCGCGACGGTCAATGACGAACAGCGCCGGTTTCGGCCCTGATCGGCTGCGTGGTCGGGTTACCGCTGTTGGAAACCCAACATCAGCCAAGTAGCCCGTAGATCCGCATCGGATGCCTTTCCTGGCCTCACACCCCCACCCTGGCAACCCCGCCACGATCCGCACGATCTCCAGACTGACGCGCACGACGCGCCGGAGCCCGGCATCAATGGCGGCGGCTGTTGGGGTTCATTCCTCATCCCAGCCTACCGAGCTTTATCCCTTTTCGTACCGTCGGAATGTCCGCGAGAATGTCCAGGATTCTTCCCTTTTCGTGGCCGCCATCGCGACGCCAATCCCACGTTTCAAGTTCATCTGCCGTGGAGGAGCCCCAATCGTGACCGCTTACAAACGTAAAAATCACAAATTTTTGTGAAATTAGGTTTAGAATGACGCCTTAGAAGGGCGAAATCCGAGGCGCCACATCATGATATTTTATTACACTTTCGGAAATTTCTACTCGTTTGGCGAGACGGTGACTGTCGATTTCAGGCTTCCTAAAACCTTCGGCAGCCCTGGTGCCAGTCATCTTAAGGATTCCGAGATCCTCTCTCACGCGATGGTGGTTATTGGCCCGAATGCCAGTGGCAAGACCAACCTGATCAAGCCATTGTCATTCTTCCATTGGTTTGTCAGCCGGTCGTTCGTCGACGGCGAACCTAAAAAAGACATCCCGTTCGAGACGCATTTTTTCTCGAAAGACCAGCGTTGCGAGTTTGAAATTGAGCTGACGGTTGGCGCCAACCACTGGCGTTACCACGTCGCCTTGACCCGAGAGCGGGTACTTCATGAAGCGCTGTATCGTAAGACCAGCAAATTATTCAGTTACGTGTTTACGCGGGACTGGGAGGCTGGCGCCTACGTGATCCGGCAACAGGGCTTCGGCATGAGCCCGAGCGAGGCAAAAAAGGTCCGTCCGAATGCGTCGCTGATCTCCACGGCGGCTCAGTACAATGTGCCGATCGCGTTGGAACTGGCGTCCCTGCCAATTTATACGAATGTCATTGAGACGGGCCGCACCCACCCTGGTTACGATGGTCTGATCGAGGCCAGTGACACCTTCGCCAAGAGCGAGCGATTGCGCGTGCGCATGGCGGACTATCTGCGTGCCTGGGATCTTGGCTTGGCGGATGTCCAAATCAGGGAGGTGACATTCACGGACCCGACGAACACGCCGGTCATCAAGAAACCTTTTCCGTTCGGCGTTCACACGCTTGGCGAACAATCCGTCGATCGGATCTTTGTGCAGGAGTCCAGCGGCACGCAAGGCGCTTATCTGTTGCTGTCGCGCCTCTTGCCGGCATTGGAGACCGGCGGCCTGGCCGTTATCGATGAACTGGAAGCGGATTTACATCCGCACATGCTCGCGCCAATCCTGGATCTTTTCCTGAGCCCCGAGACGAACCCTCGCAAGGCCCAGATCATTTTTACCTGCCATGCCCCTGAAATCCTCACCGTCTGGGAGAAACAGCAAATCATGCTGGTGGAAAAGGATGAACGGGGCATCAGCGATGCGTGGCGCCTGGATTCCATGCGCGGCGTGCGCAAGGATGACAACTACTATGCGAAGTACATGGCGGGCGCTTATGGCGCAATTCCGAGGGTCTGATCATGCCGCATCGGAGCCGCCACATTCGCACGCACCAACGCACCCGCAAGACCAACCAAACGGTGTTGATTGTCGGCGAAGGGGATGCGGAAGTCGCTTTTCTCACGCATCTAAGCCGCCTGTTCAATACCCGTGATTGCGGCGTGACCTGTACGATACGCAACGCGCATGGGAAGGGGCCTGAGCACATTCTGATGCGACCAAAGCGGCTGGCCGGGCCGATTCAGTACGATCATTTGGCCGCGTTCCTGGATAACGATATTCCGTTGCCCGATGACGCCTGGATCAAGGCCCATGCCCCCGGCGTTGAAGCATTGGTCTCCGAGCACTGTATCGAATTCTTTTTGCTGCGCCTCTTGGGCGAATCGCCGCCCAATGAGACGAAGGCTTGTAAGCGGATGATGAAACAATCCGGGATGAATCTATTGAACTCCGCTTGTTATGAAGCGCGTTTCCCGAAGTCAGTGCTGGAGCAGCAGCGTGATCGCTTTCCGACCCTGCGAAGACTGATCGAGATCCTGTCTGGCGCGCGTCTGCGCCCATGACGCTTGTCGCGATTCAGTGTGAGACGATAGCCTGTTGGCTGCCGAGATTCTGAACAGGGCATCGATTAGGGTCAGGCCCGCTGGCTTTTCGATCAGGTCGAGGTCGTCGCACGCAGCCGAGTCAGATTCGCTTGCCACTGTCCCTGATCGATCCGGCCCTCCAGCCAGTCGTTCAGGGGTACGACAACGATTCCTTCATTTTTGGGCCACAAGGATGTCACTCGCAGATCGGAGCTGCCTGACCGACTCAACCATCCGTATCACCAGCTCCGATCCGGGTCTTCCAGAGAGGTCATGTCGGCTTCGATGAAGCA
>NZ_CAIPNF010000254.1 GCF_903866365.1 uncultured Thiocystis sp.
CCCGCAATAGAGCATCACGACCTGAAGCAATTGCGCCGGCGTCTTGAGCTTGCGCGGGCGTGCGAATGCCTTGAACTCACGCGCCATCGTCGCGTACTCGGGTGGCAATTCTTTCAGAAACGCTTCAAACGCAAGATCGACGGGCTGAGGGGCGTGGAGCATGGCAGCAAAAAGCTAACACATCGCACCTCTCCACTGATTTTCAAGGGCTTGTCGGCTATGTTGGCGCTTATGGGCGGATCACCCCGCTCGATACGTTGTTTTATATTCATAATCATCTGTTGTTGGCCGGCTTGCTCCAATCCGCGGTTGATTTGATCCGCCCGCAGACTGGCGCGTTGGGGGTGGGTATCGATGCGTCGGCGCAGCTCCAACAGCCATTCCGGGGCCGGTTTGGCCGCCTGGTCGATTGCCGTCTCGATGCAGGCGATGGCCTCCGGCAGCCGGTTCTGTTCCAGGTAGGCGCGCGCCAGGTCGGCCAGTCTCTTGACCCGCTGTTCATGATTGCGGCTGTCCGGTTCCACCGTCATGAGTACCTTGAGCGCCGCCAACTGATCGCCCACCTTCACGTAGGCCATGACCAGGTCGTTGATGGCGACCGGATCTGGACAAAGCTCCGTCGACTCGCGCAGCAGGGTAATGCGGTGCCGGAGATTGGGTTCGGCCCGGGCGGCGTCCGCAAGACTCTTGCCTCGCTGGCAATCGGCGGCACCGGCCCCGCAGGAATGGAGAGCAAGTAACCACAGCGTCAGGGCGAAACAAAATCGGTGCAGCATGTGACAAGCTCCGTTCAATCCACAATGGGCTATTCGCCAGTGAGCAATGGAGCATAGATCCAACCGCCCACACTCGGACAATCCAGCCATTCGCGACCTTCACCGAGCGCTTCGCCGTTGATCGAGCGACCACAGGTGACACGATCTCCAGTGCTGAGTTTTGTGACGCGATGGCCGCTGGAAGTCGATGGCTCCGAGCGGACTGCCACGAAGCCGTCACCGGTGGCGCGGACCCGATAGTGCTGGGTCTGAGCGCCAAATCCGGCAGGATTCAGCAGAGGTGCATACACATAGCCACCGAGGGTAGGACAGTGACGCCAATTCTTTGCTGGACCAGAATTCCTGCCGCTGATGCGTGGACCGCATTCGACCTGCATCCCACCCTGGAGGCGTCCGATTTCCTGGCTGTCGATCGTGGGATCGGTGCGAATGGCCACGAATCCATCATCGGTCTGTTTGACCCGGAAGGGTTGCAGGCCGTCGCCCCGCATTGGCTCTAAAGGTGGCACGGGCAGCCCAAGCGAGAGATTCGCTTGGGTCCAGGCATCCGCCACGACTGCGGGAGTGTCGGACGCGGATGCACCGTCTGATGCCCTGACTTCGATCTGGTGGACACCAAGGGTCTGATTGGGCAGATTCAACGGTTGGCCGGGGGATGCCTCACCGGCTAGGCGTCCGTCCACCCAGACCTCGCCGTGGCGGTCGACGTTGACCTGGAGATGTCCATGCGCAGGTGGCGGTGGTGGGGGCGGCGGTGTGAGGTCGTCCACGCCAAGCGGGAGGAACTGGAACCGCCCGAGCACGACCCCCTCGACCCAGGGGATCTGTGACCCACTGGTCTCCGTGTTCACTGCGATGGCGACCTGCTTGAAGACCTGCTCTATCTCCAGGCCAGGAATATCCAGCGTGGATAGGAAGTATTTGGTGTAGATACCGTTGCGCCCTACCCCATCTTGGGCGACCCAGGGCGAGCGCGTTTAAATTCTCAGCCGAACACGACCTTGGCGCGATAGTCGTCATTCCACGCGGCCTTGCGGCGCTTCTTGGCCAAGCTGATCGCCGACCCCTCCTGATCG
>NZ_CAIPNF010000255.1 GCF_903866365.1 uncultured Thiocystis sp.
AGATTGTCTTGAGCCTGCGCGCGCTCGTGCAATCCACGGGGCGCTGGACGCAGTTCTGGGACAAGATCGATCAGTTTGGTGCTCGGCCCTGTTAGGATACATTATCGAAAGGCACCACCCGACTTACACATGAAATTTAGGCAAAAGCCGATTTCCGTCCAGTTTGTGCTCCCATGTTTGAAAAAACATATGCAATTCAACAGGGACTTTCTGAACAGACTCTGAGGTACCAGCACCGTCCAGAGCGCGCGGGCGATCATCAGGGCGGCCATCAGCCACAGGACGATGCCGAGCGCGGTCCGCAGCCGCGAGCGCTCCTCGCGCCCGCGCAGCAGCGCCCAGGCCGGGACGGCGAAGAAGAAGGCCATGATCAGCGAGGCAATGAGGATGCGCGGCGGCGAGGACAGGCCCGAAAAGAGCGCCGCCGCCAGCATCAATCCCGCCGTGACGCCGAGATGCAGATCACGGCTGACCGGACGCCCGACGATCCGGAAGATGGCCCAGCATTCGTAGGCCAGCCCGCAGAAGAGCGCGGCGTTGCCGACCGGGATATAGACAAAGTCGGGGATGGTGTCGCGCCCGGAGAGGACGAGCCAACCGAGGCCTTGCAGCAGCTTGGCGGCGATCCAGAAGGGGTTGTCCTGCGCATCGCGGCCGCTGGTAGAGAATCAGCTCCAGGCCGAAGACCAGATTGCCCAGCGCCAGGATGAAGAGGATGGTCTTAATATCCATCGTCGCGATCCCGTCAATCCGGCTCGGAGCGAGCGTCTCCGGGCAGCCCGGACCTCCGACCGGCGTCGGCGCACAACGCCATGAAACGCTCCAGATCGAAGGTATAGGCCCAGTGCGCGAGGGTGTGCTCCAGCGCTGAATCGCGGCCACGGATGCCCTCCAGCAGCGCGCCGATCCGCTCGAAATCGGCCAGTTCCACCGCCTGCTCCAAGGCGGCGCGCCACTCGGCGGGACAGGCGGCCAGACGCTCGGCCGCGACCGCGGGCGACAAGGACGGGGTGGGCGGCGGCGCGGTGTCGCGCGTCAGCCGCAGACCGGCGTGACGCTCCAGGAGGTCGAGCAGTTCATCGGCCTCGAAAGGCTTGCGGGCGAAGGCATCGCAGCCGATGGCGAGGAAGTGGTCCCGCTGCTCGTCGAAGGCGCTCGCGGTGAGCGCCACCACGATGGAGCGCACCGCCTCGGACCGCTCGCGCATGCGCGCCTTGATCGCGCGGGTCGCCTCTTCCCCCGACATGACCGGCATGCGCATGTCCATGAAGATCACCTGGGGCTGCCAGGTTTCCCAGATCTCCACCGCCTCCCGGCCATTGGCCGCCTCGCGGATCTCCAGCACCGGGGGACGCGGATTGAGTGCGTTCAGCAGGGCGCACAGTGGCGCGCGGTTGTCCTCCAGGTCATCCGCCACCAGGACGCGCTGGAGCGGCTGATCCGGCTCCAGGCCGAGGATCCGGCCCCTGGGCGCGAGCGGCGCCGGCTCGGCGACATCGACCGGCGGCAGGGTCAGGGCAAAGGTGAAGCGGCTGCCCTGGCCCGGTACGCTCGTGACGCTCAACGCGCCGCCCATGAGCCGCACGAACTGCCGACTCAGCGCCAGCCCCAAACCGGTGCCGCCCGGCGTGACCCGCCCGCTCTCGGCCTGGGTGAAGGGATCGAAGATCCGCTCCAGTTCGTCGGGGGCGATCCCAATTCCGGTATCGGCAACGCTGAAGTGGATCCGGTCGCCGCCGCGACCCTCGGCGCTCAGGATCACCGTCCCGCTCCGGGTAAACTTGATGGCATTGCTGACCAGATTGATCAGCACCTGACGCAGCTTCAAGGCGTCGCCGGCGACCCGACGCGGAAGCTGATGGGTCGCGACGCTCAGGGTCAGTCCCTGGTCATGGGCGCGTGGCCGAAAAATGGCCTCCGTTTCCCGTATCAGCGCGGCCGGGTCGAAGGGCGCGCGCTCGCAGGTCAGCCGACCGGCCTCGATCTTGGCCATGTCGAGGATGTCGTTGAGGAGGGCCAACAGATGCTGGCCGCTGCGCAGGATCGTCGCGAGCTGGTTGCCGTGCTCGGCGCTCAACTCGGGTGCCCGCATGAGCACCTGAGCGAACCCGAGGATGGCGTTGAGCGGGGTGCGGATCTCATGGCTCATGTTGGCGAGGAAGGCGGATTTGGCGCGGTTGGCCAGCTCGGCGGCGTCCCGCGCCTGCTGGAGTTCCTGCTCGTGGCGCCGGCGCTCGCTGACGTCCTGGACCTGGGAGATGAAATACCGGGGTTGACCCTGGGCATCGCGCACCAGCGACGAGGCGATCTGGCAGTCAATGATCTGGCCATGACGATGACGATAGCGCTTCTCGAAGGTCGCGCTGTCGCCCTCGCCCCGCACCGCTTGACCCATATACCCTGGGCTCAGGCCCAGATCCTCGGGCACGGCCAGGTCATTGACGCTCATCCCTTCCAGCTCCTGCTGGCGGTAACCGAAGATGGCGGTCATCTTGTCATTGACCTGCAACAGCCGGCCCTGGGGATCCACCAGACACATGCCGGTATTGGCATTGTCGAAGGCGAGGCGGAATTTCTCCTCGCTCTCGCGCAACGACCGCTCCCGTTGCGCGATGGCCTCGGCCATGGTCCGAAAGCGCGTGTGAATACTGTCGATCTCGACGAAACGCTGGCCGCTGGGTTCCCCGGCGAGCGGCCGGCCTCGTTCCAGATCCCGCATCCGCTCGGCGAAGGCGGCGACGGGTTGCAGGAGCAGACGATTCAATCGCCGATTCTTGAGGTAGACCAGCAGGATCATGCCGGCCAGAAAACCGAGCGTGGCGAGCAGGAGGATACTGCGTTGGGTCTCCAGCGGTTGGGTCGGAATGAGCGTCACGATCCTGGCGCCCAGCGTGATGCGCGTCGAGATCAGCGGAATCCAGTCCTGCCCCCTGGCGTGCAGCGTGCGGCGCGCGGAGGGCGCCCCGGCCCAGTGTTTGAGATCGATGGATGGGAACTTGAGATCGGCGTCACCCGAGAGCATGACGAATCCGTCGCTCGCGACCAACATCAGTGGAGTTCCGGCGAAACGCGAAAACTCGCTCAGGAAGTCCTGAACATAGCTGAGATTCAGGCGCCCCAGGTAGAGGTCGCCCGCCGAACGCAGGGCAAGATAGACGCTGGGCGCATCGTCTTCATAACCGCGCATGATGTCGGAGAACGCCGCCCGCGCGTCCAGCGTCCTCAAATAGCCGCCGAGCTTGCCGCCCGACAGGGAAAAGCCGACGAAGACCCGGCTACCCGCCGTCGCCTTATACATGCGCGCCACGCGCAGTTTCTCGTCGAGGCGGTAGAGATCCGAGAAGGCGTCCAGGAATCGCAGCACCTCCGGCGAGCGACTCGGCTCGGGCAATGCGATGAAGCGTTCGACGTCTTGCCGGGCCTCATCGAGCTGCTTGCCAATGAACAGATCGACCTTGTTGGCGTCGGCCAGACGCAGTTGCAGGTATCTTTGCCCCAACTCGCCCATGGCGAGCCAGATGGTCAGGAACAGGATGGCCGAGATCAGCAGCAGCGCCGAGAACTCCAGAAAGAGGTTGTAACGCCAGAAGGTGGTGCGCCGCTGGCGGATCGGAGCCATCACTGGAGTTCTCGGTCGAGATCCCGCAGGAAGTGGAAGTCGCCGGTCACGTCTCCGGCGCGGTCGAAGGCGATCGGCCCCAGGCTGGTCTGGTGTGTCGGGACCGCGAGCAGATCGCGCTTGACCGCCTCGGGCGTGTCGTGACCCTGTTGGAAGGCCCGGTCGAGGAGTTCCAGCGCCTGGCGTACCTCGATGGTCATGGCGTGCGGCTCATAGCCGAAGCGGGTGCGGAAACGCCGGAAATAGTCGTCGATCGCTGGATCGGCGTGGCGCGAGGGATGCTGGCTGGGCAGGACGACGCGCCCGATGGCCTCGCCCAGGGTGTCGAGAATGGCCGGCGAGCGCGCCCAGGGCGTTAGCAGGATCGGCGCCTCGGGATGCAGGGCGTGAAACAATTGCGCGAGGTTGCCGATGGCGGTCTGGTAGCCGCCCGCCAGAACATAGAGCGCATCATAAGGCTCGATCATGAGCGCGCGTTCGTCCTCGGGTTGGAACGCCGAGATCGTCAGCTTGCGCTGAACGACTTGCCAGTGGCCCGACGTGGCGAGCGCGGCGGAGAAGGCCGCGAACGCCGGATCGGTATAGGCCAGATTGCCGCTGTCCTGCAGGACCAGGAGACGGCGCCCCGGCCAGCCGGCGACCTCGCGGGCAATGGCGCGCTGCTCCTGCTCGGCGTCGGGGGTAATGCGCAGCAGAAAGTCATCCTTGCCAGTGAGCGCCGGGCTGGTCGAGGCCGTGTTGATGACGAGCGCCCGACCGTCCGCGAACAACGGCAGGCTTGCCACCGCGCAATGGGACGGATGGGTGGAGACGAAGAAACGCACCCCGCGCGCCATGGCGTCCGCGATGACGCGGGGCGTGCGCTCCGGTTTCCATTCGTCGTCCACCGGCACCAGTTGGATACGCGTGTCCGGATGCTCTTCCAGAAAGAGATCGCCGGCGTTCATCTCGCTGGAGCCGACCACCGCGCCGGAGGCCATCCAGGTAATCAGCCCGACCTGGATGGGGGGCACTGGACGCAGCAGCCACCAGAGCAGCGATGCCGTGGCGGCGAGCAGCGGGAGCGCCAGGATCAGGATGGACGGCAGGGGAGGCTTTTTCATAGGCATGAGATCGGCGATGATGGTTGGGCGGGATGCAGATCATCCGGCGAGACGAGAGCGCTCGCGCCCGTCCAGAGCGATTGACTGGACAGGGATACCGAGCGTCGACCCTGTGATGATCCACGAAACCATGACAAGTACAAGCCATCTGGCCATACCCGCCATCGAAACCTCTGGATATCCCGATGCGCATCCTGATCGTCGACGACCTGCCGGACAATCTCCGTGTGCTCAGCAAGATGATGATCGACGATGGCCACCGGATCTCCGCCGTCACCAGCGGCGCCCAGGCGCTGCGTCTGGCCGAAACGATCATGCCGGATCTGATCCTGCTCGATGTCATGATGCCCGAGTTGGATGGCTACCAGACCTGCGCCGCGCTCAAGGCCAATCCATTGCTCAAGCCGATCCCGGTCATCTTCATCACCGCCCTGACCAGTGTCGAGGACGAGACCCGCGGCCTGGCGACCGGCGCGGTCGACTACATCGTCAAGCCTTTCAACGAGGCCATCGTCAAGCAGCGGGTCAGGACGCACCTGGAGCTCAAGCATCAGCGCGACCTGCTGGAGCGGCTCGCCCAGGTCGACGGCCTGACCGGCATCCCCAACCGCCGCGCCCTGGACCAACGCCTCGAACAGGAGTGGCGCCGCGCCGCTCGCGCCGGCGCGCGCCTGGGGTTGGCGATGATCGACATCGACCACTTCAAGCCATTCAACGACGCGCACGGCCATCTTCAGGGCGACGATTGTCTCCGGCGGGTGGCCGGCGTGCTGGACGAAACGCTCAAGCGTGCCGGGGATTTCGTCGCCCGTTATGGCGGCGAGGAGTTCGTCTGTCTGGTCAGCGTGGAGACCTCGGAGGGATTGGGACAGATCGCCGAACAACTGCGGATGGCGGTCGAGGCGTTGCGCATTCCGCATGCGGCATCCGCCGCGCTCCCCTGGGTGACGGTCAGTATCGGCGCCGTACTCTGCGAGCTGGCGCCACAAACGGCGGCATCCGCGTTCTTGGAGCAGGCGGATGTCCAGCTCTATCTGGCCAAGCAAGCGGGACGGAATCAAGTCTGTCTGGCATGCGGCTAACATGGCTGATCCAGCGCGTGATGGTCAGATCGAGGGGCATGCACCAGTTTGCAGATCCCCCCCGCCAAACCCATTCGGGCGGTCACATCAGTCTGATACCCCGCGGCGCGAGGGCCGGATAAACGACCGGTTCCCGATGCGGTTTCATCCTTGGTTCAGTGCTCGCGCATGGTCAGTTGTTCATGTCGTTGTGACGCCGTCCATCCGGACCCTTGCCCTGAAGCATCAGGTCCAGCTCGGAATCGCTGAGGGCATAGCGGTAGAAGCGGGCGTAGTGGTCGCGGATCTCCCGCTTGAGGTCCAGGTCGGGGAACCGGTCCGGGTAGAGCGTCTTGGCTAGGAGTCTGTCCGGCTTAGCACCCGCATCGCGAGTACAATCGTGTGTCTCACCCCGAAGCCCAGCGGAGCCTCCATGGCTGTCGAGTTCATCCCCATCGACCGAGACACCCCACTGCTGTTGCCGCCGTGCATCCAGGATTATCTCC
>NZ_CAIPNF010000256.1 GCF_903866365.1 uncultured Thiocystis sp.
CACTCGATCTTCGAGTTTTTAAGGTTTGACTTTATCGATCGATCTGCGCTACGCGCCGCAAGCGCAGACCTCCGCCGCACGATAGCGCAACGCGGGTGTCGGTTCTTGTCGGCCCAGGTCACGGCCGCTCATGTGCTTGCCGGACGGGGCCAAGGGAAACAAGCCCTTGACCTTCTCGGCGAAGTGCGCGAACGGCGCGGCGGGATCTTCGGCGCTGAGGATACCGCGGACCACGTCCAAGAAGGCTTCCCCTCGGCAATGCTGTCGGAGGCTGCCCACGGTGCACGCGGGCGCCTGGTGGTTCAGGCGGGTTCGTTGCTCGGGGTGAAGGAGGAGGGCATGGTCGAGCAGCAGGCTCAGGATCAGGCTTCGGCTTGACCCCTCTTCGTCCGGCTGTTTGGCCAGTTGCCCCCATCCTTCATCGAGCTTCCAATCCTCCAGAAACCCCTCCACGAGCCATCTGAGGGTATACGCCTGGACGCTGTCGAGCGTTCGCCAGCTTAACTCCGTGGCGACCAGATCGCGCGCCTCGGTTTCGCCCGGGTACTGCAGAGCAATGACGAAGCGCTTCTTGCCGTGAGCACAGACAGATACCCGGGCGCGACTGACCGTCACCGTGATTTCTTCGCCACCACGTCGGCGAATCCGGTGCGGCACGCCAGGATAGGCGGCGAAAAACGTCGCCAGCGGGCGCTCCCGGCCACGAAAGCGCACCTTTTGATTGCCACGCCATTGGCTGATCGTCTGGGCGCCGCCGCACGCGGCGCTCGCCTGATCCATCAAGGCCTGCGTCCCGTACAGCGCGTCGGCCAACACCGCTTTGAGACGCACCTGCGGATGCGCCTGGCGAAAAGACGGGATCCGTTCCAGGAGAAGTTGGGCCTTGCTGGGATCGGCCGGATCCGCCGCCGGGCGGGGCGGACGCTCGGCTTTCGCCACCTTCAACGCCTTCAACCGCTGATCCTCCCGGCGCCACGCCACTGGCTTGGGGTCCGGGCAGGCAACGCGAAACCCCACCGGCAGCGTCACCGTGGGCGTGATCAACACCAGAAAGACCCGTTCCTGCCCGTTGAAATCGCCCCCGGTTTTCTTGTCGTCAACCGTGTGGGCGCGATGAATCCGGCGCGTGCGCTTGGCGCGCCGCTGATCGCTGTCGTCGCCGCTCAAGACGCCTTCGTGAATCCCGTACTGCTCCAGAACCACGCGGACACTGACCTGCCAGAGCCCCTCCCAGACGACGTTGGTGCGCCGGAACATCCATGACAACGCGCTGAACCGATATCCCCCCAGTCCCGCTCGCTCAAAGGCTGACCAACACACCGTATTGGTCAACAACAGACCCATCAGACAGAACGTCAGCCACCGTCGCTGGCCGCGACTCAACCCCCGCCCCGGCGCCTGACGCCTCAACGCGGCATCCAGTTCCTCGACATCACGCTCGATAAAGGGCAATGGGTCGGCAAACATGGCGGCAGATCCTCTTCACGCGAAAACCGCCATTCTCGCTCTATTTTGTCAAGCGGGAAAAACTCGAGGATCGAGTCTCACGCAGCTGATTCCGGCCCTCTATCTGGAGCAGGCCGCCGCGCGCTGCGCGCGTGCCGAGCCGCGCCAGCGACGCCAAGCGATCAGCGCCCAGTTGCTCGCGCCCCTGCAACAGCCGACCCATCCCGTGCAACAACCTCCTCCCGACGAGCGGGCTGAAATCGAGCAGGTCGCCACCGACTGCGCCACCCTGTTTCAGCGC
>NZ_CAIPNF010000257.1 GCF_903866365.1 uncultured Thiocystis sp.
CACCACCCGAAGAGGGCCTCGAAACGCGCGCGCAGACCCTCAATGGCGGCGGGATCGGGGGCACGCTGGTAGGCCTTGAGGTCGGCGTAGAGCGCCCAGAGTTCACCGCGCACCCGTTGCTGATCCTGGCGCTGCGTTTCGTTGAGCGGAATCAGTTGATGAATCAAGCGTTCGGCGTGGACCCAGCACAAGGCATGCAGCAGGATCGCAAACTGCCCGGCGCCATCGCTGACGATGGCGAGCTCTCGCGAGAGCCCCTTCGCCAGCAAGCCACCCAGCAAGGCACCCTCGGTGGCGATGCGCCGATGACGCTCAGTGACAATGCCCAAGGCGTCGAGGTGTTTCTCCCACGCCTCGGTGGTCGCGATCGCCGCGGCGGGATGGTCCGCCAGACATTGCCGCAAGGCCTGCGGTAAACCCTGCTCGCACCAATACGCCAGCGCCTCGTCAGTGCGGCAGTAGAAGGGCGCTCCCGCTTGCAGGAGTTGAAGGAAATTGATCCGGCTCTTGCTCTCGGTGCTGGAGAACCCGGCGAAAAAGTCATTGCCAATCTGCGTGACGTCACCGTTGCGCCCTTGATGGCGCGCCCCCGAGTCATCGACGGCGATGAAGGAACTGACCTCCAGGCCCACCTCCAGCAACTGATCCTTCTCGGCGAAGAACGGCTCGTTGTGTCCGCTGAGTAGAGCATCGATCTGTCCCACGGAGAGGTCGATGCCCCATTCGAGCAGCTGCTCGTGCAACAGGGGCTGAGTGACGTGGCCGTGATGGTGCTGGTAGAGCACATCCCCGCGTAGACCCGGACCGAAGTGCCCGCCCTGAAGCGTTGACGGCAGTTCCCCGTACAACCACTGCCCGTCCGGAGTCTGCCACACCTCCAGACGATAACGCGTGTTGTGGGGCTGGATGTTTAGATCCTGCACGACGAAGTCCCGATAGCCTTTGAAGCGCGCGCCCGGCGGCAGCGCCGTGCTGGGCGCGATCGGACAATCCTCATGGATGGTCAGCTCCTGCGTCTTGTGCCGCTTGGTCGATCCCGCCCGCCTGTCCTTGGGCTCACCCGTGCCAGCGCCGCTCGTGTCGGGGTTGGTCTGATCCTCCATCCCGCTCGGCTTGAACTTCGGCTTCGGTTTCTCGCCCTTGAGCACCGCGATCGCATCGCGTAGCTGCTGGATGGTTTGCGCCTGCTGTTGGTTCGCCTCAGCCAGCGACTCAATCAGCCCCATCAACTGCTCAATCAGCGGGGTGCGCTCCGCCTCGGGGATGTCAGGGAGTTTGATCGGGCTGGGCATGACGGCAGGACGATTCACGGGAAACGATTGGGGAAGCGATGGGGTACTCTAACGGATATCTTCAGCCAAGGCTGCCATGACTTATTGAGAAGTTACGCTTCTTCGATGCAAAAAATTGATATCCTTGGCGTTTTTTGCGGATCGACAGATCTTTCTATTTTCCTGGGAAGACGGTGGCGGGTCGCTCACCCTGGATGACTACCTCGACCCGATGTTCCAGACGGTCGTCCACCAGCGGAATCGTTGGCGCTTGCCGCGCGACACCGTCCAGCGTGATTCGCGTCTCCCCTTCCCCGCCGACGATCTGCGTCACGACGATCCGGTAGAGCGTCTCCCGATAGCGGTAACTCAGCTTGAACCCCTCCCAATCGGCGGGGAGACAGGGCGCGAGATGCAGGGTGTCGACCTCCAGCCGCAGCCCCAGCAGGGATTCCAGGATCAGCCGATACATCCAGCTCGCCGAACCGGTGTACCAGCTCCAGCCGCCGCGCCCGATGTGCGGCGCAACCCCATAGACATCGGCCGCGATGACATAGGGTTCGACCTTGTAGGTCGCGATGTCCGCGGGCGAGCGGCCATGGTTGATCGGGTTGATCATGGAGAAAAGTTCCCACGCCCGCGCCGCATCGCCCAGGCGCGCGAAGGCCATCGCCGCCCAGATCGCGGCATGGGTGTACTGCCCGCCATTTTCCCGCACGCCCGGCACGTAGCCCTTGATATAGCCCGGATTCAGATCCGAGGTGTCGAAGGGCGGATCCAGGAGCTGGATCAAGCCGGCCTCCCGACGCACCAGCCGCGCGTCCAGCGCCGCCATGCCCAGGCGGGAGCGCGCCGGATCGCCGGCGCCGGAGAGCACCGACCAGCTTTGCGCGATGGAATCGATCTGGCATTCGACCTGACTCGCCGACCCCAGCGGGGTGCCGTCATCGAAGTAGGCGCGGCGATACCAGCCGCCATCCCAGCCGTGGGCATCGAGGTTCCGGCGGACCTGCGACGCCTCCTGCCGGCAGCGCTCGACGAAAGGCAGATCGCCCTGCAAGCGCGCGACCTCGCTGAACTGCGTCAGGACGTCATAGAGGAACCAGCCCAGCCAGATGCTCTCGCCCCGGCCCTGGATCCCGACCAGGTTCATGCCGTCGTTCCAGTCGCCGGAGCCCATCAGCGGCAGGCCATGCTCGCCGAAGCGCAGACCGTGCAGGATGGCGCGCACGCAGTGCTGGTAGAGACTCGCCGATTCGTCGGACTGACCGGGCAGATCGTAATAGGAGTCGTCCTCCCCGCTGACCAGGCGGCCTTCCAGAAAACGCGCCGTCTCCTCCAGCACGCCGGTATCGCCGGTGGCCAGGACATAGCGACAGGTCGCCAGCGGGAGCCAGAGATAATCGTCGGAACAGTGCGTCCTGACCCCCCGACCCGAGGGCGGATGCCACCAGTGCTGCACATCGCCTTCGCGGAACTGACGCCCCGCGCACAGCAGCAGATGTTCGCGCAGCCGTCCGGGCTCGGCATGGACGAGCGCCATGGCGTCCTGCAACTGGTCGCGGAAGCCGAAGGCGCCGCCCGACTGATAGTAGCCGCTGCGCGCCCACAGCCGGCAGGCCAGGGTCTGATAGAGCAGCCAGCCGTTGGCGAGGACGTTGAGCGCGGCGTCCGGGGTCTCCACCTGCACCGCGCTCAGGGTGTGCGCCCAATGCTGGCGCACCGCCTCCAGCACGGCCCGCGCGGAGGCCGTCCCGCGTCCGCGATGCACCAGGGTGCTGGCATCGTCCGCGCCGCGCCGACCGACCACGCCCAGCCGGAAGACGATCTCCTGCGTCTGCCCCGGCGCCAGCTCGAAACTCGTCTGGAGCGCGGCACAGGCGTCGAGCGCGGCGCCGACCTTGCCGGACAGATGCGACCGGGTCAGGGCGGCCGGCGCGCTCAGGGTGCCGTTGCGTCCGATGAACTCAGCCCGGTCGCCGCTCAGGGTACGCGCCGGATCGTCCACGTCGAAGAAGGCGAGGCGGTCGGCGAACTCGGTGTTGTAGGGATTGCGCGCAAAGATCGCGCCGCTGGTCGGGTCGATCTCGGTGATGACGTGCAGGGCCGACTTGGGCCGCAGATCGCCGAGCACCCACTCGACATAGCCGGTCGCGGAGAGCCGGCGCGGCTGATTCGACCGATTCGTCACCGTCAGCACCGAGAACTTGATGGGTGCGTCGATGGCCACATAGACGCACAGCGCGGACTGGATGCCATCCTCGGTGTGCTCGAAAACGCTCTCGCCGAAGCCGTGGCGGCAGACATAGGCCGCGGGACCGCCGGCGGGCAGCGGTGTCGGCGACCAGAGATGGCCGCTGTCTTCGTCGCGCAGATAGAAGGCTTCGCCGCTCGCATCGCTCACCGGATCGTTGTGCCAGGGGGTGAGCCGGAAGGCGTGGGCGTTCTCGCTCCAGGTGTAGGCCATACCGCTCGCCGAGATCACCGTCCCGAAGTGCGGATTGGCCAGGACATTCGCCCAGGGCGCGGGCGTCGTCTGGCCGGGCGCGGTGGCGATGACGTACTCGCGACCATCGAGGCTGAAGCCGCCCAAGCCGTTCTCGAACAGTCGACCGGAAAGCGCATCGCCGCCCACGGCCCACGGCCCGCTGTCGACTTTTTCGACGCCCCGGCTCCATTCGGCAAAGCGGCTGCGGGTCGGGCGCAGACGCGGCACGCGCCGTACCGCGGGGACGCGTCGGTTGAGCTGTTCCAGCAGGGTGCCCCGGGTGTCGCTGAGGATAACCCGCGCGACCGTCTGGAACAGGATACGGTCCTCGTTCGAGATCTGATCCGCCGGACGGATGAAGATGCCGCCGGGCCGGTCGATCACATGCGCGTCGGCGCCCGCCGCGATCAGCCCCAGGATCTGATCGTGGAGTTGTTGCCGATATCCGGCACGATCCTCGTTCCAGATCACCAGATCCACGGTCAGCCCTTTCAGGCGCCAATAGGCATGGGCATGGACCAGTTGATGGACCAGCTCGATGTTCGCCGGATCGCCGATCTGCACCAGCACCAGCGGCACGTCGCCCGAGACCGCGTGACTCCAGAGTCCGGATTGGCCGCGCCGATTCTGGATGAGAATGCTCGGCTCGGCGCGCAGCGAGGCGTTGGCATAGAGGATCGAACTGGCCAGACGCCCATAGAGCTGCACGTCGGACTGGGTGGCGTTGATCTGGCGCAGTACCACCTGACTGTGGGTCCAGGCCAGATCGAAGACGCGATCGGCGAGGCGCTGATCCTGATATTTCTCGACCAGACCCGCAGCCAGCTCGCGGCTGTCGCCGATGCCGGTGACCCGATCGATGGTGGCGGATTGATCGGGATCGAGGGTGATCGTATAGCGGATGGCGACGATCGGATCCAGCACCGAGCCGGCGCTGCCCGAGAGCGCCCCGTTCATCGCTTGGGGATTGGCGAGGGTGCGGTCGCGCCCGATGAAGCGCATCCGATCCGTCTCATAGGAGGGCGCGCCGCACTCGGCCCCGCGCACCACCATCAGATGGAACAGCCAGGGCGCGGACTCGTCGCGCGAGCGCGGGCGGCGGGTGCAGAGGATTGCCGGTTGCGGGTCGAGGAGCTCGGTCTGGACGAAGAGATTGCTGAAGGCCGGATGCAGCGCGTCCGCGGCGGGCAGGGCGAGCACGACCTCGGCGTAACTGGTGATTTCGATGACCCGGCGGGTGCGGCTACGGTTGGTGAGACGCACCCGGCGCAGTTCGATGTCGTCTTCCGGCGAGACGGCGATCTCGGTATAGGACTCGATCCCCTGATCGCGGCGGCGGAATTCGGCGCGTCCCTCCGAGAAGATCGCCTCGTAGCTGTCCGGCGACTTGAGCGTTGGCTGATAGGCGGTCGACCAGAAGTCGCCGCTCGCCAGGTCGCGCAGATAACAGAAGCTGCCCCAGGAATCGCAGGTGGTGTCTTCGCGCCAGCGGGTGACGGCGAGATCCTTCCAGCGGCTGGAGCCGCCGCCGGCGTTGGTGACCATCACATGGTAGCGCCCGTTCGACAGCAGCTTCACCTCGGGGACGGGGGTATGCGGCGTGGCGAAGACGCGGATCTGCGACTCCTGACCGCTGCCGGTCGTGCGGATGTCGGTCGGCTCGCCGGTGGCGTGCGCATAGAACGACGGGGTCTTGGGGATACGCTCCTGGAGCAGCAGGGCGGTCGCCTGGAACAGCGGCGCCGACAGAAAGCGCCGCTGCATCGGCCGGTCCAGCAACAGATAGGCCAGCGACAGGAAACTCATGCCCTGATGATGGGCCATGAAGGAGCGCACCACGGCGCTGGTCTGTCCGCGCGGCAGGCGCGACGCGGTGTAGTCGATCGCCTCGTAGAAACCGTAGCGACCTTCGAATCCGCTCGCGGCGAGTCGCTGGAGATTCTGGCACGCCGCCTCAGGCGCCACCATCAGGGCCAGTGCTGACGCATAGGGGGCGATGACCAGATCCTCGGCCAGCCAGCGTTTGAGTCCCAGTCCGGGCACGCCGAAGGCGTGGTACTGATAATTGAGATGAATGTCGACCGTGTTGTAGCCGGATTCCGACACGCCCCAGGGAACGCCGCGCTGCTTGCCATACTCGATCTGCCGGGCCACCGCCGTGCGATAGGTCTGATCGAGCAGGGTGTGGTCGTCGGTCGGCATCACCAGCAGCGGCATCAGATATTCGAACATGGAACCGCTCCAGGACAGGAGCGTCGGCTCGCCGGCGGCCACCGTCAGCAGGCGTCCCAGGGCGAACCAGCTCTCCTGCGGCAGTTGACCCTGCGCGATCGCCACGAAACTGGCCAGACGGGCCTCGGAGGCGAGCAGATCGTAGTAGCTTGCGTCCTGGCGCCGGTCGGTGACGTTGTAGCCGATCGCCAGCAGATGTCGCGACTCGTCGTACAGGAAGTCGTAGTCCATCCGGGCCAGTTCGCCGGCTTGCAGGGCCAGACGTTCGAGCGCGGCGATCCGCTCGCGGGCGCGCTGGCTGGCGACCTGGATCGTCGATGCGCGCGCGGCGTCCATCGACTCACGGTCGCGCGGCGGTTCGCCGGTGGGCCATAACGCTAACTCCAGCCGGGCCAGTTCGCGCAGCGTGGGGATCGCGTCGTCGCCCGGCTCGCTCCCACGCTCCAGCGCCGGCTCGCTCCCAGGCTCCAGCGTGGGAGCCGTTCGCGACGCTCCCGCGTCGCGTGACCGCGCCAGCCAGGGCGCGAGGAACCGCAGATCGTCCAGGAGTGCGCGGCATTGTTGGGCCAACGATACGGCCCAGGCGTTCACGGCGTCCTCGGTCAGATCCGGCGCCGCCGTCTCGGCCGCCGTCGCCAGCGACTCAAGACAGCCGCACGCCGCCGCGAGCCCGCTTGGCCGCGACTGGATTGCTGATGTCAGCGCCTGCTGGAATGGCGCGAGCACGGCCGGCAGCGCACGCTTGCGGCGCGACGCGGAACCGCCATCCAGCCCGTCCAGCAGAATCCCGAAGCTGTCCTCGATCCCCTCCAGCCAGCGCGGGTTGAGGATAGGCGCGTCGATCAGCGCCAGCAGCCCCGGCTGCAGGGTCAGCAGATGACCCGCGAGGTTGCCGCTATCCACCGAGGAGATATAGATCGGCGCCAGCGGCTTGAGCGTCTGGGTGTCGTACCAGTTGAAGAAATGGCCGCGATAGCGTTCCAGGCCGGCCATCGTCTCCAGCGCGCCGGCGGTGCGCGCGATCAGCCCGCCGGTGGTCAGGTAGCCGAAGTCATGGGCGGCCAGATTGGCGAGCAGCGACAGCCCCAGGTTGGTCGGCGAGGTGCGATGCGCGACCACCGCCACCGGATGCTCCTGATAGTTGTCCGGCGGCAGCCAGTGATCGTCCGGGCCGACGAACTGCTCGAAGAAGGCCCAGGTCTTGCGGGACATGGCGCGCAGAAAGCGGAACTGCTCGGCGGTCAGACGGGCCTCGCGGCGCGTCAACGGGCGGCTCATCCACCAGGCGACCGTGGGCGCGGCCAGCCAGAGCAGCAGGATCGGCCCTGCCACCGCGAGCACGGCCGGCTTGACTGCCGTCAGTGCCAATGCGGTGACGACGGCTAGCGCGGGGGCGATCCACATCGTCCGGTGGAAGGCGACAAGGCTCCGGCCCGAGCGGTCCAGATCGCCCGAGGAGGTCCATTCGAGCAGGCGTCGGTGACTGACCTGTGTCCGCCAGAGGGTGCGGACCATGGCGTCCAGGCTGAAAAATCCCTCATAGGGGAGACAGACGATCGCGAACGTTGCCTGCGCCAGTTGCCGGCCCGCCGCCTGGAGCGCCGCGGCGAGGTGATGACGCCAGCGCACATCGCCGGGCTTTTGCAGGACGCTCAGGAGCGCGGTCAGCAGCGACGGAATCAGCGAGAGCCCGAGCACCGCGAGCGTCCAGAGCCCCGGCGACTCCGTGACCGTCCAGCCCAGCACGAACAGCAGCGTCAGGGCCGCCGGCACCAGACTGCGCCGCAGATTGTCGGCCAGCTTCCAGCGCGACAGCGCCGACAGCGGGTTTGTGCGCCGTTGTCCGTCGAAACCGGGGACGCGCGGCAGCAGCCAGCCGGCAATCTGCCAGTCGCCGCGAATCCAGCGGTAGCGCCGGCTCACGTCCGCGCTGTAGCAGGCGGGATAGTCCTCGTAGAACTGCACATCGGAGAGCAGCCCCGAGCGGGCGTAACAGCCTTCCAGCAGGTCGTGGCTGAGGATGCGGTTCTCGGGAAAACGCCCGGCGAGCGCCTGCTCGAAGGCATCGACGTCGTAAATCCCCTTGCCGATGTAGGAGCCTTCCTGAAACCAATCCTGGTAGACATCGGAGACGGCATGGGTATAGGGGTCGATACCGGCGTCGCTGCCGTGCAGCCGCGCATAGCGCGAACGGTTGGCGCCGGGCAGGCTCACCGCCACGCGCGGTTGCAGGATGCCGTAGCCCGCGGTGACGAGCTGTCGGCGCGCATCGTAGGCGGCCCGATTGAGCGGGTGCGCCAGGGCGCCGACCAGCTCGCGCGCGGCGTCGCGCGGAAGCTGGGTGTCGGTGTCCAGGGTGATGACATAACGCACGCCGAGCAGGCTGTCCGTCGCGCCGACGACGAGCGCGAAGCGATCCGCCGCGGCACCGCGCAGCAGGGCATTCAGATCCGCCAGCTTGCCGCGTTTGCGCTCGTAACCCATCCAGACCCGCTCCTGCGGATTCCAGCGGCGCGCGCGGTGGAAGAGGTAAAAGGTATCGCCGCTGTC
This sequence comes from uncultured Thiocystis sp., assembly GCF_903866365.1. Lineage (GTDB taxonomy): Bacteria > Pseudomonadota > Gammaproteobacteria > Chromatiales > Chromatiaceae > Chromatium. The sequence continues at coordinate 8,542 of NZ_CAIPNF010000257.1, forward strand.
GCGCGGGTATTTGGCGTTGAGCGCCGCGATCCCGTGCGCGGCCAGACGTGCCAGCGACTCGTCTTCCGGCAGGGTCTCCGACGGCGCATCGCGAAAGTCGGTCAGGAGACCGAAGTGCAGGCGGTCGTCGCGATTGGCCAGGAAACGAACCTCCAGCGCCTCGATCAGCGACTCGATGCCCGCCACGCTGGTCAGCATGGTCGGGGTCACCACCAGGGTGCGTGACGCGGTCGGAATGCCGGCGGAAAAATCCAGGCGCGGCAGCGGTTCGGGCGTCGCCAGCAGCGTGGCCAGCCAGTTCACCAGCGCCAGCGCGAGTTGACTGGTGCCCAGCACGGCGGGCAGCCCCAGGAGCAGCAGCAGCCAATCCGGCATCCCTTCGGACGGCGCCTGCACCAGCAGCCCTCCGGTGAAGAGCGCCGTCAAGAGGATGATCGCGCCGAGATACAGGACTAAGGGGATGCGGCGGCCGCGTCGTTGCAGCGACGCCACGAGATCCAGGCGCGCCCGCGCCCGGCGTTCGAGCTGGGACAATCCCCGGTCGATCAGGTAATAGCCCACATGCGCCGCGCGCGCGTCGGCGCCGGGCGCGGCCTCCTGCGCCAGTTCGATCGCGTGACGCGCCACCTCGGCTTCGGACAGCCGGCTGGTTTTCGCGACCTTCTCCACGACGTGCCGGTAGCGATCGCGGGTGGCGAACGCCATCTGTTCGTACACGCCGTTTGGATCCTCGCTCAGGATCCGCTCGACCAGACTCATGGTTTCGACAAACTTGCGCCAGTCCATCGCCCCGAGGAAGCGGAGACTGCCGATGCTGTTGCCGATGGACACCTGGTCGGCGGCCTGCTGCTGGTTTTCGGTCTGCACCAACTGCTCGATCGTCAGACCCGACTCGGCGAGTTGCTGCTCGATCCAGGTCAGCGGCAGGGCCAGCGCGGAACTCCGGCCCTGCAGCCGACGCGCCAGCTCCGCCACGAAGGCGCTCGACAGCGGCGGGTTCGAGCGCGCCATGTCGGCGATCACCAGAATCAGATTCTTCGGATCGCTCTCGGCCATCGCGGTCAGTTGATCGGCCCAGCCGTCGGCCAGATTCTGGTCGGTGCGGCTCACCGCGATGCGCGCCGCGACCCGGCGCAGATTCTCGATCAGCGTCAGTCGCAGCATGATCGGGATGGCCCACAATTCGCCCAGCTTGAGCGTGCCGAGGGTCTGGTAGGCGGCGACGAACCGGCTGAGATTCTCCGGATCCACCCGCCCGTCGCCGTGCGCGATCATCTCCAGCGCCAGGTCATACACCCGCGGCAAACCGGTCGATGGACCCCGGCTCAGACGCGGCAGTTGCCGGCTGTAGCCCTTGGGGAGATGGCGCTTGGCGGTGCGGATCTGTTCTTCGATCAGATAGAAGTTATCGAGCAGCCATTCCCCGGCCGGGGCGATCCGGCGATTCTCCGTGACGGCGGCCATGAGCAGGCGACAGACGCCGATCAGGAGGGTTTCATTCTCGTTGAGTCGCGCCAGCAGACGATCCGGCGGATGTCCGGGCATCAGGACGTGCGCCTCGGCGAGCCGCTTGCCGTGCTCTTCCATCTGCACCGCGCTGAAGAGTTCCGAGCGCAGCGGCGGCTCGTCGCCGACCGCCACCTTGATCAAACCGTTGCCCGGAAGCCGTCTCCTGAACTGGAGCAGGGTGTCGCGAATCGCCAAGTGACTCTCCTTCAAATTTCACAAACGCTGACGGCGAGACGCCGCCTTCCCCGGCTACCCCGATCCGGAGATCATCAGCGGAAGACGGCTGTCCTGCCGTGACCGATGCCGCCTGTCATGCTTGACGGACACCACGCCGGGTACGATGCCCGCGACCCGCACCGCTTGATCCTTGATTCGGTATTCTCATGATGGGATGCCGAGCGTGTTACTTGACGACAAGACCGTTTTCCACCGACTTCACCGCCGGTACCTGACGAGCGATGTCCAGCGCCCTGTCGAGACTTTGCCGCGAATCGACAACACCGCTCAAGGTCACGACGCCATTGGCGGTGGTCACGTTGATCTGCAACACCTTCAGCATGGGGTCGCCGAGGATGCCCATCTTGATCTTGCCGGTGATCGCAACGTCATCCATGTACTCGCCGGCTTGCGCGGCCTTCTCGCCCATCGACGCCTTGGCGTCCTCATACTTGACCGCCGCGTTCTCAGCCGCCTGATCGACCTTTTTCCCGGCGGTTTCACCGGGGCCTTCGCGTTCGCAACCGGCGAGCCCGGCGAGTCCGAGCGTGACGGACAGCAATGCGATTGAAAAAGAACGATTCGAGAAGCGAATCCACTGGCCGTCGTTATTGGTTTTCATGCTGATGTCTTCCTGATTCTCAATTGATGGTACGAGGGAGCAGAAAACGGAGGCGAGCGATTGACACGCCTTTTTCATCGAAAGCGTGTCAATCGATGGGCGGAAGGCTTACTTGAAATGCGACTTGAACGTATTGAAAGAATCCTTGAGCGCCTCCCAAACATGGTCGGATTCCGCTTTGAATTGCTCCCAGTTGTTTTCCGCGACGGCCTGCATCTCTTCCAGTTTCTTCTCGCCCTCCTCGCGCTTGGCGCGAAGCGCGACGAGTTGTTCCTCATACTTCACTTTGGCCTCTTCCTTGATTTCATGCGCTCGCTCCTGCAGCGCATCGATTTCCAGGCTCCAGGCATCAAGCTGCTTCTTCATTTCCGCGACATATTCGTCTTTGGTCAACATGGGAGATCACTCCTGTTCTGGATCGTTTACCCGGCGGATTGCCGGAATTCAACTGCCTGCCCATCGCGAGGGCAAGGAATTCATCTCGAATCGCCTTGCCCCAGGTTGTCACCAGGCGATGGGGCCAAAAAATCCGAAGGCACTGAGCACAAACAGAATCGCGATCACGATCACGATCGCATTCACGACTTTTTTAACGGTGGCGTTCATCGGAATATAGACATTGACCGCCCAGAGAATGGCGCCAAAGGCGACCAGGTTGATGACTAATTGAATATAGGCCATGGCGTTTTTCCTTTCAGATGTGGTTAGGAATCAGACTACAACTCGCCCTGTCTGGCGTCTGTACGCTAGCGCACAGAGTCTTCGGGAAGACGCCGCTGTCACCGGCGTCTTCCCAGCAGCATGACGAAGTGGGCCTACCCTGAGCGCTGATGTTTCTGGCGGAAGCAGGTTCGCCGCGCTTATTTCTTCCAATAGAAGTCGAAGCGCGCCTGGCCCGAACCATCGAGATGGACGGTTTTTCGCTGGGTCTCGTCCTGGCCGCGTCGACCGGTCGGGGTGACCTCCAGGCTGTAGTCGCCTGGCGGCAGTTGGGCATAGAACCAGGGGCCTTTCGACTCGGCGGTCAAGACCGGACCATTGTGGGCATCCAGAATGTTGACGCGGACCGCCGAGAGATACTCGCCGCTGCCTTGCGTCGCAAAAAGCAGGTGCAGGTTGAACTGACTGGAGAGGGCATTGAGTTCGGTTCGTTCGCTTTCGCCGATACCCCCCGAGACATAGCGAATGCCGCCAGCGGTTTGAATGGTCGATGATTGCCCCATCGTGGATCCGTCGTGGCCAGCGTGGCGAGCGGCGTAATCCGCGGATGAAGCCGGCGACGAACCGCTGGGGTCGGCGGGACGAATGCCATAGGTCGATTGGGCGTCAGCCACCTGCAAGGCGCCAGCGTTCAGGTTCGTCGCCTGAATTTGTTCGGTTCGCTGAGCGCTGGCTGACGACCACACTCCAGTACCCAGGATCAACGCCATGGCGATGAAGTTCACTTTCTGCCGATTGATCATTTCGATGTCTCTTTCGATTGCTTTCGATGGATGAATGAGGTGATGCACGGATGCAGCCTCCGCTGAAACCGATCGCTTCAGCCTTTCTGCAACAGACTGCGAAGGTCCGTGATCGCGGCATTGACGCGCGAGACATAGGAGGCCATGACCAGCGAGTGATTGGCCATCGGCCCGAATCCGGTGCCATTGAGGATCAGCGGACTCCAGATGGTGTTCTGGGTATTGTGCAATTCGCGGACGATCTGCTTCAGCGACACCAAGGCATTCTTGTCCGTGAGCACCGGCTCAAAGTCGATCTCCATCGCCTCCAGGGTATGCAGCAGCGCCCAGGTGTAGCCGCGTGCCTCGAAAAAGATATCGTCGATTTCGAGCCAGGGTGTCTTGGTCTGTGAATGGGAGGGGACCGGTGTCGACTGACGGGCGTTTGGATCGCCGGCTAACGCCGTATTGAGATGGACCTGGCCGACGGCGTAGGACAGGCGCTGCGCCAGACTTCCCAATCGCTTTTCGGTCATTTCGAGATACACGGTCAAGTTATCGGCGCGCGCAAAGAACTGGCCGTCGCGTTCGTTCTCATCGGAGAGCCGGCGTAAATAGCCATAGAGTCCTTCTGTGCCTTTCCGATACTCCGACTCGGTGGAGGGCAGGATCCAGGAGTCCGATTGATAATTGAACTGGGGTTGCGCAATGCCCAGATCTTTATCCTCGACCGACTGGGACTGGGAGCGGCTGAAATCGTTCCGGAGCGCAAGCACCAGATCGCGCAGCTCGGTCAATGCGCCGAATTCCCAATTCGGGATGTTATCCAGATAGAGACCTGGCGGGCTGATATCGTTGGTCAGATAGCCGCCGGGTTTATCGAGTAAGGTTTCTGCAATCCGGATGGCGGTGGTCGTCGTGGCGGTACCCGGAACCACTTTGCTTGCATCGTTATTCACAAACGACAAGGCATTCGCGCGCACGTCGAAGGTGTTGGGCGATTTCGACCAGACCAATCCCAGAATGACCACGACGACCAAATAGGTCATCAGAAACAGACCCGTGGTCCACCACAGCCCCTTCTCTTTCCAGGTCCGAGGGTGATAGTAGCTGGCGATTTGGGTGACTTTCCTGGTCAGAACCGGTTGTTTTGGCGATGGGAGATCGTTCATTGCATTCTCCAACTCCCTCCGCGAGGAGGGAGCGAATAGGGTGGACCCGTGATAAACCAAAGATACGAAAACTAGCTGGTCTTGGGCGCGACAATGAGCAAGAGTGCGCCGGCCACGATGGCGGCGATACCGGCCCATTGCGGGATGTTGACGGTCTCCCGCTCCTGAACCGTGAGTGCGAGCGGGCCGATCCTGGCCTCCTGAGTCTCTTTGGGATAACTGAAGCGGCCATACGCCAGCCCCAAGCCGCCGGCAACGATGAGCGCAATGGCGATGATGTTGATCGCTTTCATGTTCTCTGCTCGCAGTGGTTCTACCGATGCGTTCATCGATTACCCGATGCGCATTCCCGAGATGGGCCCCAACAGCCCGAAGGCGGTCAACAGCCACAGGATGACGAAGAGGATCACGACCACATTCAAGATTTTCTTGATGTTGCCGTCCATCGGAATGTAGTTATTGATCAGCCACAGGATCACGCCCACGACAACCAATGTCACGACCAATGAAATCAATGTCATAAAGTTTCCGCCATGTTTTCAGATGTTTGATGTCGGCTTGACAATAGTCTTTACCCCAGCGGGTGTCTGTTCGTTAGCGTACAAACGATAGCGTTTTCATCTTGAAACCGCCTCCAGCGTGAACACTGAATGTCGTCGCCTTCTCCGGTCTCGCGGCGATCCCGAGGGGGAGTGAGACACTCGTTACAAGATGAGGGATAGCACCGGGATACGTCAGTACGGTAGCGCACATAAGACGATTCAGTCTTGGCCCGGCAAGCGCCATGACGGAGATGGATCGGGCGATGTCATACGGGATCGCAAACCTTCAGCGCAGGGCTGGGCTTGCCTTTATGTTTGCTACCGCACCGACAGTTGCAGGCGCTTGTCGATACGCTGTTCCCCAGACCTCGATCACGGCGTGAATGGTGGTTCGTGACAAGCCTCGGAACTCCAGCGTCGAAGTCAACTTGGACTGCGCTTGACGCAATCTCCAAAGACAGGAAAGACCGATTCATCAGCGAGAGCGATCTCAGTGAACAAAAAACAGAAATATCAAGGCGGTTTAGTGACATTGGCCGTGTTAATCGGCTTGGGCGGTTGTGGCGGAATGTCGCGGCAAGAACAAAACACCCTAGCCGGCGCGGGGCTCGGTGGCGTTGCGGGTTCATTACTGACCGATGGCAGCGCGATTGGCACCATCGGCGGGGCTGCGGTCGGTGGCGTCATCGGCCATGAAGTCGGCAACGACCGTCGTGACGACCGCTATCGAAATGATGGCAGAGACGATCGGGACAACCGCTACAGCCGTGGCCGTCGTCAAGACGTCAGTGATCGCAGTGACAGAAGCCATCGCAGCGTCGGATATGGAGACGGGGACTGGTTCGGATATTGACCAAGATTGAGCCCGTCCTACCCGCGCGGTCCCGCGGGGCCAAACATCCTCTTCTCGAATCGGGGGTCCAAGTCATGCCACGCCGAATCGCAGTCAATCGTGACCTATGTTCGCCAGCGCACGGATCGAATGGGTGGTTTGGCGTATGGTCATCACCCTTCCCTGCGCCGACCGTTCAGGGTTCGCCTTGACCCACAAAGAGAATGCGACTGCTGCCCGTGAAAAACCCCGCCCTTTTGGTCAATCGTCTCCTGGCGACACTCCCTGTTGAGGATCGCGAGCAGATTCTGGTGAACAGCGAGTCCGTCGAGCTGCACCTGGCCGAGGTGATCAGCGAGCCGGGCGATCGGATTCTCCATGTGTATTTCCCGACCGACAGCTTCGTGTCCATGCTGACCCCGGCCGACGATCACGCCGGTCTGGAGGTGCGACTGGTCGGTCACGAAGGGATGATCGGAACCCCGCTCATCCTGGGGGTCGAGGTGACGCTGCTGCGCACCCTGGTGCAAGGTGCGGGTTTCGCCTGGCGCATGACCCCCGAGCAGTTTGCCGCCGCGCTCAGACAGAGCAGCGCGCTTCAGGCGGTGCTCAACCGCTATCTATTCCTGCTGACGAACGAGGTCGAGCGGATGGTCGCCTGCACCCGCTTCCATGTCCTGGAGGCACGTCTCGCCCGGTGGCTCTTGATGACCCAGGATCGCGCGCATTCGGATCGCTTTCATATCACCCATGAATTCCTGGCCTCGATCCTCGGGGTGCGCCGCGTTGGCGTGACCAAGGCGGCGAGCGCGCTGCAACAGCGCCAGCTCATCCGCTATCGTCGCGGGGATATCGAGATTCTCGACCGCGCCCGGCTGATCGACGCCGCCTGCGGTTGTTACGGGGCCGCGGAAGCCATGTATGACCGGATGCTGGGTTGACGCGAGGGTATCGTCAGCGGGCGAATGGTCCGGCAGACCAACATCCTCAATCGCCGCATCGTTCCAGAACCGCACCTGGCCGCCCTCAGCAATTCTCAGTTTGACCAAGACGAGTGAGCAGATCTCCACACGTTATCCAGAAACAGGCTGGCTTCGTGGTTCGAACGACCACTTCGATGCCGATAGGTCGCCGTTTTTGGAAGAAGAGACCCACCGC
>NZ_CAIPNF010000258.1 GCF_903866365.1 uncultured Thiocystis sp.
CCGGGCATTGGAGCTTCCGGAAACTCTATCGCAGCCTGGTTTCGTGGTTTACCCGCGGCCTGCGTCGTCTGAAGCGGTGTCTTCAAAACGATCTGCCGTTGCCCGCCTTTCATGCCCGTGAGTAACTGATAGGTGATGAGGCGCCCTCACTCCGTCCCTGGCTAAAGCTCGTACCGCAGCGTCAGATACGCCGCCCGACCCGGCTGGTTGAAGAGATAGGCGGTCTCATATTCCTCGTCAAAGACATTTTCCAGCCGTGCCTGGAGCCGCAAGGCGGGCGTGATGGCGTATTCGGCCCGCAGATCGACCAGGGTGTAGCCATCGAGCCGCGTGCGGTTGGCCAGATCGTCGAAGCGGCGCCCAGCGACGAAGACTGTCGCGCCGGCCGACCAACGCTGGAACTGACGGTCGAGATCGAGCTGAAAGCTTTGCTCGGGCCGGCGAGGCAGCAGGTTGCCCTGGTTGGCGTCATCCGAGCGATTTTCCGGATCCAGCAGGGTCAGGCTGGCGCCCAGATCGAAATCCAGAATCCGCGCCGACCCGGATGCCTCGATTCCCTGGATGCGCGCATGGGCGATGTTGGCGGCGGCAAAAGTCGTAGCATCGAAGGCGATCAGATCATCGATCTCGGTCTGATAGAGACTGAGCCCCCAGCGTCCGGACGCCTCCGCGCCGAGCGGCAGTTTCCCGCCAAGCCCCAGTTCCAGACTGCGCGATTGTTCCGGGTCCAGATCCGGGTTGCCGAAGTTGGGGTAGTAGAGGTCGTTGAAGGTCGGCGCCTTGAAGGCCGTGCCATAGGATAGCGACACCTGGATTCCGTTGTCGAACAGATAACCGAGTGCCGCGTTGCCGGTGACATGGGCGCCAAACTGCTGATTCTCGTCCTGACGCAGGCTGAGTTTCAGATCGGTGGCGCCAAAACGGCCCTGATACTCGCCGAAGACGCCGAGATTGTCGCGCGCGTCCTCGTGGTAGTCGACCGTGCCATCGACCCGGTCGTTCAGATAATCGACGCCAAGCGTTGCAAGCTGCCCAGGCAGGATCGCGACATTGTTCTGCACCGAGAAGGTCTCGCGCTCGGTGTTGAAACTGTCGACAAAGAGGTCGTCGAGATCGATCGCCGCGTCTTCATAAAATGCGCGGTACTTGTCCCAACTGTACCCGGCGGCCAGAATCAGCGTCCAGGGTTCCAGCGGTTTCAACGTCGCCGAGCCGCCGACCACCTGCTGTTCGGCACGCGAGACGTTGCCGGAGAACAGCGAACCGTCGAAATCCGAACGGTTCTCGGAGCGCAGCAGATGCACATCGAGCTTGGCCGCCTCGCTGAATTCATAGCCGGCGCGCAGATTCACGCCGACATTGCGGTAGCCGTCGCGATCTGGCTGAGTGACCCCGCAGCCGGCGAAGGGTGAGGGGCGGCCATCGCAGGCGTTGATCCCGTCGGTGCGGTCCAGATTGACGCCCAGATTGAACCAGCCCTGGTCGCCGCCCCCGGACACCCCGGCGGAGACGCTGCCCGTGCTGAGGGTGCCCCCACCGATGCTTGCGCGGGCGGTCAGTGGACCGCCGCCCTGTTTGGTGAAGATCTGGATAACGCCGCCGATGGCCTCGGAGCCGTAGAGGCTCGACCGTGGACCGCGCACCACCTCGATGCGATCGATCTGCTCGATCGGCAGGTTCTGTAGCGGCGAGGTGCCCAGGGTCGCCGAACCCACCTTGACCCCGTCGATCAGGATCAGCACATGGTCGGCATTGGTGCCGCGCAGAAAGATCGAGGCCGGATGACCGGCGCCGCCGCTCTGGGCGATGGCAACGCCCGGAACGCCGCGCAGCAGATCCGGCACCGAGCGGGCCTGACGCCGCTCGATCTCGGCGCGATCGATGACGGTCACCGAGGCCAGGGTCTGACTTTCGGGTTCGGGCGTGCGGGTGGCGGTGACCACCACCGGATCCAGCGTCGTTGCGGTCTCGTCGGCGAGGGCAAGACTGGTCAGCGGCACGGTTAGCGCCACCAGCATTAAGGGATACTTCATGAACACACTCCAGCAACGACCCGAGCGCACCCGCGCGGGCCAATCCAGGGAGGGATCGGCGAGGAGTCAGGACGAGAGCGAGACCACGGACAAACGACGGGGGCCAGCATCCCGGCCTGCCGCCCCACGCGACCCCGGCGAGGAACAATCCACCATTCCGCACGGGAAAGGTCGACGGCTCCAGATCCTCTGGCCGGTCTCCGGGCTTACGAGCGGGTATCCCCAAACGCGACGCCTTCCCATGAGTGATCACAGTGGCATCTGGTCGCGTTTTGAACCGCATCCAGCGTCGGATGCGACTTCACTCGTCTACCGTTGCGGGGGCAGCGTCGGCATTGCGCATCCATGAAGGCGCGCGCACCGGCTTCCCGTTTAACCCATCAGGCGAAGGCCATCCGGGCACCGGAAGATCAAGCGGGCTATTTACGGCTTTTTTCGATGACGGGTCAATTGACAATTGTCATTCGGACATCGCATCATGTGGCGACCGGATGACATTCGGACAAGAATAACCCGCAAAGGGAGGATGGTCTGTCGGCACACCTTGCTGGCGGATTTTTGGGAGGAAAGGCCGCGAGCGTGCCCGATCGCCGGGCACGCGCGTTTCCTGGCTGGATCACTGAACCATCACGCCGCAGTACATCCACCGAGTCGCCCCGCTGCATCGCTCGGCGATACGTTTGCCCGTGCGCGATGACTGTCGATACCTTTGTTGATCCATCCGGCTTGCCGGCCTATCCTGTCGTCGGATCGACATTGGTTTTAACGGGAGTCGGAAAATGGCCGTTCAACTCGTCCGGAAATGGGGCAACAGTCCAGCCGTGCGGCTGCCTGCCGCCGTGATGGAGGCGGCGCATCTGAGGCTCGATCAAGCCGTCGAAGTGCGCGTGGAACAAGGTCGGATCATCATCGAGCCAGTCGCACCCTCGTATCCGCTGGATGCGCTTCTCGCGGGAATCACTGACCAGAATCGTCCTGACGAACAGGATTTCGGATTTGCCGAAGGCAAGGAACGGCTTTGATGGCAACGCCCTACGGTGCCGGATGAGGGCGATATCGTTTGGATGAACTTCACGCCACACAGTGGGCACGAGCAGGCTGGACGAAGACCAGCCGTCGTCTTGAGTCCCAAGGCGTATAACCGTCGCGCCGGGTTGCTCGTGTGTGTCCCCATCACCAGCCAGACCAAGGGCTACCCATTCGAGGTTGTGCTGGCGGGCGGAGACGCCAGCGGCGCGGCACTGTCGGATCAAGTCAAAAGCCTGGACTGGAAGACTCGGCAAGCCGAGCGCAAGGGTAGGGCGACAGTTTCCGAACTCATCGAAATCAAGGCCAAAATCAAGTCCCTACTGGGGCTGTAAACGGCGACCGCCATTCCCGGAACACCTGGCGTCGATGGCGCGTGAGAAGAAGGATGGACGGCGGGTCTGTTGATCAAAGACCGCGCGCCCGTCAAAAAGGCGCGCGTTTCCTAACTTACATCACGAAACGATCCATGATTTCACGCGAGCGAAATCATCAATAGTCCATATCATCCATGCCGCCAGCGCCTGGACCCGCCGCACCCTTTTCCTTCTTGGGCTCGTCGGCGACCATCGCCTCGGTGGTGATCATCAGACCGGCGACCGACGCGGCATTCTGTAGCGCGGTACGCGAGACCTTGGTCGGGTCGATGATACCCATCGCCATCATGTCGCCATATTCGCCGTTGGCGGCGTTATAGCCGAAGCTGCCGGTGCCTTCCGCGACCTTGCTCATGACCACGGACGATTCTTCGCCCGCGTTGGCGACGATCTGACGCAGCGGCTCTTCCATGGCGCGACGCGCGATGGCGATCCCGACATCCTGATCGGCGTTCGCGCCCTTCAGATCCTTGACCGCGCCGATGGCACGGACCAGCGCGACACCGCCGCCGGGGACGATGCCTTCCTCGACCGCCGCGCGCGTAGCGTGCAGCGCATCCTCGACGCGCATCTTCTTTTCCTTCATCTCCATCTCGGTGGCCGCGCCAACCTTGATGACCGCGACGCCGCCGGCCAGCTTGGCCAGACGTTCCTGCAACTTCTCGCGGTCGTAGTCGGAGGTGGTGTCCTCGACCTGGCTGCGGATCTGCTCGCAACGCGCCTTGATGTCGTCGTGCGAACCGGCGCCGTCGATGATGGTCGCGTCGTCCTTGCCGACCTGAATCTTCTTGGCCGAACCCAGCTCGTTCAGGGTCGCCTTGTCGAGCGACAGGCCGACTTCCTCGGCGATCACGGTCGCGCCGGTGAGGGTGGCGATATCCTGCAACATCGCCTTGCGACGATCGCCGAAGCCGGGCGCCTTGACCGCGCAGACTTTGAGGATGCCGCGCAGATTGTTCACGACCAGGGTCGCCAGCGCTTCGCCCTCGATATCCTCGGCGACGATCAGCAGCGGCCGACCGGCCTTGGCGATGGCTTCCAGGATGGGGAGCAGATCGCGAATGTTCGAGATTTTTTTGTCGTGCAGCAGGATGTAGGGATCTTCCAGATCGGCCTTCTGGCTCTGTTGGTTATTGATGAAGTAGGGCGACAGATAGCCGCGGTCGAACTGCATGCCCTCGACCAGGTCGAGTTCGTTGTTCAGCGACTTGCCTTCCTCGACCGTGATCACGCCTTCCTTGCCGACCTTTTCCATCGCCTCGGCGATGATGTTGCCGATCGACTCGTCGGTGTTGGCCGAGATCGTGCCGACCTGGGCGATTTCCTTATTGGTCGAGCAGGGACGGGAGAGTTTCTGGAGTTCCGCGACCGATGCCTCGACGGCCTGATCGATGCCGCGCTTGATGTCCATCGGGTTCATGCCGGCGGCAACCGCCTTCAGACCCTCGCGGACCATCGCCTGGGCGAGCACGGTGGCGGTGGTGGTGCCGTCGCCGGCGACATCGGAGGTCTTGGAGGCGACCTCCTTCACCATCTGGGCGCCCATGTTCTCGAACTTATCCTTGAGTTCGATCGCCTTGGCGACCGTGACGCCGTCCTTGGTGATGGTGGGCGCGCCCCAGGATTTCTCGATCACGACATTGCGGCCCTTGGGACCGAGCGTGACCTTGACGGCATTGGCGAGGATATCCACGCCGCGCAGCATCTTCGTGCGGGATTGTTCGCTAAAAAAAATCTGTTTTGCAGTCATGCGGTTCGAGCCTCGGTGAAGAATTGGGTGGTCAGCGATCGGTGGTTAGTGAAGCGTCGGCGGGTCGCTAGGCGATGACGCCCATGATGTCGTCCTCGCGCATCACCAGCAGTTTTTCGTCCGCCAGCTTGACCTCGGTGCCCGAATATTTCCCGAACAGCACCCGGTCGCCGACCTTGACGTCGAGCGGGCGCACGCTGCCGTTGTCGAGCAGCTTGCCGTTGCCGACCGCGATCACCTCGCCCTGGATCGGCTTTTCGGCGGCGCTGTCCGGAATCAGGATTCCGCCGGCGGAGGTGCGTTCCTCTTCGCTACGGCGGACAACGACACGGTCATGTAAAGGACGGAGTTTCATGGATAGCGATCTCCCTCGGGGAATCTCAGGGTTTGATGGAAACTGGGGTTGGTCAGGACAACCCGTCACTTGGCGCGAGGCTTGTTAGCACTCGATCCGTTAGAGTGCTAACAATGTAATGCAAAAACCGGCCTTGTCAAGCGACCTGGCTGATGGCGCTCTCGGCATGGCGAGCGTCGGAATTGCGAATCTTCAATGCTTACATCACGATATTGCTTAGAATTTTAGTTGGTTATCCCTCCACCGACGAACCATCCAGAGAGCATCAATGCAACAGTTCCTCCTGCAAGAGAAATACCCCGTCTATACCCTGGAAGTGCTGAAGACCGAGACCCGGTTCAGCGATGTCGACGCCATCATCGCCTATCTGAACGACTGCGTGAGCGAGCACAAAATCGCTCGACTCATCGCCACGTTCGATCATTTCGACCACACCAGCGCGCTCCCCGAGGGCGAAATCGCCAATGACATCCTGGCCGCCAAGCACATCATTTTCTGTTTCGGCACCCATCTGCCGAATGCCCATGTGATGGCCGTGCGCCCTCGTTCCATCGGCGTGGTCGAGAAGCCGGACAGCTTCGTGGTGACCTTTCTGGAAGCGCCCATGCCGCTGGCCAATCTGGCGATGGAGTCCTGGGTCAGGGCGATCGTCGATGTCGCGGACGAGTCTGCGCCCCTAGACGAGTAGGCCCCGTCGATCGCCCGATGCGTTGCGGATCTTGGCGGATCCGTGATGGCGGGCGCTCGGGCGTGCAAGAATTCCTGCCAGCCGGACGGTAAGGAGGTTAATCTTGTCGACTCTTCAATTCGACATGCGATCAGACTGACCAGCCCCCGTGACTCCCATTCAGATCCGCCGCATTCCGAACCATGCCGACATCGCGGCCGCCCAAACCCCCGCGGAACTGCTCGCCGCGCTCTATGCCAATCGCGGACTGACCGATGCGGAGGAGGCCGCGCCGGGGCTCGGCGCGCTGGAATCCATGGGCGCGCTGCACGGACTCGACCGGGCGGTGGCGCTGCTCGCGGACCAGCTTCGCGCCGGCGGTCATCTGCTGATCGTCGGCGACTATGACGCGGACGGCGCCACCGGCAGCGCGCTCGCCGTGCGCGGTCTGCGCGCGCTGGGCGCGGCGCGGGTGTCCTACCTGGTGCCCAGCCGCTTCGCCTTTGGCTATGGACTCAGTCCGGCGGTGGTCGAGGCGGCCCTGACGCAGCGCCCGGATCTCATCGTCACGGTCGATAACGGCATCGCCAGCATCGCCGGCGTCGCGCGGGCGCGCGAGTTGGGCATTCCGGTACTGGTCACCGATCATCATCTGCCCGGCGACCGGCTCCCGGACGC
>NZ_CAIPNF010000259.1 GCF_903866365.1 uncultured Thiocystis sp.
CGCTCTGGCGCTGTTCGACGCCGGGGCGTTCGCCTGTCACGACGGGCGCCTCGCGTCCGGCCAGCGTTCGATACCGCTCGCAGGCGTAAGCCGCCCTGGCGTCGTGATAACCGGGAATGCCGTGGCCGTGGAGGATCGCCCGCGCGACATTCAATTCCGAGTCCCTGGCGATCGCGACCTGGGCGTAGGTCTCGTGCGGGCCAATGAGATTCCGGGAACCAACCGGGCGCGCCGCCATAGCACTCCCGAGCGTCTCGCGCTGTAGCACGCCGACGGGTATCCAGCGTGGTGCGTCTCGGCCACCCTTGGTGCCCTCCTGCACGTTGATCCGCTCGTCGCGGTCCGCTGCTCGCTGCCAGCGATCCAGGTCCGCCTTTACCGCTTCTTCCCGGCGCACCCCGAAATCCAGCGCCAACGCCAGTACCGCCGCCGCCCTGGGCATGCCTGCCGCTTTCAAGGCGGCCGTCGCCTGAACGACGCGCTCGCGGTCCAGCGCGCCCGGCGCAACGGTGCGCACTTGCGAGCGTTCGCCGACGACTGCGGACGGCGACACGCGAACCTGATCGTCGCCCCGTAACGCGGCGAGCGTGACATTCACCGTCGAGATCAAATTCTGGCCGTATTGAATGCCGATGTCTTGGGCCTGAACGCGCGCGGCGACGTGCTGAGCGTAGCGTTCGGCGGTCGCCTGTTGATCCACCTTGGACAGGTCTTTGATGCCTTCTCCCTTGGCCCACTGCGCGAATTGATGCCAGCGGTCGCCATGTGCCGCGACCGATCCGTAATGCCCGTCGGCGTAATAGGCGCGCAGGGCTTCGCGCCCCGCATAAGCGAGGTTCTTGCCGAAGCCCAAATTCCGTGCGCTGGCATATTTCCCCATGGCAACTCCCATCGAGCGTTGAAAAAAATCCGCCATCTTTCCGCGAGAAACGGGTAAGTGATGACCTTGAAGCCCAAGGCTAGGCGATGGCGGTGGGCAGATTTGCGTCCTGCCGAGGACGTCGAAGACCGTTCTGCTTCCTTGCGTGGAGGTGGTCTGAACCTCTGAGGTCGCTCGCCCGTCCGCGTTGGCGGGGGACGTTGCGTCAGTGGCCTGGCGCGGTGAGACGACGACGGAAATAGCGTGGCGATAGACCTGCCGGGGTTCCGCCCCGGTGCCCACTAGACAGGCGTCTAGCGGTTTTAGTGTGGTGTTTTAGTGCTGGCTTAACGCTGTTAAAGCGAATGGAAACAAGCGATTGCTGGCGGCGGTCTTTGTGGACAAAGACCGCCGGGCGAGGTGGCGTCTGTGATCGTCGAGCGTGATCGAGGTTGGCGCCGGATGGCCCTGGGCGTTGCTCTCGACCATCGCGGTGTTTCCTGAACGGGACGGAAAATTCACGAGGGGGTGGACAGCCGACCGACATGCTGTCGACGTTCGTCCTGGAGGACGAGCTTTCTCGCGGAGAAATCGATGACCCTTGTTTCAGGGTGCGCGCTGGGTGCAGGACTGGATCTGGCTGGACGGGATGCAGGCGCGTCCGTGCGAAGCGAAGACCGGCGGCGCCGGTGGGTGACGATCAGCGAGCGCGAGGCGTGCCGATCCTGTACAGGGTTGCACGGGAGCGTTCACGTCGATCATGCCAGCGATTGCCGGCGGTTTTCCGCAGAGGACGGAGAACTCGACTGTTCTGACGCTTGACAGCGGACGGAGACGCGGTTGA
>NZ_CAIPNF010000260.1 GCF_903866365.1 uncultured Thiocystis sp.
GCGCTGCGAACAAAGCCGGCCATGGTCGTGCCCATAAGGCTTGCGGCACGGGCGAGAAGATACTTATCATCAGCGTCAAGCTTCAGCTCAACACGGGCAACTGCTGTCATAATCTCACCAAATTTAATACGGTATATTACCGTATTAAATTGCCGAAGTCAAACCAACTGGATCCTTGAAATCAGAGCCATTTCCGGATGAAACAGAACTATCCGTTGTCAGGGGCATCGTCTGCCAGCAGTGTTGGCCGACTCAGGACGGCGTGACGTTCAGTGCAGTGAGGTCAAGGAGGGGGCCAAAGGCCGGGGGACACGAACGGAGCTGAACGTCACGCCGTCCTGCGTCCCGCGCGCCCTCTTGGGAATGACTGCAATCGCGTTGCCGACCACCAGTTTCGGACTTCTAAGTCAAGACCTCATGCATTTACAAGGGTGAAATTGGTGACTGATTTGAACCTTGTTCGTACCAGATTCTGGAGTTATTAACGACATGCACCACCAGCAGCATGACTGGCACCTCGATCAGCACTCCGACCACGGTTGCCAGCGCCGCGCCGGACTGGAACCCGAAGAGCGAGATCGCCGCCGCCACCGCCAGCTCGAAGAAGTTGGACGCCCCGATCAGGGCCGAGGGACAGGCGACGCTGTGTTTTTCGCCGACCGCGCGGTTGAGCCAATAGGCCAGCGACGAGTTGAAGAACACCTGGATCAGGATCGGCACCGCCAGCAGGACGATGATCAGCGGCTGCTTGAGGATCTGCTCGCCCTGGAAGGCGAACAGCAGTACCAGGGTTAGCAGCAGGGCGACGATCGAGGCGTGACCCAGGGTGTTGAGGGTGGCGTCGAAGCGGGCCTCGCCCTGTTTCAGCAGGACATAACGCCAGATCTGCGCGATGGCGACCGGGATCAGGATATAGAGCACCACCGAGGTCAGGAGCGTATCCCAGGGCACGACGATCGCCGAGAGCCCGAGCAGCAGCGCGACGATCGGCGCAAAGGCGACGATCATGATGGCATCGTTGAGCGCCACCTGCGTCAGAGTGAAATAGGGATCGCCCCCGGTCAACCGGCTCCAGACGAAGACCATCGCCGTACAGGGGGCGGCGGCCAACAGGATCAGTCCGGCGACATAGCTGTCGAGCTGGTCGGCCGGCAGCCAGTCGGCAAACAGGCCGCGAATAAAGAGCCAGGCGAGCAGCGCCATCGAGAAGGGCTTGACCGCCCAGTTGATGAAGAGGGTCACGCCGATGCCCTTCCAATGGGACCGCACCTGACCGAGTGCGCCGAAGTCGATCTTCATCAGCATGGGGATGATCATCACCCAGATCAGCACACCCACCGGCAGATTGACCTGCGCGACCTCCAGCCGGCCCAGAAACTGGAAGGGCGCAGGGAAGAACTGACCCAGTCCGATCCCGACGAGGATGCAGAATGCGACCCAGAGGGTTAGCCAGCGCTCGAAGAGACTCATGGGTGCGCCAGCGGCTTGTTTGGCAGTGATTTCACATTGAACAGACATGGACGGTGCCTACTGATTCCGAATAAGACCCAGCGCCTCGACCACCGCTGGGATCAGCCGTGCGCGGATGTCGTCACGCACCTGGATGAAGGATTCCAGCGGCTCGCCGTGCGGGTCATGGAAGGGAAGATGGATGCGTGGGACAGGGCGCGGGAAAATCGGGCAGCTTTCCTTGGCGTTGTCGCAGACCGTCACCACCAGATTGATCGCCTCGTCGAGCACGGCCTCGATGTCCTTGGGGTGGAGCCCTTCGGTCGGCAGTCCGGCGTCATGCAGCGCAGCAATGGCACCGTCCGCCACCTTGGGCTGCGGGCGCGTTCCGGCGGACAGGGCGCGCACCTGTCCAGCGAGATCATGATTGAGGATGACCTCGGCCATCTGCGAGCGGCAGGAATTACCGGTGCAGAGGACGAGGACGGTCTTGGGGGCGGTGGTCATCGGGGGTTCCTCGGAAGCGAAGCGTTGGGTTGAATCAGCGGGCGATAGGATCAGGTTTCGCAGGGATCGCAGACGGAGGGCGCGGGCGCGATCGCCTCGCTCCCCATCCCGTCTTTCATGTGCATCAGGATTCGCAGTGCCCACGCCGGCAGTTGCGGATCGAGGCGGTAACGCATCCACACACCATCGCGCCGGACCCGCACCAGCGCCGCGCTGCGCAGCACCGCCAGATGGCGCGAGACCTTGGGCTGCGAGGCGTCGAGCGCGCTGTGCAGATCGCAGACGCACAACTCGTCGGCGTCCAGCAGCATCGCCAGGATGCGCCGGCGGATGGGGTCGGCCAGGGCTTCGAAAAAGGCTTGAGGGTCGCTCATGCGGGTAGACGCTCTGAATCGCGGGACGTTTTAAGCTGATCGAACAACCAGGAAAACATGCGTTTTAAGATATACGAAACCATTATAATAATTTGTGATTTAAACGGAAACATACGACCATGCATATATTTTGCGACCATATTGAACACTCCCCTGATTGAAGAGGTCGACGCCGACGCCCTGGATTTGCTGGAAACCTTGATGTCCGCTGGTTTGCCCGCCCAGGATTTGGGTGAACCGGGTCGGCGGTTTTTCCGTTTTCGTGATGGGGCGGATTCCTGAATCGGTTTCATCGGGTGGGAGTGCGCAGGGTCGGCTGCACTGTTGCGCTCGCTGGTCGTGCTGCCGGCCAAACGCGGTCAAGGCTGGAGCCGGAGGATGACCACATGGGCGCTACAACACCTGGCCGAAGCAGGCATCACCGGATGCACCGACGCTTGCCCTGAATCTCGCTGTTGATCACTCGGAACGCGGTTTAGATCGAAGGCTTGATGGCCTCGATGGTGGCCGAGATGACGAAATCCTCGATCGCGATCCCCGGCGCCCAGTCGCGGATGAAGGCGCGGCTCTCATCCTTCGGAGTGATCCGAATCTGGGTGAAGCCGTTCGCCGCCAGCATGGACTCCAACTCGGCGACCGAGGCGGCGCCTGCCATGCAGCCGGTATAGAGCGCCAGATCCTCCCGGACCGCCTCCGGCAGCTCGGCCGAGGCGACCACGTCCGAGATCGCCAAGCGCCCGCCCGGCTTGAGGACGCGATAGATCTCGGCAAAGACGCGCGGTTTGTCCGGCGCGAGGTTGATGACGCAATTGGAGAGGATGACATCCACGCTCCCATCCGCCACGGGCAGGTGCTCGATCTCTCCCAGGCGGAACTCGGTGTTGCGATAGCCACCTTGCTCCGCATTGGCACGGGCCTTGGCGAGCATCGCCGGGGTCATGTCCACCCCGATCACCCGACCCGTCTCGCCGACCTGGCGCGCGGCGAGGAAGGCGTCGAAACCCGCGCCGCTCCCCAGGTCGAGCACCGTCTCGCCGGGCTTGAGCGCCGCGATCGCCTGGGGGTTGCCGCAGCCCAGCCCCAGATTCGCGCCCTCTGGGACGGCCAGAATCTCGGCGGCGCGATAGCCCACACTCCGGGACACATCGTCCAGCGCAACCCTGGGTGTCGCGCAGCAGTTCGGCGGGCCGCCGCAACCGGGTTCCGCGCCCACGGCAATCTGTCCATAGTGTTCGCGCACCGCCTGACGGGGGTGGTCGTGGTTCGGCTCGTTCATGGTCATGTCCTCGTTCGAATCGCTGACGTCTTGACGGTTACCGAAGCCAATGGAGATCCCGATCGCCAGCCTCAAGAGACCATCGCCGATGACGCCTGCCCCAGTGTTCTCGAACCCTTTGGACCGGGACTTGCGACAGAGGGTTCACTCATTGCTGCACGTCGCTCTCGGGATTGGCGCGCTCGCGGATCGCCCCATCCTCGACATCGAGAATCCGGTCGAAGACATCGAGGGTGCGGTGGTCGTGCGTGACCACGAGGACCCCGGCGCGGCGTTCGTGAGCGACTTTGGCAAACAGCTCCATGACCTGCCGTCCAAGCGCGCCATCGAGCGATGCCGTCGGTTCGTCGGCCAGGATCAGGCTGGGGTCGTTGGCCAGCGCGCGGGCGATGGCGACGCGCTGTTGTTCGCCGCCGGACAATGCGTCGGGGAGATTGGTCGCGCGCGGACCGACGCCGAGGTAGCCGAGCAGATCGAGCGCCCGCTGGCGAGCCTGACGCGCCGGGGTGTCGTTGATCTCCAGCGCCACCTGGACATTTTCCAGCGCGGTGAGAAAGGGAATCAGATTGGGCTTTTGGAAGACGAAGCCGATGTGCTGGCGGCGGAACGCGCGGGCATCGACCAGCGCGCGCGGGCCATCCATGACCGGCTGACCGCCGATAGCGATACGCCCCGCGGTGGGCGGATTGATCAGCGCCATCGCGGTGAGCAGCGTCGACTTGCCGGAGCCGCTCGGACCGAACAAGCCGACGATTTCACCGCGTCCAATTCGCAGCGTCGCCGCGCGGATGGCGACCACTTCGGTGTGACCTTGACCGTAGACCTTGCGCAGGTTCGTGACCTCGATGGCGGGTGCATCGCTGACGACGACGTTCATCCGGCGAGCACCGTGTTGGGCTCGACGCGCAGCGCCTTCCAGATACCGAGCAGACTGGCCAGCGTGGAGCAGAGGATCACGATGATCCCGAGCGACACCAGGTCGGGCGGCTCGATGAGGACGCGCCGGGGGAAATAGGGAAAGAGATAAAACCCCAGACACCAGGCGATGCCGAACCCGCACGCCCCCATGAGCAGCGCCTGCTGAAGGATGAGACCGCCGATGACGCGATTACGCGCGCCGATGAGTTTGAGCAGGGCGATGTCGCGCAGCTTGTCCAACGTCAGGGTGTAGATGATCAGCGCAATGATGATGGTCGAGATGATGATGAGCAGGACGCGAAAGAGCCCGAGCTGACGGCGCGCCTTGTCCACCATGCCCGCGAGCAGCAGATCTTTTTGCTCCTGGATGGAATAGACGGTAATGTCCGGCCAGGTGCCAAGGATGCGCCGGACGGCGGCCGCGTCCGCACCGGGCTTGAGGGTGACGAGGATGGCGCTGACTTGCGGCGTGGCGAACGCTGGGATACCGCTGGAGAGGCCGGCGGCACGATCGAGGAGTAACGGCTGGAGACGTCCCAGGTCGCTGTCTGCGACACGGGCGCGCCGCGCCGCGCGTTCCAGACGCACGGCCTCGCCGGGGACGTCGAACTGAATCGCTAGCGCGTCGCTGACGGTGAAGAAGGTGAGGCCATCGCCGCCCGTCCCGACCAAGCCGCGCGTTTGCCCGACAACTTCGTAGAGATCCTTGCCAAGCTTGATCTTCTCCCCCAGCGGCAACCCCAGCGATTGATCGGCGATCAGTTCAAAGTGCGCCTGGCGCAGCCCGCGGCCGGCCACGAGCGGCACCCAGTCGCCCTGGTCGTCCGGCCAGGCGAGCCCTTGCACGACCATCCGCAAGGGCTTGCCCCCCTGTTCGCGCTGAAGGGTGTGCGAGACGAAGCGGCGTGCCCGCGCCACGCCCGGGACGACGCGCACCCGGTCTTCAAGATTGGCCGCCACCCGCGAGATTTCGGCGAACGGCCCGCGCGTGGTGCCTTGCACGACCCACAGATCGGCCCCCACGCGGTCCACGAGCAAGGTCGCCTCATGGATCAAGCCGCGATAAATACCGCCCATGCCCATGACGATCATGAGCAACAGACCGACGCCCAGGGTGGTGAAGACGAAGCGCCCCACATGATGGCGGATGTCACGGATGGCGAGATTCATGGCCGGGCGATGCGCTGGCCGTCGGTGAGGGCGGTTTTGCGACCCGCGGCGGGGTGGACGACGGGCTCGCCGGCGCTGAGGCCCTGCGTGACGGCGATGTCCTGGGCGCCGTGCAAACCCAGGGTGACGCCGCGCCACTGAGCGCGTCCTTCTTGGTCGACAAAGACGCCAGGCTGTCCGGCCTTCCAGACCAGGA
>NZ_CAIPNF010000261.1 GCF_903866365.1 uncultured Thiocystis sp.
GTTCCGCCTCGGGGATGTCAGGAAGTTTGATCGAGCTGGGCATGACGGTAGGACGATGCACGGGAAACGATTGGGGAAGCGATGGGGTATTCTAACGGATATCTTCAGCCAAGGCTGCCGTGACTTATTGAGAAGTTACTCGCGGCGCACTTAACGTATTGCTGGCGGCGGATGCCTGCACCTTCGTGGTTCTCAGCGCGGATCGGGCATTGATCGATGCCGAACTTTAACACCAATCAGGAACAATCAGGAACAATCATGCGGGAGACACTGGTGGATCTGATCCGTCACGGCGAGCCGACCGGCGGTCGGCGTTATCGCGGCAATGGCGCGGACGATCCGCTCTCGCCGCTCGGCTGGACCCAGATGCGCCAGGCGCTCGGCGATGCCGCGCCCTGGGATCAGATCCTCAGCTCGCCGATGACCCGCTGCCGTCTGTTCGCCGCCGAACTGGCGGGACGCCATAGGCTGCCGCTGGCGATCGAGCCCGGTTTCATCGAGGTCGGGATGGGCGCCTGGGAGGGCCGTGCGCACACGGAGATCGCCGCCGCCGAGCCGGCGGCCTATGAGGCGCTCCAGCGCGATCCGGTCGGTTGCCGCCCGCCCGGCGCCGAACCGCTCGATCGTCTGCTCGCCCGTATCGCCCGCGTCTATGAGCGTCAGGTGACGGCCTATCCGGGACGCCATCTGCTGATCGTCTGCCATGCCGGCGTCACGCGCGCCATCCTCGGCCACCTCCTGCGCGCCGAGGCGGAGCGCTGGTATCGGTTACGGGTCGATTACGCCGGACTCACCCGCATTCGTCACGGCCGCTTTGGGGCAAGCGTCGAATACGTGAATCGGCACCGGCTGAGTTGAAGCCTTTGGCATGGGTATAAACTTTCCCGGAAATCGCCTAACCCTGTTTCCGTTTATACTTCGTCGCTTTACGCAACCGCCCCGGCGCTCCACCATGCACCGCACCGACGATCTGCGCATTCGCGACATCACCCAAGTCCGCTCGCCCCGTGCCCTGCACGAGGAATATCCGCTCTCCGAGCAGGCGGCCGAGACCGTTCATGCGACTCGCCACGCGATCCAGCGCATCCTCCACGGCAGCGATGACCGTCTGCTGGTCGTGGTCGGTCCCTGCTCGGTTCACGACCCACAGGCCGCGCTCGAATACGCGCAGCGTCTCCAGCCATTGCGCGAGGAACTGAGCGCGCATCTGCTGCTGGTCATGCGGGTCTATTTCGAGAAACCGCGCACCACGGTCGGCTGGAAGGGGCTCATCAACGATCCCAATCTCGACGGCAGTTTCGAGATCAACAAAGGCTTGGGGATCGCCCGCAAGCTGCTGCTGGCGCTGAACGAGATGGGGATTCCGGCGGGCACCGAGTACCTGGATCTGATCAGTCCGCAATACATCGCCGATCAGGTGAGTTGGGGCGCGATCGGCGCGCGGACCACCGAGAGTCAGGGACACCGCGAACTCGCCTCCGGGCTGTCCTGCCCGATCGGCTTCAAGAACGCCACCAACGGCGACGTGCGGGTCGCCATCGACGCCATCCACGCGGCGGCACGGCCCCATGTCTTCATGTCCGTGACCAAGGAGGGTCAATCGGCCATCTTCAGCACCACCGGCAACGTGGACACCCACATCATTCTGCGCGGCGGACAGCGGCCCAACTATGACACCGAAAGCGTCAGCATCGCCGCCGAGCAGATCGCCAACGCCGGGCTGACGCCCAAGATCATGATCGATTTCAGCCATGCCAACAGCGGCAAGCGGCCCGAGAAGCAGTTGCGCATCGGTCAGGATGTCGCGGGTCAGATCGGTCGTGGCGACCGGCGTATCATCGGGGCCATGATCGAGAGTCATCTGATCGCCGGGCGTCAGAACCTCGATGCCGGCGGCGACCTCATTTTCGGTCAGAGCGTCACCGACGCCTGCGTCGGCTGGGACGACACCGCGCCC
The DNA here is from genome assembly GCF_903866365.1 of uncultured Thiocystis sp. Taxonomy (GTDB): domain Bacteria; phylum Pseudomonadota; class Gammaproteobacteria; order Chromatiales; family Chromatiaceae; genus Chromatium. Next base: position 1,958 of record NZ_CAIPNF010000261.1, read on the forward strand.
ATGCTGCGCGAACTCGCCGAAGCCTGCGCGCGACGACGCGAGTGCTGTTGACGGCTCTTGCCAGGATCGCCGAACACCGGGAACGGAGACCGACTATGTTAACTTTCTGGATTCGCCGGCCCAGCCGTCTCGCGCTCGGCCTGATCGTCCTTGGTCTCGCCGCGCATCCGGCCTGGGCCGAGCTGTACAAATGCCAGCAGGCGAACGGACAGATCAGCTATCAGCAGACCGCCTGCGCGGACAGTGCCGGAGGCGGCGCGCTGGCGGTCGACACCCACGCTCCGACTGGCGGCGGAACCGAATCGAAAAGCCAGGATTATTCGATCGAATCCCAGGTCCAGGCGATGCAGGCCCAACGTGAACAGGCACTCAAAGAGCGCGAGCGTGCCCGCAAACAGGCCGAAACCGAGGCGCGCCGGTCACGCACCTCCGCCCGCACCGAGCACGACCCGGCCAAATGCGCGAAGCAGCGCGCCGAGGTCGCCAAATGGCATCAAAAGGTTCTGAACGGCTACCGCACCCGCAGCGAAAAGGAACTCAACGAGAACAAACGTGCCTATCATCAGGCGTTGATGGACCGCGATTGCGAGTGATGCCGTTCATAATTGCTTCAGATACCGCATCCCGCCCAGCCGCTGGCTTTGGTCGAGGATCCAGTCCGCGCGGCGCTGAAGGCTCGCGGACGGTTGGTCCAACTGATAATGTCCCGGACCCGGTAGCGCGCCGATCAGCAGCGCGGCTTCCGCCAGGCTGAGTTCGCTGGCGGGATGACCGAAATAGCGCGTGCTGGTCGCTTCGATGCCATAGGTGCTCGGGCTGAATTGCGCGATGTTGAGATAGATCTCCAAAATCCGTTCTTTCGGCCAGAGTATTTCCATCAGGAGCGTAAACCAGGCTTCGAGCCCTTTGCGCCACCAGCTCGACCCTGGCCACAGAAACAGATTTTTTGCCGCCTGCTGAGTAATGGTGCTGGCCCCCCGCAATCGTCCGCCCTGGCGATAGTCGTTCCAGGCCTGGCGGATCTCGATCGGATCGAACCCGAAATGGCGCGGGAAGCGCTGATCTTCTCCCGCAATGGCCGCCAGTCGGACCGTCGGCGGGATCCGCTCCCAGGGAATCCAGTCATAGCGATAATAGGGGGGAGTCTGATCGAGTTTCCAGACATTGTGAGCATGACGCAGCATAAAGGCGGATACCGGAGGATTCACCCAGCGCAGGCCCCCAACCAGAAGCACCGACAGGAGGATCGACAGGAGCGCCAGCCCCAGCAGAAGGCGTGCCGGAATGCGGAGCACCGACACCAGACGCCGCCAATTCTTGGCCGCTGCGTCACTCCGCTTCGTCGCCTCTCCAGCGTTTTCGGAAGCGGGCGATTCAGACGCCTGCTCTTGCGACTCCGCGTCCACCATCGTCTTCGCCAGTGCTCTCGCGGAAGGGTTGACAGGGTTGAGGAAGATCGCGGGAGACACGCATTTCACACGAGACGCGGTTGGTCCGGATCCAGGGAACCCCAGCGATCCATCAATTCGTGCGGAATTTCCAGGTGATCCAGGATGCGGGCGACCATGAAGTCGACGATGTCGTCAAGGCTGGTGGGATTGCGGTAAAAGCCTGGATTCGCGGGCATGATGACCGCTCCGGCCTGCGCGAGACGCAGCATGTTCTCCAGATGGATGGTCGTGAAGGGCGTCTCGCGGACGACCAGAATCAGCTTGCGGCGCTCTTTCAGGGCGACATCGGCGGCACGCTCGATCAGCGAGCCGGAGAGTCCGGCGGCGATTCGACCCAGGGTGCCGGCGGTGCAGGGGCAGATGACCATGGCATCCGGCGGATTGCTTCCGCTGGCCACGGGCGCGGTCCATTCCTGCCGCCCGAAGACCCGGAGCTGTCCGGATTGAGCGTTGAAGTGCTCGGTGAAAAAGCGTTCGGCCTCGGCGGGGCGTGCGGGAACGTCGAGCCCGCTTTCCATCTTCAGCACCACTTGTCCGGCCTGCGAGACGAGTAGATAGACCCGCGCTCCGGCGCTCAGGAGGCAGTCGATCAGACGCAGTCCATAGCAGGCTCCGGACGCGCCGGTGAGCGCGACAGCGATGGTTTTGGGCTTCGGGGATGGGGTCATGGGGCAGGTTTCAGTTGGCAGGCGTCAGTGGTCCGTTGGCCCCGAGAGCGCATCCAGCAGTTTTTGATGGATTCCGCCAAAGCCACCGTTGCTCATCACGAGCACCTGGTCGCCCTGCCGGCTCTCGGTCGCGATGCGCGCGACCATCGCCTCCACCGTGCTCAGAATCTCGGCGCGCGGCCCCAGTCCGGCGAAGACCCCGGCGGCGTCCCAGCCCAGATCCGGCGGAGCGAACAGGAACACCCGATCCGCATCGTCGAGCGAGGCGGCAAGTTCCGCGTTATGCACGCCGAGACGCATGGTGTTGGAACGCGGCTCCAGCACGGCCAGGATGCGCTGCCCGCCGACCCGCCGGCGCAGCCCCTGCAAGGTCGTCGCGATGGCCGTGGGATGATGGGCGAAGTCGTCGAAGACCCGCACGCCATTGACCTCGCCGCGCAACTCCATGCGTCGTTTAACCCCTTTGAAGCGTCCCAGCGCGGCGATGCCGGCGACGACCGGCACGCCGGCATGACGGGCGGCGGCCAGCACGGCGAGCGCGTTGTTGACATTGTGCATGCCGGTCTGCCCCCACTGGACGGCACCGACCCGCTCGCCACCGAGCAGGACGTTGAACCGCGAGCCATCCGGCTCGATGAGTTCGGCGGTCCAGTCGCCGCCCGCTCCGAAGCGCTCGCAGGCCGTCCAGCAGCCCATCGCGAGGACCGCATCCATGGCGGGTTCCGCGCCCGGATGCACGATCAGCCCGCTGCCGGGCACGGTTCGCACCAGATGATGGAACTGGCGCTGGATCTGCGCCAGATCGTCGAAGATGTCGGCGTGATCGAACTCCAGATTATTCAGGATCAGGGTGCGCGGGCCGTAGTGGACGAACTTGGAACGCTTGTCGAAGAAGGCGGTGTCGTACTCGTCCGCCTCGACCACGAAAAAGGGCGCCGATCCCAGCCGCGCGGACAGACCGAAGTCCAGCGGCACGCCGCCGATCAAAAACCCTGGATCGAGTCCGGCGTCTTCCAGCACCCAGGCCAGCATGCTGGCGGTCGTGGTCTTGCCGTGGGTGCCCGCGACCGCCAGCACCCAGCGGTCGCGCAGCAGATTTTCCTTCAGCCATTCGGGGCCGGAGCAGTAGCGCAGCCCCCGGTCCAGCATGGCTTCCACCGCCGGGATGCCGCGCTTCATGGCATTGCCGACGACCACCACATCCGGCGCCGGGTCGAGATGGGAGGCGGCATAGCCCTCCATCAGACCGATGCCGGCGGCTTCCAGTTGGGTGCTCATGGGTGGATAGACATTGGCGTCCGAGCCAGTGACCCGATGGCCGAGCGCGCGCGCGAGCAGGGCGATGCCGCCCATGAAGGTGCCGCAGATTCCGAGGAGATGAAGATGCATGATCAGGCGCCGCCAAAAAGACCAGTAACCAGGGTAATCGCCGCGATCTCGAAGGCGATCGCGATGGCCGCGCCCTGACCGAGCGTCAACCCGAAGGTATGACGCAGGATGTGGCCAGTCACGACGACGCCCCAGATCACCAGTCCGAGCAGGAGAAAGGCACCCAGCGCCGCCAGATTCGTCTCCTGGCTGCCGGTGGGATGAAGACTGAGCGGCATGAGCGCGAGCAGCCCGAGCAGCGCGCCGCTCCCCAGCAGGGCCGTGCCGGCCTGGAGAAAACGCCCAGGCCGTTTCATGAGCTGAAGCGCCACGGTGAGTGCGGCGAGCATCAGCGCGATCTCGACGATGCCCTGAAGCAGACTCGCCCACAAGGAAATGCCGGCGGTCATCCCAACCAGAAGCCCTGCAAAGAGATCCGCGAACAACATGAGCCACAGCAGGATCGCCGATGCCGGCAAATCCTGCGGGGCACGGCGGAGCGCGCAAAGCTCGACGAAAAATATGAGGAGTGCTCGCACAACGACATCCTGACCTGACAAACCATGACCCAATCATAACCGCCAGCGGTAAAAAAGCAGCCATCGCCCGTTCATCGCGCAGCAATCTCAACGCGCGACTTGCTCCTGCACCGAATGCAGTCAAAATAAGATCGACGGTTGATAAAAACATCGAAAAATTTGCAACAACGTCCGTCCCAAAAATCCGCGCCGAACCCTTGCCACCGCGCAGTCGAATGCAGACAATTCACCTCTTGCTGTCAACGGCACGCCATTCGCCTGGACCCCATCGATAAAAGCGGATACCTGGGATACCTGTATTGACCCTTGGGCCGAAGAACGACGGTTATTGATTCCGTCGCGCGTGACACAACCAGCCCGATTGCCTTTCTCCAACCTCGCGGTCGAGGAGCGCTGCGACCCGGACCGCTGACGGTCCGGGCCAGGCTCGGCGACGGGGTCGACTTTTTCAACGGCGCTCACTCACGATTCATCGAGACTTGATTAACCATGAGTGAGTTTACCGATTACAAGGTTGCCGATCTGTCCCTGGCCGATTTTGGCCGTAAGGAAATGGTCATCGCCGAGACCGAGATGCCAGGGCTGATGGCCCTGCGCAAGCAGTTCGGCGCCGCCAAGCCGCTGGCCGGCGCGCGTATCACCGGCAGTCTGCACATGACCATCCAGACCGCAGTGCTGATCGAGACCCTGGTCGAGCTTGGCGCGCAGGTGCGCTGGTGTTCCTGCAACATCTTCTCGACCCAGGACCATGCCGCCGCCGCCATCGCCGCCGCCGGCGTCCCGGTTTATGCCTGGAAGGGCGAGACGCTGGACGAATACTGGTGGTGTACCGAGCAGGTGCTGAACTGGCCCGATGGCGGCGGGCCGAACATGATCCTGGACGATGGCGGCGACGCCACGCTGATCGTGCACAAGGGCGTGGAATACGAGAAGGCCGGCGCCATCCCCGCGCCGACCGCCGGCGACAGCGAGGAATGGGGCTCCATTCTGGGGCTTCTGAACCGCACCTTCGCGCGCAATCCGCAACACTGGCACGCCATCGCCAAGGACATCAAGGGCGTTACCGAGGAGACCACCACCGGCGTCCATCGGCTCTATCAGATGCACCGCGACGGTCAACTGCTGTTCCCGGCGATGAACGTCAACGACTCGGTCACCAAGTCCAAGTTCGATAACCTCTACGGCTGTCGCGAGTCGCTGGTGGACGCCATCAAGCGCGCCACCGATGTCATGATCGCGGGCAAGCTCGCGCTGGTGTGCGGCTTCGGCGACGTGGGCAAGGGTTCGGCGGCCTCGCTGCGCGGGCTGGGCGCGACCGTCTGGGTGACCGAGATCGATCCGATCTGCGCGCTCCAGGCCGCGATGGAAGGCTATCGGGTGGTTCGCCTGGACGACGTGGTGTCGATGATGGACATCTTCGTCACCGCCACCGGCAACACCGACATCATCACCCATGATCACATGGCGGCGATGAAGGATCAGGCGATCGTCTGCAACATCGGTCATTTCGACAACGAGATTCAGGTCTACCGCCTGAAGCAGTACGAATGGGTGAACATCAAGCCCCAGGTGGATCAGATCGTCTTCCCGGACGGTCATCGCATCACCCTGCTGGCCGAGGGGCGTCTGGTCAATCTCGGCTGCGCGACCGGTCATCCGAGCTTCGTGATGTCCAATAGTTTCACCAATCAGGTGCTGGCCCAGATCGAGATCTTCACCAAGCCCGAGCAGTATCCGGTCGGGGTCTATGTACTGCCCAAGCATCTCGATGAAGACGTGGCGCGGCTGCATCTGGAGAAGATCGGCGTCAAGCTGACCCAACTCTCCAAGGCGCAGGCGGATTATATTGGCGTGGCGGTCGAGGGGCCGTATAAAGCCGAGAATTATCGGTATTGATCGAAATCGCCGCGCTCCCCCTCGCGGGGGAGCGCGCGCTTGAATGAACGGTTGGCCGATCGGAAACACGCATGAGCCTGTCCATGACGACACTTCTTCAAGCCAGCGAGCTTGGCATTCGGCTCGAAATCGTCAACGGCCTGCCGATTTGGGAGGCACAGCCGGTTTATCGTCATCAAAAACACATCGCTCGCATTGCGCGGGGTATCGCCAAACCCGCCGTCGGTCAGGCCGGATGCGACTGTGTTTATGCCATCGATGTCTATATCCAGTTTCCAACCGGACTCAAGCGACCCGATATTTCGATTTTCTGCCGCGAACCGAGCGAGGACGAACAGGATTCGGCATTGACCATGATTCCCGAGGCCGTGATCGAGGTGGTCAGCAAAGGCTATGAGGCCAAGGATTTAGAGATTGGGCCACCCTTTTATCTGTCCCAGGGCGTCAAGGATGTCATCGTGTTCGATCCGCTGACCTTATTGGTTCTGCACGTCCGCAAGGAGCGTGCGACACGACAGGTTTCTCCAGTGACGATTGAATTGGAATGCGGCTGTTCACTGATCGCATGATGCGCGACCAGGAGAACGAGGTGAAAACCAAGATCCGGGAATCCGCGCAATGAAAGAAAGTGCGTATTACGTCAAGCTCGTCGAGTGGTCCCAAGAAGATCAATGTTTCGTTGGGCAATGTCCGGGAATCATTGGTCCCTGCTGCCATGGCGACGACGAGGAACAGGTCTATCACGAGCTTTGCCTGATTGTCGATGAATGGATCGCGATCATGAAGAAAGACGCAAAGCCCCTGCCTCCGATGACCTCCGGTATCAATTTGAGTCGACTGATCCTAGAGCGGATCGGCGATACGGATCATGCCGCGCGCCTTTGAATGATTGAGCGCGAAACGCCGGCGCAGCACTGACCAAGGAACCTGATTCATGCCATTTCAAAACCATTCGACTCCACTGTATAGCGTCGAACTCTTCCCGCCGAAGACCGCCGAAGGAATGGAGAAACTCAAGCTGGAGATCGCCAAGCTCAACGCGCTCGGTCCCGCGTATTTCTCCGTCACCTACGGCGCGGGCGGCTCGACCCGCGAGGGCACCCTGGAGACCGTCTCCTGGCTGCGCGGCCTGGGGATCGAGACCGCGCCGCATCTCGCCTGCATCGGCTCCACCCGCGAGCAGGTGCGCGAACTGTTGCACCACTATCGGCAACAGGGCATCCGGCGTCTGGTGGCGCTGCGCGGCGACATGCCCTCCGGCATGGGCGCGGGCAATCAGGGCGATTTCCGCTATGCCAATGAACTGGTGAGCTTCGTCCGCGCCGAGTTCGGCGATGCCTTCCACATCGAAGTGGCGGCCTATCCCGAGTATCACCCCCAGTCGGGCAGTCCGGCGCGCGATCTGGAGAACTTCAAGCGTAAAGTCGCGGCGGGCGCCGACGGCGCCATCACGCAGTATTTCTATAACGCCGACGCCTATTTCGCGTTCGTGGAAAGCTGCCGGAAGGAAAGGGTCGAGATCCCGATCATCCCCGGCATCATGCCCATCACCAACTACACTCAACTTGCCCGCTTTTCGGATACCTGCGGCGCCGAGATCCCGCGCTGGGTCCGTCGCCGGCTGGAAGGCTATGGGGACGATGTCGAAAGCATCCGCGCCTTCGGTCACGAGGTGGTGCTGATGCTGTGCCGTCATCTGCTCGAAGGCGGTGCGCCGGGGCTGCATTTCTACACCATGAATCAGTCCGGTCCGACGACGCGCCTGTGGAATGATCTGGAACTCCCCATCGTGCACTGATTTCCGATTGATGACTGGTCTTCAAGTATGCTCATCACCCACGAACGCGAAAAGCTGATCAACGTGATTGTCTATTTCGCCCAACACACCCAGCATTTCGGCAAGATCAAGCTGTTCAAGCTGCTGTATCTGCTTGACTTCGAGCATTTCCGCCAGACCGGGCGAAGTGTCACGGGGCTGGAATACCGCGCGTGGGAGTTGGGACCCGTGCCGATCCGCTTGATGCAGGAATGGGAAGACCTAAAGCCTGATTTAGCGGCTGCGATTTCCATCGAGCCCGAGCGGGTGATCGATTACGTGCGTGAAACGGTTGTCCCCCGCGCCGAATTCGATGACAGCTATTTCTCCAAGCGGGAACTGCGCATCATGGCCGAGCTGGCGAATCGCTACCGCGATGTCTATTCACCAAAAATGATCGATGTCACGCATGCCGAGAATGGCGCTTGGGACAGGGTCTGGAGCAATGGGATGGGTTTCGATCAGCGCATTGCCTACGATCTGGCGCTGGCAGACGATGAGCCGTACCGGGACGCCATCCTGGAAGCGGCCGAAGAATACCAAGCCATCCTCAGTTCGGCGCGGGGTTGAGGTGGCAGCGACGCCCCTAATTAAAGGACTCGACCATGCCGGAGCTTGATTTCAAGGGCAAAGAATTCGTCTACAACCATCATCTGGCCATCCCGCACCGCCCGTTGATCCCGCAGCCGGGCAAGTCCATCGGCGAACCGCGACTTGACGGCAACCTGATCGTTCACGGCGACAATCTACACGCTCTGAAAGCCTTGTTGCCCATGTATGCGGGGCGGGTGGATTGCATCTTCATCGATCCCCCGTACAACACCGGCAACGAAGGTTGGAGCTACAACGACAACGTCAACAGCCCGATGCTGCGCGAGTGGCTCGACAGCAATCCGGTCGGCATCGAGGACGGGTTACGCCATGATAAATGGCTGTGCATGATGTGGCCACGGCTGCGGTTGTTGCATGAATTGCTGGCGGAGTCGGGGAGTTTCTGGATGACGCTCGACGATAACGAAATCCATCGGGCGCGGATGATGTTGGATGAGATCTTTGGGGCTGACAATTTCGTCGCGACTTGTATTTGGCACAAGAACTATTCGCCCAAGCCGTCAGCTCAGTTCTTTTCGGAAGATCACGATTACCTGTTGATCTACGCGAAAGATAAAACTATCTGGCGTCCGAACTTGCTGGAGCGAACGGACGATATGGATGCCCGTTACGACAATCCAGACAACGATACGCGAGGCCCTTGGAAGCCCGGCGATCTGTCGGCGCGCAACTACTACGGCGAGGGCACTTACCCGATTACCTGCCCGTCTGGCCGAATCATTTCGGGGCCTCCCGGTGGAAATTACTGGCGTGTTTCTGAGCCTAAATTCAAGGAGATGGACCGTGATGATCGCGTCTGGTGGGGCGAGGATGGCAACAACATCCCATCGATCAAGCGATTCCTCTCCGAGGTCAAAGCCGGTCGCGTACCGCAAACCCTGTGGGAGTACGACGAGGTCGGCCATACCCAGGACGCCAAGAAAGAACTGCTGTCCGTGCTGGACTTCGCCAGTTCCGACGATGTTTTCGTGACTCCCAAGCCGGTGGCCCTGCTGTCCCGCGTGCTGGAACTAGCCACCACCGAGCATTCCATTGTGCTCGACAGCTTCGCCGGTTCCGCCACCACCGCCCACGCCGTCCTGACCGCGAACCACAAGGACGGCGGCGACCGAACATTCATCCTGGTCGAATGCGAGGACTACGCCGACACCCTCACCGCCGAACGCGCCCGCCGCGTCATCGACGGCTATGCCTTTTCCGGCAACCAACGCGAAGAACTCCACCGCGAACGGCTCACCTTCACCAGCCTGAAAAAGGCCGACA
>NZ_CAIPNF010000262.1 GCF_903866365.1 uncultured Thiocystis sp.
GGTTTGCATCCGGCACCTGGCGTCTGCCCCACACCCTGGATGCGGGTTCTGCGTGGACGGACTGGAAGAGGCGCTCCTTGCCGACGGCCGGCCCGAGCTCTTCAACGCAGACCTTGCGGTCGCCGTTCACGAGCGCGACCTTGACGGGGATCCGATCGTCCTGCGCGAGGTTATCGCCATCCGCATGGATGGACATGGGCGGGCATCGGTCAATATTTTTGTCGAGCGGTTGTGGCGCCGCGTCAAGAACGAGGACATCGACCTCACCGTTTGCTTGCCTTAGCGTTACAGTATGCCAGAATGCGATAGGTGATGAGGGCAGCACCCAAATGTGAAAAGTGAAAAAGTTTAAGGCATTCAAAAATAGTAAGAATGTGACAAAGGCCACGTTAAGCTTTGCATAGCGACTCTAGAATTTTGCTTGCGCAAACCGGCTGACTCAAGAATTCGCATTTGGATTTTCTGGCTGGCACAATGCAGAGGCAAAAGTCGCCCCTTGCCGACGTGATTGGTCGTTCGTCCAGAATCTTAAGGATTCAGTAGAACGAGGATAATCCGCCGAACCAGAAGTGTTGTCGATATACCCTAGCAACACGAGCGTTGCACAGCGTTTGCCAAAGTCGATGAGCCAATCACTCGATATTCTCACGCTTAAACTATATGGATTTTTCAGAAGCAAGACATCGGGTTGGCATTTCAATCTCGCAGAACATGCAAGTCGTCCTGCGTTAGAATGCATTATAATCAATCAGTTAGACCTAAGGTGTGTCTATGAAAAATCGCTTTTTCAGTCATCAGCCTCCCATGTCAACCACGCAACCAACATTGCCCAGCAGTTCCCGGGAAGCCGGTCGCAACATTGGCGTAAATCCCCCTGAGACCGCCCTGACAAAACGCGGACAGACGCGCCTGCCCCGATCTCTCATAATGGTAAGCGTCGTGATGTCAACCGCGTTGTCCGGATGGAATTCGCCGGTCGACGCCAATCCACTCGGGTGGGATTTTGAGGCTGACGGACAGCCCGAGGTCGGTAAGCCTGCTCCTGGCTTCAGATGTTCCGGTAACTGCCCCGTGATTTCAACAGAAGTGGCAAGGGATGGGCGAGCATCCCTCAAAAGTGTCGTCGATCGCATCAACAGCGAGACCATGTATAGAACGGAAGTGCGACCACACGCTGATGTTGTTGATCTTGACAGAAACCGGGGCGAGGCAACGACCGACTATTGGTTTGGTTTCAGTCTCTATGTTCCCTCGCCTTATCCAGTTCTCAAGAATCCGATTTACGAGATTTTCTTCCAAATCCATAGCAGTCCACCAGATGGCATGACGGCGGCGGAGTATGAAGGCGGCAGCCCGCCTCTCGAAATGAACGTCAAACCGGAATCATCGGAAAGCGGGGCCATTCGTGTAAAACTGCGCGCAATGGAAATGCCTTATCCACAAATGATCGATAATAATGCGCGGCTAGTTTTTAATGGCGACATTGCCTCGTACAAGACGGATCGATGGATTGATTTTGTTGTTCACACGCGGTTTGATTACGGCAGTGCTGGATTTACTCAAATCTGGGTGGACGGAGTGCTTGCGCTCGATTATAAGGGAAAAACCTATTACAACGGGCATGGCGATCCTTACCCGAAATTTGGCATCTACAATGGGTGGCGCACCCGTGACATTGACGAGCCTGTGACCAAGCGAACCTTATTTCATGATGGATATCGCATCGCTTGGGGCAATGCGGGTAGCTTTGCCGCCGTCTCGCCGGGCACGAACAGCGCCCGACCAATCCTTGCACCTGTCTTAAGAAAAGTTAATTAATCATTACGATGAATTAACGATTGAAAGGTTGATCAATTATTTCCGAATAGGTTACGCTGTCTATGCGTCAAAACACTGACGCAGCGCAACCTATTCATTCTGAAAATAATTGGGTGACCTTTTGAAAAAAAAGATACGTGGCCTGAAGATCGGCATCACCTCATCCATTCTGCTGGCACTTGGAAGCGCGCCGGTCATTGCCAACCCTGTGTATATCAACTTCGAACCTGGGTCATCTGGACAAGGCAGCATTGGCTCGGGTTTAAACTGTTCAGGAAACTGCCCTACGCTGTCGACGCAGTTTTCGAGGCGCGGCAACGGTTCAATGAAATCGGTTGTCAACCGTCTCACAAGTGAGACGATGTATCGTACGGAGGCCAGCCACAAGATCTCGATGGATGTCAACCATGGAGAGAACACAGAAGAGTACTGGTTTGGCTTCAGCATCTATGTGCCATCGCCTTACCCAACGCTCAATCAATACACTTACGAGATCTTCTTCCAACTGCATCACAGTCGGCCCGCCGACATGTCAAAAAGCGATTTTCCGTCGCTTAGCCCGCCATTGCAGTTGAGTCTACGGCCTGGCTCATCGACCGGCGGAGATATCCAATTGGTCTTACGTGGCACGGACGAGCCGTTGGCCAAGCAATCGAAGAAAACGGAATACGCACAGTTTCGGGGTAACATTGCCAAGTATTCAACGAATAAATGGGTTGATTTCGTTGTGAATACAAAATTCGATTCCGGCTCGAAAGGCATGACCCAGATTTGGGTCGATGGCAATCTTGTCTTTAAGTATACAGGGCGTAACTACTACAGTGGCCACGGAGAAGCCTATCCAAAATTTGGCATGTACAACGGCTGGCGTACACGAAACTTAAACAATGAGCCTGTCGTGCAGCGCACAATCTTTCACGATGAATATCGCGCTGCCTGGGGCAAGGAAGGCTCATACGACGCGGTTGCTCCGGGTCGCTAAAAGTCCGCAGCCGAATTGCCGCACGCCAGGATGACGGATCGTTGCGTAAGTACGTACCCTCGGGCTCAAACCGTTGCCGGTTAATGTTCGAGCGGAACTATACGGAAATGATTTACGCAACGATTGATTCGGAATATCGCTTCAGCTCAGAGATTGCTGCGGCTATCAATCTCGCTCATTGAGACACCCCGCAAGATACCCTTGACAATTTCTCTGCATTCGTCTTCTCGCTCCGGTTCTCTGCCACGCCGGGCGGAGCTGAAGAAACGCGCGAGTTCGCGCTGCTGCTGGGCGGATAATTCCTCGCTGAAACCCTGTTTGCGAATCGCCTTGTCGGGCACCTTGTCGGGGGCGTCTTCCTCGGCGGCCTGACGACCATGCGCCCAGTTCATCGCCCGCGCGCTGTAGAGCATGACGCGATCGAGCAGCACGAAGGGAAAGCGTGGATTGGAGACCGGACCGATCGTGAAACGGTGGGTGCCGGGCGCGCGCTCGATATCGAACTTCGCCAATGCCTTGCCGCCGACCATGCCCAGCACGCCACCGGCGGCCGCGCCAAAAAAGGCGCCGGCGCCCAAGGAATGGCCAGCGGTGGCCAGATCGAGGGTCACCCCGGAGGCTGCGCCGGCGGCCATGCCAACCAGCGCCAACTGACGCCTAGAGAGTCCGAGCGCCTGCCCAACCTCGTCGGAGAGCAGATCCTGTCCCAGCACGGAGTCGGTCGAGACATTCCAGACGTTGTGTCGGAAATGCACCCGGATCTGCTCCTGCGCGGCACTCTCCAGCCGGCGCAGTCCATCCTCGAACTCGGCCGTGATCTCGGCCTTGACCCGGTCCCGACCGCTCTTGAAGACGAGCTTGCTGTCCTTGACCGTTTTGGACACCTTGTAGGTCAGCGAGTCCTTGAGCAGATCCAGAATGGTGGCGGCGGCCTGATCGGTGCGCCGGTCCCAATCCATCGCGAAAGCATCGATGGCATTCTCGACCAGATGTTCCCAACGCTGATCAATACTTTTGAGCGCGCTCAACAGCTTGATCCGCTCGGCATAGGTCGCGCGATGGGCGTTGAACTCACGCACCGAGTTGAACGCCTTGCTCAGCGCGTCCTGCCACTGACTCATATAGCGATCCTGCTTGGTCAGATTATTGAGGATCGCCATGCGCGGACGGGCGGTGAGACGCAGCAGTTCGATCTCGACTCGATCCTTTTCCTTGATCCGCTTGGAGCCGTCGACCACCAGAATGATGCCAGCGCCCTCGGCGACCGGCTCCAGCAGGGCACAGTCGTGCGAAAAGAGCGGGTCCGCGCGGTGGGCGGCGACGAAGGCGCGGGCCAGATCCCGCTTGTCCGCGTTGGCCTGAAACCACTCCAGGATCGCGTTCGGGTTCTGGAACCCTGGGGTGTCGATGAACTCAATCACCGTGCGGCCATCGATGACGACGGGGTAGACATCCGATTCGGTCGTGGTGCCCGCGCGCTTGTCGATGGCGACCTGATCGTTTTCGGTGAGGGTCGCCACCACCGAGGACTTCCCGGCGTTCGGGTGTCCCATGATTGCCAGCCGAGGGATCTTCGTGGCCATCAGACGTCTCCATCCTCGCTGGGGGTTGCCAGCATCTCCAGGCGCAGATAGGGATCGGCCATCTGGTCGATCTTGCGCTGCCAATCGGTGAAGTCGAACGCGCGCAGGGGCGGCAGGCGATCATCATCCTCCGGGTCACCCACCAGGGCCAGCAGCATCTGGGCCTGAGTACCGGCAGCGGCGCGCAGTTCGCGCAGGAACAGCAGATTCTCGGTGATCGGCGGCTGCGAACCGTCCTGGACCACCGCGATGCGCGGCGGCGGGGCCTGCCAGTCGCCATGCTCCAGAAGATCCAGCGCCCGCGCGGTCATGGCGCTGCCGGCGCCGAAGGTCGCGTAGGCCGACACCCGCCAACCGGTCAGCTGGGTCAGCAGTTGTTCGAGACGTGGGCGATCTTCAGCTTCCAGGACATCGTCCACGTCCACATGCACCAGTAACAGGCAGGCGTCCGGGGCGAAGCGGGGCGCGCCATCGGTTGCGAGCGGGGGCGTTGCGAATGCGGGCTTTAGTTCCGACTGGGGTTCCCGCTCAGGTTCAGATTCTGGCTCGGGTTCTGGCTCGGGCTCAGGTTCCGGCTCAGGTTCCGGCTCGGGTTCCTGCTCAGGTTCAGGCTCAGGCTCAGGCTCAGGCTCAGGCTCAGGCTCAGGCTCAGGTTCCGGCTCGGGCTCCAGCTCAGGTTCCGGCTCGGGCTCCAGCTCAGGTTCCGGCTCTGGCTCCAGCTCAGGTTCCGGCTCTGGCTCGGGCTCGGGCTCGGGCTCGGGCTCGGGCTCCAGCTCAGGCTCGGGCTCGGGCTCGGGCTCGGGCTCGGGCTCGGGCGCGGGTTTTCGCTCCGGCTCCAGCGCTTCAAGCTCAGGCTTGCTTTCAGGCGCCTGCTCGATTTCCTGCTCAGTCTCGGGCGGACTTGGCGGCGGGGCTCTAAACGAGGTGGCGGTCTCGCCCTCCTCCGACGCCTTCGCCTCTTCAGATCGCGGAGAGACAGGCGGCGACAGCGACTCCAGCGGTTCGATTTCTGGTTTGACCTCGACCTCGGTCTCCCGCCGCACCACCGGCACCGCCTGGTCCGAACGCGGCAAAAGAACCGGCGGAACGGGCTTGGCCGCGGGTTTCCGCAACGTCGGCGTGGACTTTTCGCGCCAGGGCCGCGCAAGGCTCACCGGCTTTTCTCCGACCAGCGGTCCCACCAATCCCGAGCGCGGACCGCGTGGCGCGAGCGGCGCGGGAATCGGCATCTCCGGCCCCTTCTCCATCACGGCCGCGCTCGTGTCCAGAATCGGTGTCAGCATCCGCGCATAGAGGGCCTGGATGCGACCGTGCGTGAACGGCAGTCGGGCAAGCGCCAGACGCTGCAGCAACACCGAAAGACTGAGCAGAATCAGTCGCGGCAGCAGCCCGTAGGTCAGGACCGCCAGCACCAGGAACCAGCGCCAGGAGCGCAGATGCTCCGGATCGGGCTGAAACGAGGGCGTGGCGGCGGCCCATTGCTCCAGATAGACGCGCGAGCCGGCGATCTGATCGAGCGTCGGATAGCCGGTCCCCTCGCCGAATAGCCAACTCCATGGAAAGGCGATGGCGCGGGTGATGTCATAAATGGTCTGCGGATGGGCGATCAGCGAGGTGCCCCAACCGAAGGCCAGATCGGTGAACCATTCCAGGAAGATCGTGGTGAGAATGACCCCGAGATTGAACGCCACCCCGAACACCTGGGCCGGGATCAGCAGCGGAAAATAGGACACCGGCCCATAGATGGCGTAGTGCGATTTCACCAGTCCCTGGGTCGCGAGCGCGCGTTCGCGGATCTCCGCGGTGGACTGATTCAGTCGCTGTTGCTGCAACCAGCTCGCCGCGCGGGTCAGCAGCGGACGCATGACCTGGGTCAGCAGCCAGGTATCCTGACCTCCGCCCCCAGGGTGACGGATGCTGCGCAAGGTCCAGGCCCACACGGCGGCGAGCACGAAGAGGAATTGCACCACCACCAACAGAAAGACAAAGGAGGGAACGCTGATCGGGCGGTGACCGTCGTAATTCAGCAGGGCGGAGGCGACCCCGATCCCAAGCAGAAACCCGCCCACGGCCAGCGCGAAGGTGCCCAGACGCTGTGCCGCGGCAAAGGCGCCGCCGGGCAGGAGCGGACGCATGCTCGGATCCTCGTCGGTGCGCCGCGCGGTCAGCCAGCGGCGCAGACTCGTCCGGCGGTGCGAAGGCGTATGCGGTTGGGCTGGCGCAACGTCTCCCTCGATGCGGTCGAGATAGAGCGCGCGGTCGCGCTCGGCGAGTGCCTTGCGCGAGGCAGGCTGTTCGCGCAGTTTTCCTTCATCGGCATCGAGGTAATATTCGAAGTCGATGATGTCGGCGACGGTCCACGTTGCATCTCCGAGAGGCGGATCCTCGGCCAGGGTGGGGTTGGTGCCTTCGTGTCGGGGATCCATAGCCAGTGATTCCTGCGTCGGTTCACACCTTGAATTGCGACAGACCAGCATGCAACGACTGGGCGAGCGAGACCAGCTCGCCGCGCGCGAGCGCGGTCTGACGATTCGCCGCCACCGCATGCTCGGCCAAACGCTGGATACTGAGTGTGTTGCCGTTGATTTCCTCGGTCACCGCCGTCTGTTCCTCGGCGGCGCTCGCGATCTGGTCATTCATTGCGTTGATGGTGGTGACCGCACGGGTGATCTCCTCCAGCGATTGGCTGGCCTGGGAGGCTTTTTGCAGGGTCGCGTCGACCATGCCGCGTCCCGCCTGCATGACGCCAACCACATTCCGGGCGCTTGCCTGCAGGGAGGAGATCATGGATTCGATCTCGCCCGTCGATTGCTGGGTGCGCGAGGCCAGGTTACGGACCTCGGCCGCGACCACGGCAAACCCGCGTCCGCGCTCGCCCGCGCGCGCCGCCTCGATGGCCGCGTTCAAGGCGAGCAGGCTGGTCTGCTCGGCGATGCCCTTGATGACCTCCAGCACGGCACCGATCTGCTTGGTCTCGGACTCCAGCACGGCGATGGCCTCGGTGGCCCTGGAAACCACCTCGGCAAGCTGCCCGATCGCCACCGACGCCTCGCCCACCACCTTGGCGCCGGAGCGCACCCCAACGTCGGCGGTGCGGGCACTCTCGGCGGCGCGCGCGGTATTGAGCGCGACCTCGTTCACCGTGGCCGCCATCTCGTGCATAGCCGTGGCGACCATCTGGATTTGGGTCGACTGCTCCAGCAAGGCATCGTCGCTCTTGGTCGCCACCGTCGCCAGGCGCTCGGAGGCGTCATCGACCTGCTGCGCCGAGGTCGCGGCCTGCGCGACCAACCGATGCAGCTTGGCGAGCAAACGGTTGAAGCTCTTCGCCAATTCGCCCACCTCGTCGCGCGTGTCCTCGTTCAGCCGCACCGTCAGATCGCCCACACCCTCGGCGAGGTCTTGCACGCGATGCAGGATACGCCGCAGGGGTCCAATGATCAGCGGCGGCAGTCCCAACGCCATCAGCGCCAGGAACCCCATGCCAATCGCCAGCAGAACCAGCGTTTGCAGCCGACTGGCCGACACCGCCGACTCGGTACGCCCGGCGGCTTGCTCGGAGAAATCCGTGACGACCTCTTCGAGCTGGTCCAGGATCGTCCGCATTCGCTCGAAGGCCTCGCGCGCTTCGCGCAGCGTGAGATCGATCGCGGTCGAGCGCCCAGCCCTGGTATCCAAACCACGTTCGCGCACCACCCGGTGACTGAGATCCTCCCAGACTTGGCGTAATTCTTCGAAAGTTTTAAGTTTTTCTGAAATTTCGTGGGCGGATCCCAGATAGCTGGCCGCGATGATCGCGGATGCGCGATCAATTCGCTCGTGCGCTTGCTTGAGATTCTCGGCGTGCTGCGCCGCCATCCCGGCATAGTCCGGCGATCCGACGTTCATGAAGATCAGGGTGCGTTCCGCCACCAATGTCTGATAGAGGTCACGGTCGGCCTGCAGCAGCAGGGCGCCCACCGGCATGTTGGCCCGCGCTAGGCTGGCAACTTCTTCACCGAGCGTGTCTACCCGACGCAGTGTGCCCCAAGCGAACAGGATGAACAGCAGCGCGATCAATCCCAGCGGAAGGACCAATTTGTAGCGAAACGCAAGATTTTGAGACCATTTCATCCCTCGGTCGCTCCTGATGACGTACTCGAATTCGTGCGTGAACCTGCTGTGCGCCCCGAGTTCTTGCTCACGACCGACACGTCGCTACTGCTCCGACTCCCCGAGTTGGTCGAGATCGATGCCGATGGTCATGGCGCCAATCGCGCGCCCCTCATCCAGCACCGGCACCGAGACCTGCACCAGATAGACCTGGGCGCTCTCGTCGAACTTCACCTCGCTGATATTCAGGGCGCCCTGCCCGCCCTTGAATGAGTGGGTGAATTTTTCCTCATCGCCCTGCCAGTAATCCGAGGTCTTGTTGGTCATGGCCACGTTGGCGCCCTGACGGTCCATCAGGAAGAGTTCGAGAAAATAGGGCTTGGTTTGCTCCAGTCGCTTCAGCTCTTGCGCGGGAGCGCTGTTCATCATGCCTTCCATGAAAGGCGTCACGCCGCTGGCCGCCATCCACTCCGCGTCGAGCCGCTTGATCTCCTCCAGCGGCCGGGCGAGTGCATTCTGCTCCCGCACGGCCTCGACCAGGATCGGATTGGAGCCCCATTCCTGCAGCATCGGGAGGATCTGATTCACGGCTTCAGGCAGATCCCCATCGGCGGCAAGCGTCGGAAGAGTCACGCACAGTCCGGTAGCGAGCGTCAACGCCGCACACAGCTTTCGGTAGGACATCGGATATCTCCATCGTGTCAGTGGCAAGAGAGTGGGAATCGAACACCCGCATGATCGACCGCGCGCCTCAAACGTCGAACGGATGCCGACGAATCAGGGTCTCGACCCGATCGGGACCGGTCGAAATGATGTCGATCGGCAAACCGCTCAAGCGCTCGATGGTCTCCAGATAGGCGCGCGCATTCGCCGGCAAATCCGCGAGCGAGGTCACCCCGAAGGTCGATTCGGACCAGCCGGGGCATTCCAGATACCGCGGCTGACAGCGCGCGAAGGCATCCGCGCCGACCGGCGGGACGGCAAGCTCCTCGCCATCCATGACATAACTGGTACAGATTTTCACCGTCTCCAGGCCATCGAGCACATCGAGCTTGGTCATGCAGATGCCGGTGGCGCTGTTGATCGCGAAGGAGCGTTTGAGCGCCACCATGTCGAGCCAGCCGCAGCGGCGCTTGCGTCCGGTGGTCGCGCCGAATTCGTTGCCGCGCGCGCCGAGCCGCTCGCCATCGGCATCGAAGAGTTCGGTCGGGAAGGGTCCAGCGCCCACGCGCGTCGTGTAGGCTTTGACGATCCCCAGCACATAATCGAGATCGCGCGGTCCGACCCCGCTGCCGCTCGCCGCTCCGCCCGCCGTGGTGGTGGAGGAGGTGACATAGGGATAGGTGCCATGATCGATGTCGAGCAGCGCGCCCTGGGCGCCCTCGAACAGGACATCCCGACCCTGCGCGCGCAGTTCGTGCAAGAGTCCGGGCACGTCCACGATCAAGGGACGCAGCGCGTCGGCATGGCCCAGCGCCTCGTCGAGCACGGCGGCGTAATCGACCCGCTCGGTCTTGAAATAGTGTTCGAGCGCGAAATTGTGATAGTCGAGCACCTCGCGCAGACGCTCCTGGAAGTGCTTGGCATCGAGTAATTCACCCAGCCGGATGCCGCGCCGCGAGGTTTTGTCTTCGTAAGCCGGGCCGATGCCGCGCCCGGTGGTGCCGATCGCCCTGGCGCCTCGCGCAATCTCGCGGGCATGGTCGAGCGCGATGTGATAGGGCAGGATCAGCGGACAGGCCGCGCTGATGCCGATCCGCTCGCGCGCCGGCACGCCGGACTGTTCCAGCATGCCGATCTCGTCGAACAGCGCCTGGGGCGAGAGCACCACGCCGTTGCCGATCAGACAGCGCACGCCCTCGCGGAGCACCCCGGAGGGCACCAGATGCAGGACGGTCTTGACGCCGTCGATGACCAGGGTATGTCCGGCATTGTGACCGCCCTGAAAGCGCACCACCGCGGCGGCCCGGTCGGTGAGGAGATCCACGACCTTGCCCTTGCCCTCATCGCCCCACTGGGCGCCAATGACTACGACGTTATTGCCCATCTATCACGCTTCCTACTGGTTATCGAGCGACGGTTGATCGAATGATTGGTGATCCAGCTCGTCGAGCGTTTGTAATTCCCAACGGCCATCGCGCTCCGCGAGCCTCCGCCGGCAGCCGAGCTGGCGCGGATCCTGTTGCAGTCCCGGCAAGGCGTTGATCACCCGCTCGCCGGACGCGCGCAACCGCTCCACGGTCGCGCGCAGGGCCGGATCCGCAGACCAGGGCGCATAGACCGGAGCGGTCGCCCGATAGCGCTGTTCGAGCCCCTGCCCGTGTTGCAGGAGACTTTTCAGATCGGTGCTAAAACCGACCGCCGGACGCGCCCGCCCGAACACTCGGCCGATATCGTCATAGCGTCCGCCACGCGCGACCTCCAGCCCCCAGCCGGGAACGAAAGCGGCGAACACGGCTCCGGTTTTATAATGATAGCCGCGCAGTTCGGCGAGATCGTAGTGGACCGAAACCTCCGGATGCCAGCGGTTCAGTTCGTCGGCCAGCCGACGCAGATAGTCCACCGCCTCGCGCACCGGACGGTCGGCGGCGCTCAGCAAGGCATCCGCTCGGGTCAGGGCATCGCTACCGTTGAGTTCGGCCAGCGCGATCAGCATCCGCGCCGGGGCGCCAGTGACGCCGAAGCCGCCGATCAGCGACTCGATTTCAGGAATCGCCTTGCGTTGCAGCGCGCCAAACATTTCGTGTTCCTGGTTGGTATCCAGGTCCGCCTGACGCGCCAGTCCGCGAAAGATGCCCACATGCCCGAGGTCAAGATAGCTTTCGGCGATCCCGGCCGCGCGCAGGGTCAGCAGGATAAGCCGCAGGATTTCGGTATCGCTCTCGATCCCGGCGTGACCGTAGATCTCGGCGCCAATCTGGAGCGGACTGCGGGTGCCCGCGAAACCGTCGGTGCGGGTGTGCAGCACCGTGCCCAGATAGCAGAGACGGGTCGGGGTGTCGCGGCGTAGATGATGGGCATCCATGCGCGCGACCTGTGGGGTCATGTCCGCGCGCACCCCGAGCAGGCGCCCGGTGAGCTGATCGGTCAGCTTGAAGGTCTGAAGGTCGAGATCCTGCCCGGTTCCGGTCAGCAGCGACTCCAGATAATCGATGAACGGCGGGATCACGAGTTCGTAACCCCAACTCGCGTAGAGGTCCAGCAACTCGCGCCGCAGGGATTCCATGATCCGCGCCTGGGGCGGCAGCACCTCTTCGATGCCGGCGGGCAGGAGCCAGCGTTCCTCGTTCATCGCAGTCATCAGTTCACCAGATACAGGAGCCCGAGACCCGCGAGCATGCTTATGAGCCCGGCGATGCGCAACGGCCGCTCGCCCTCTGCGGCGATCATGGCCAGCGCGCGCCGGAAGCTGGCTGGATGCAGAAAAGGCCAGATGCCTTCGATGACCAGCAGAAGCGCAAAAGCGACTAGGATGTCATGCACAAACGGATGAGTCCCGAGCGTTGGATTGACGAACGCAATGCCCCGTCAGAGTCAGTGCGCCCAAAGGCCGTTATCTTTTCAGACAGCCCGGCGTTTGTCCAACCTCGGAAAACGCTGGAGTGAACGGGCGAACCGATCAACGGAGTCCGCCACTACCAACACCAGGCATGGAGCGCCCACTGGACCGTGCGCAGATGATGGCCCCAATGGGTCATAAAGCTCCTTTCTTGGAAGCTCCCTGGAAACTCGCTCCTATATTCGTCGCTAGGCGTTGGGCGGTGGTCAGATCCGAATCGGTCACCTCGGTGCCAGGCGTCAAATCCGCATAAATCCCCGCCACCGCCTGCCCATCGAGCATCGGCGGCGCGTCCGAGTGCCCGAAACACACCAACGACACCCGGACCGCCGCGCCCTCGTTGATCCAGGGTTCGTCAGACCAGGCGTTGAAGATGCGCGGCAGTGCGCTTAAAATAATTCCTTCAGAATGAGCGACATGACCCCTGCCAGCAGAACCCCCATCATCCATTTCAATACCGTCAGGTCGGTGCGCAGCGGGGCGAGCGCCTGTTCCAGAATGTCCTTCGTGACCAACTCCGACTGCGCTGCGCTGATCGCCCGGACCACGGATTCCGCCTGCTCGGGCGGGAAGCCTGCTGCCTTGAGTTTGTCCACAAGTTGCAACGTATCGAATGTGATCGTTGTCATTTGCTTCTCCGTCGGTTAGAGCAGTTTGACCAGCGTCGCAATCACCGCCGCCTGGGCAATCAGTGCGCCGGTCATCCATTTGAGCAGGTCGAGTTTCAACTCCGCCAGATCGGTCTTCAGTCGATAGTCCAGATACTCCTGCGTCACCGGTTTCTGGTCTTCCTGCGCGCACTTGAAGGCTTCCGCGACGGCCTCCGCTTGGTCTTGACTGAATCCCGACGTCTCCAGACGCCGGATGAATTTGTGGGTGTCGAAGGTGATCGTTGCCATGTGTTTCTCCGTGATTCCGTTTCTGGATGGTAGCCGACGAAATGCGCTCCAGCACCCGGCGATTCGCGCCGCCGCGAATCGAATTGGTGGCGACCAGTCCCGCCGCCCGCGCCCGCCCCATTTCAATTTGGGCGCGCGCCTTCTCGAACCAATAGGTGACCAGATCGGCCCCAGCGGGGCGAGCCCGCCATAGATCCGCGCCAGCGCCGCGAAATAGGCATCGCCCAGCGCGCCGCGTTTCTTGCTTCCGCCCAGAAAACGGCGGATTGCCCACGATGACATCGGCCTCGGGCCACGCCGGTTCGCTGCCGTCGGCATTCACGATGGCGTCCTGCTAGCGGATGGTGTCGAGCGGTTTGAGGATCGGGTTCTGCTTCTGGAGATCCTTGCCGGGCCCCTTGTATTCCCAGCCGTAGCAGGCGCGTTTCCAGACAATCGCCGCCACCGGCCTTCTTGGCGCCTTTCTCGAAGCAGTACCAAGCGCCGATCGGGTCGGCCTCGGCAGGCGTGGGTTCGTCGAGCCGAGGAAGTGTTCCTGGGCCGACGAGCGTTCCTTGAGGGTGACACCGGTCCATTTGGCGACGAACTGTCCCGGGGTCATGGTGCGTGTCCAGCGGCGAGGTCAATGCCATCCAGTTAAGCCGTTCGCGGCGACGTCGCCACACTCAGAGAGAGGCGGAAGCGCTTTTAGGGTTGCCCGGACGACTCGCGAAAGAAGCGGAAAAACTCGGAGTCAGGTTCCAGGACCATCATGTCGCCGCCCTTGCCGAAGGTTATCCGATAGGCATTCAGGCTGCGGTAGAAGGAGTAAAAGCTGGGATCCTGATTGAAGGCCGCAGCGTAGATTTCAGTCGCGCTGGCATCGCCCTCACCGCGAATGACCTCGGATTCCTTATACGCCTCGGCGACCGTGACAGTACGCTGACGGTCGGCGTCGGCACGAATCCGCTCGGCGGCCTCGCCTCCCTTGGCCCGTAGATCGCGCGCGACCCGCTCACGCTCGGCGCGCATGCGCTGATACACGGATTCGCTGACTTCCGGCGGAAGATCGATCTTCTTGACCCGAATGTCGATGACCTCGACACCCAGATCGCTCGCATTGGCATTCACTTCCTTCGTCAGGATATCCATCAGGGCAAGACGATCGTCCGAGACGACTTCCTGGATCGTCCGCTTGCCGAATTCGTCACGCAGACTGGTATTGATGCGCTCCGAGAGCAACCGACTGGTGCGGGCACTGATACCGCCGGTGGAACGATAGAACTGGGCCGCGTTCGCGATCCGCCACTTGGCGTAGGAATCGACGATCACGTCTTTTTTCTCGATCGTTAAAAATCGCTCGGGTTGCGAATCCAGGGTCTGGATGCGGCGATCGAAGATCTTGATCTGGTTGAGAATCGGGATCTTGAAGTGAATGCCCGCACGATAGTCGTCCGAGATGATCTCCCCGAGACGCAGCTTGATGGCGACCTCATACTCCCTGACCACGAAGGTGAATGCATAGAGAAAGAGCACCAGCGCGGCGAGGCCGACAGGAAGAAAGGTCTTTAAGTGGTTGGACTGATTCATGATTAACGCGACCTCCGATCACGATCGACCACTCGCTGCGGAGGATCGCTGTGCTCCGGTACATGCAAGGCGCCAACCGGCTCGGTCTGCGCGGGTTCAGCCGGCATCTGGCGCTGCTTCATCAGCTGCTCGACCGGCAGATAGAGAAGACTGTTGGCGCCATCCTGAACGTCGAGCAGAACCTTGCTGTTTTCACTGAACACCTGCTCCATCGTCTCCAGATACAGACGCTGACGGGTCACCTCGGGAGCCTTGGCGTACTGCGTCAGGACCGCCGTGAAACGCGCTGCCTCGCCCTCGGATTCGGCGATCACCTTGTCGCGATAGGCCTTGGCGTCGGCCAGGATGCGCGCCGCCGCGCCACGCGCCTGCGGAAGCACTTCGTTGGAATAGGCCTCGGCCTGATTTTCGAGCCGCTCCTTGTCCTCGCGCGCCTTGATGGCGTCATCGAAGGCCGCCTTGACCTGATCCGGCGGCTTGGCCGGCTGCATGTTGACGGAGGTCACGATCAGACCGGTTCGGTATTGATCCATCAACGCCTGGATGCGCTCCTTGATGGTGACCGCAACCGCGCCGCGTCCCTCGGTCATGACATAGTCGAGCTTGCTTTGACCGATGGTGACCCGCACCACGGTCACGGTCGCGTCATTGAGGGTCTTCTCGGGATCCTGGTCCTGGAACAGATAATCGGCCGCATCCTGAATGCGCGACTGCACGGTCAGCTCGACCTCGACGATATTCTCGTCCTGGGTCAGCATCGCCGCGCGATGGCTGAAGGTGGAGATTTCGTCGACATTGACCTTGACGACCGACTCGATCGGCATCGGGATATGCCAGTGCGGACCGGGGCCGGTGGTATCGACATAGCGTCCGAAGCGCATGACAACGCCGCGCTCGGCGGGCTCGACGATGTAGATTCCGGAGGCCAGCCAGACGACGACGAGGACACCGATAACAATACCGATGGCGCGCGAACTGAATGGACCGCCCGGCAGACCGATGCCGGCGCCGCCGCCAGAGGAACCGTTCCCCGAGGGCTTGTTGCCGCCGAATAATCCGCCGAGTCGCTCCTGAAGCTTGCGCACGACTTCATCGAGGTCGGGTGGACCTTGATCGCCGCCGCTCTTGCCGCTCCAGGGGTCTTGGTTACCGCCACCTGGCTCATTCCAGGCCATA
>NZ_CAIPNF010000263.1 GCF_903866365.1 uncultured Thiocystis sp.
GGAAAATCTGACTTCCTTACAGGGAAACCCTGTATTGACTGCGCTTGGAGTGCGACTATTGGTTTCACCTCTTTGCGGCAGATCCCCTCAACTACCTGATTTCTTGGTTTTTCTTTCCAAATTGAACTGAACCAGTGCCGGTTCTCCAGTCGGCTCTCAAAGAGTCCTTCATACCATCATGGTCTTAAATTTAGAACTGCTGATCCTGATCTGGGATCAACGGGTTTCGGTCGGATCCCGGTTGTAGCGATCCTCGAAGCGGACGATGTCGTCCTCGCCGAGATAGCTGCCGGACTGGACCTCGATCAGTTCCAGGAGAATGCTGCCGGGATTTTCCAGCCGATGCGTGGTGCCGACCGGGATGTAGGTGGACTGATTCTCCGTGAGCAGAAAAGATTTGTCGTCGCAGGTGACGCGCGCGGTGCCCGAGACCACGACCCAGTGCTCGGCGCGGTGATGGTGCATCTGGAGCGAGAGCGATTCGCCCGGTTTGACGATCAGTCGCTTGACCTGATAGCGCGACCCCTGTCCGATCGACTCGTAGGAACCCCAGGGCCGATGGACCTGTTGATGATGACGGTGTTCGTTGCGCTGCTCGCGCTGGAGGAACTGGGTGACGGCCTTCACGTCCTGCGCGCTGTCCTTGGTGGCGACCAGTACCGCGTCGGGCGTCTCCACCACGATCAGATCGTTGACGCCAATCGCGGCCAACATCCGATGCTGGGCCATCAGCAGATTGTTGTGGGCGTTGTGCACGAAGGCATCGCCCGTCAGCACATTCCCCGCCGCGTCCTGTTCGCGGACCTCCCAGAGCGCCGACCAGGCGCCGACATCGGACCAGCCGACATCGAGTGGCACCACCACCGCCGGCGGCAGATCGGCGGCGGCGCCATCCGATAGATGCTCCATGACCGCATAGTCGATGGAGTCGCTGGGACAGGCGCCGAAAAGTTCGGGATCGAGACGCAGAAAGGCGCCGTCGATCTTGGCGCCGGCGAAGGCGGCGGCTGCGGCCTGCGCGATGTCGGGTCGAAAGCGCTCGATCAGACGCATCCAGAGCGAGGCATTGAGCACGAAAATACCGCTGTTCCAGAGATAATCGCCCGAGGCCAGATAGCCTTGCGCGGTCTCGGCATCGGGCTTTTCCACGAATCCTGCCAGACCATAGGCACGGCCCGCGAGCCCCTCCGAGGGGTAGGGCTGGCCCTGACGGATATAGCCATAACCGGTCTCGGGTTTGCTCGGCACGATCCCGAAGGTCACCACGGCGCCCTGTCGGGCGATCACGCAGGCATCGGCCACGGCCGCGCGAAAACCGGGTTCGTTGCGGATGGTATGATCCGCTGGCATGACCAGCAGGATGGGATCCTCGCCCGCCTGGGTCGCGGCGAGCGCGGCCAGCGTCAACGCGGGCGCGGTATTGCGACCCTTGGGTTCGAGGAGAATCCCGGCGGGATGGCGCCCGAGGATCCGCATCTGTTCGGCGACCAGGAAGCGATGCGCCTCGTTACAGACCACCAGCGGATCGGTCTGGCCGATCGCCTGACGCGGATGTTCCTCGTCCAGTCCGTCGAGACGCCGCACGGTCTCCTGGAAGAGCGTGTGCTCGCTGGTCAAGGGCAGGAACTGTTTCGGATAGGCTTCGCGGGACATCGGCCAGAGCCGGGTACCGGAACCGCCGGAGAGAATCACAGGTTGTAGTGGCATTGCGGATGACCTGATCCGTGGAGTTGAACGGGAAAATCATGCGACCGCGTCCGGCGGGAGAGGCTGTGTTTGCCGGTCGGCTCGGGACGCAGTTTCGATTAGAGCAACCGCAGCCTTCGCGGTCAAACACGCAAGAGGATCCCGACACAATGAACCCCGAACTCACGCTGCTGGCGCGGTTGCTGCGCGAAACCGCCGCGACCGAAATCCTGCCGCGCTGGCACCGCACGCGCGTCGATCGCAAGGCCGATGGCAGTCTGGTCACCGCGGCGGATCTGGCGGCGCAGACCCATCTCGCCGAGGCTCTCGCGCGCGCCTTTCCCGAGATTCCCTTGCTGGGGGAGGAGATGCGCGAGTCCGAACAGGAGCGTCTGCTCGCCGCTGCCGAGCGTGGCGTCTGGGTGCTCGATCCGCTGGACGGGACCAGCAACTATGCCAGCGGCTATCCCGGATTCTCGATCTCGCTGGCGCTGTTCGAGCAGGGCCAGGCGGTGCTGGGGGCGATCCTCGATCCGGTGCGCGACGAGTGTTTTACCGCCGCCCGAGGGCAGGGTGCCTGTCTCAACGGAGCGCCGATCCAACCCTTCGCCGCCGGCCCGGAACTGGGCGATTGTCTGGCCATGATCGATCTGAAACGGCTGCCGTCCCAATCGCTGGCCGCGCTCTTTCGCCCCGGCGGCTTCCGCTCGCAACGCAATCTCGGGTCGGTGGCACTGGACTGGTGCTGGCTGGCGTCCGGACGCGTTCAGCTCTATCTGCATGGCGGTCAGCGGCTTTGGGACTATGCCGCAGGGCGTCTGATCGCGGGCGAGGCTGGCGCGGCCTCGCGTCAGTATCGAAGGGACGGCATCACGCCGACCGACGGGCTGACGCTGGAATCCCAACTCGCCATCGGCGCCGCCAATGAAGACCTGTTGGCGCGCTGGCTGGCCTTCGTCGATCTGCCGTTGAAGGCGACCTGAATGGTTATCCGTGCCAGTGGCATCCGGTTGATTCGTCCGCCACTGCCCTCAGTTTCACTAGTACCGAAAATACGTCCGGGCGATGCCTGTGCCGTCCTCTCGCTGAAACCCGAGGTGTCTCCCGATGAGTCATGACCCCAGCGGTCTCGACATGGATCTCTCCAGCGGCATTGCCGCCTTCGAGTCCAAGCAATTCTCACGAGCCACGGGCCTGCTGTCCCCGCTCGCCGAACAGGGCAATGTGGAGGCGCAGTACCGGATGGCGATCATGGCCCAGAACGGGCTTGGCATGCTGCCCAATCCGCTGCTGGCCTACAGTTACATGAAGGCCGCCGCCACCGCCGGTCTCGGACTTGCGCAGCACGGTCTGGCCTTCATGTACATGCAGGGCGAATGCACCGACAAGAATCCGGCCAAGGCCATCGAATGGTTCAGGAAAGCCGCCGAGCAGGGGCTCGTCGGTTCGCTCACGACGCTGGCGCTGATGTACGAGGAGGGCCACGGCGTGGAGAAGGATCAGGAAGAGGCCAACCGACTCTATCGGCTCGCAGGATTCGACGAACGCTGAGCGGGCGATGAACGCGGTGGTCGTGGAATGGCGTCCAGCGGGAATGGTGCAACCGGGGATACCATTTCAGTCGTCACAAGTGTATATTTTCAGACTGCGTTGCCGGGGTGGCGAAATTGGTAGACGCATCAGACTCAAAATCTGACGGGGGTGACCCCATGCCGGTTCGATTCCGGCCCTCGGTACCAA
>NZ_CAIPNF010000264.1 GCF_903866365.1 uncultured Thiocystis sp.
CCCTGGTCGCGCACGCGGATCAGCCGTCGGCTGGAGGTGCGGCATGAGCGTCCTTGACACCGCCGTGACCCTGGATGACACGGCCTGCGTCGCCCCTCATGGGCGGCCTGGGATTGGCATCCCGGAAACAAGGCGCATCAGCGCCACCCTCTCCGGTGGTTTTTTCTGCGCAGCATGGCAGGTCCAGTGATGGGCTGGCGGTGTGGAGGGGCATCTTCGGATGCGCCGGTTCCTGGTTCCGGTCTGCCAACCCAACACACCGTCCGCCCGCCCCAATGAGCATTAAGGTTGACGGTTTATCCGCACACAAGGAGCTTGTCATGACCGACCTCGCCCAAGGCACATCCGCGCTCGTCCTCACGCCCATCCAGGGTGAACCCCGCATGAAGGATCTGGATCTCGCGGTTCGGCTGGGCTTCGAGCGTCCGCGCTCGATCCGCAACTTGATCAAGGCGAACCTAAAAAAACTTAACGAATTCAATGTTTGCTACGCCGTGGAGCAAACCTCCGGCGAGCTTGGCGGGCGTCCAGCGACCGAGTATTACCTCAACCGCAAGCAAGCCATCTTCATCTGCATGAAGTCCGAAACGGACAACGCGGTGGATGTCCAGATGGAGATCGTCCAGGTCTACGACGCCTATTTGAGTGGCGAATCCGCCCACCCCACCTTCGCCATCCCCCAGACCCTCCACGACGCGCTGCGCCTCGCCGCCGATCTCGCCGAGACCAACGCCCAGCAGCAAGCCCGGCTCACGGTCGTCGAACCCAAGGCCGATGCCTTGGACCGGATCGCCACGCCATCGTCCGGGACGCTCAACCTGACCAACGCCGCCAAGACCCTGCAAGTCAACCCCAGGGCGCTGATCCAGCGCCTGAGCGCGAATCGTTGGATTTATCGGCGCGCGGGCGGAAAGCATTGGACCGCGTCTCAAGACAAACTCCAGCAAGGCGTGCTCGAACACAAGATCACCAAAACGGTCCAGGACGACGGCACCGATCGGATTTTCGAGCAGGTGCTGGTCACCGCCAAGGGCTTGACGAAGTTGGCCGCGATGCTGTCTCCGGTCAACGGGGGTGCGGCATGAGCAACGTGAGCGAGATCAATGGCAACCTTTCAGACTGTCAGGCGGATGGCCGCCAAATCGCAGGATCTGCGCTTGGAAACAGCGTTGAGAAAGGAAGCGAGTCCGCCACAGAGAAGGCGTCCCAGGCGGTTGCTGACGATTTCAAGGAAGCCAATGCCCGCGAGCAACGCGCCTTCTTCATTGGCTTTGTCGGCTTGCTGCTTGACGTGATCAAGCAGGAGGACGCGGCATGACCGCCCCGACGCGCCCACTCGATCCATCGCGCAGTGGATTGCCGCGCCCACGTTCGATCCCCTCGACGCGCTCGACACCGCCTCGGCCATGATGAATTCGGTGCAGGCGCTGATCCGCCAAACCGCCATCGAGGCGGATCTTGGCGATCCGGGTCAACCGTCCGGCGGTCTGTGGTCCAGCGTCTCTCTGCTGGAGACCATCGCGACCCTCCTGGAAGGGGCCTCCGGCACCCTGGAGCGCCGCGCATGACGCGCCTGACCTCGCGCCCTGGCCCCACCGTGCGACTGCGCCTGGCGTGGCATGGCCAACCGAACGTCGAGGCCGAACCGCTAGCCCCGACCGCCTGGCAACTCGCCCTCCATCGCCATCCCCAGGGCGATCTCTATTGGATGGTCTCGGACATCGAGACCGGACGGATGGTCGCCTGCGACGTTGACCGGGAGCGGGCGATTCGCCAAGCGCAGACCCGGCTCACCACGCTCGCGGAGACGCAACACACGACGGTCGAGGCGCTCCTGGAGCAGATCCGGGCCAGTGCCCGCGCGGAAGGAGACGCCCATGCGAACCTCCTGGAATGATGCCGAGGATCGCGCCATGGATTACCTCCCACACCTCGATCAAGTCATCTATCTGCGCGGCATCCGCCGCCGCATGGATTACCGCACGGGGATTGCCGGGGTATCGGCGATGATTAGCTATGACTGGCTGTCGCAACTCTGCGAGGTGCACCCGCGCCGAGGCTCGAACATCAAAGAGCCATCGCGGCTAACCAAAGAGGCGTTACGTGCCGTCTTTGCTCGGCTGGAGGTCGCTGGCTTGATCCAACGTCTTCGCGATCACGGCGGCAGAGGGCTCGTTTTTCGCTGTTTGTTGGCGGATTTGGATGATTCGGTCCAGATGAGGAGCAACCCCAGCACAACCCCAGCACAACCCCAACAGCACAACCCCACAACAGTCAGCAATGACGCGGCTGACGGGGAGATGAACAACCCCAGCACAACCCATGCTGCACCTGCGAAGAGCAACCCTATTCCGGTAACCGGTAGACCGGAAGAAGAAAGAAGGGATAAATCCCTTGTCGAGTTCGCCGCGGGCGACCCCGACGACAGCGTGCCCCTCGCCTCACCCACGGCCCAAATCCATCCGCATCCGGTGCGCGAGATTTTCGAGTACTGGCAGCGCGTCATGGCTCACCCCCGCGCCATCCTCAACAACAAACGTCAGCGCGTCATCACGGCGCGTCTGCGTGAAGGCTACCGCGTGCCCGACATCAAGCGCGCGATCGATGGCTGTCAGCAATCCGCGTGGCACCAGGGAAAAAACCCTGACCACAAAGTGTTCGACGACATCGAGTTGATCTGCCGCGATGGCAGCAAACTGGAGCAGTTCCAAGCGCGCCTCGCGGAGCAGTGCCAGCAAGATCAGACATTGGACGACTGGTTGCACGAGGACGAACGCGGCGTGGGCGACTTCATTGACGGGGAGTGCCGGCATGTCTAAACAACGTTTTTCGCAGTTGATGGACGAACTCGGGTTGATCTATGACCGCGAGGTGAGCGTGACGCTCAAAAAGCTGTACTGGGAAGACCTGCCTGCACGCTCCTTCGCGCAGATCGAAGCGGCCTTTCACGCGCATCGCCGCGACCCGGAGCGGGGCCGCTTCTTTCCCAAGCCTGCCGATCTGATCGCCAAGATGCAGATCCTGCGCACTGACCAGCGCCCGGAAGCCGACGAAGCCTGGGCGCTGGCCCTGGACACGTTTGACGAAGCCGCGACGGTGTGCGTCACCGACGAAATCCTGGCCGCCGTCAGCGCGTCCGCCCCGGTGTGGAACAGCGGCGACACGGTGGGCGCGCGGATGGCGTTCAAAGCCGCCTATGGGCGTCTGGTGAGCGAAGGCCGAGCCAACGGGCAGACGCCGAGGTGGCAATTGTCTTTGGGCTGGGACGCGGAACGGCGTACCGTGGCCGCGCAGGACGCGGTGCGGTCGGGACGGCTGACGGCGCAGCAGGTGCGCGCGCATTTGCCCGCGCCGTGTGCCGAGGGCCTTCCCGCCATGCTGGCTGGCGCGCTGACCGACCGCAACACGGTCATCGCCCTGCCGCTGGAGGCCGATGCCGTGACCCGCCAGCGGATGCGCGCGTTGCGCGAGGCGATCGCGGGGCGGAGCGCGCCCGCTGCTGCGACGGCCACGCCCGCCGCGCTGGACGCCGCCGCCGAACGCCAACGCTTTGCGCAACGCAAACGGCAGGCGCTGGACGCTCTGGAACGGTTGGCGGCGCAGAAGCCCGTGCAGGAATCGGCTTGAGAGCGCCGCTTGCGCCCGAATGAGGCGTCTCCGACGTGGGACACCCCACAGGGGCATTTGGCGCGCAGACGCCAGCGGTTTTCTCAACCCAGGGGAGCAACCCATGAGGATCGCGGGAGTAGGACTGGCCGTTCAGGCAAGGCAACTCTCCCGCTCCGTCGCGACGACGGGGTTTCTCGCGAAAACGTCGATGCAGACGCGCGGCGTCACGACAACACGCGCGCGTTGGCGCTGCCCGACATCGCGACCAACCGTCTGGTGGCGCAACATGACGATGCCCGTCGCGAGGCGCCTCCGTCGCGCGTCTCCGGTCTGGATGTCGGTGCGCCGCAAACGAACATCGACGCGGCGTCGATGTTGTTCGTCGACAGCCTAGAGGCACACCTGGACGACTTTCTCGGGCGGCTGTCGCGCCCTGGATCGCTAGGCGGCACCTGCCAGCACGGCGCGCTCTGGGCGCCCCCACACATCCTCCCCGCCCGAAAAGGCGGTTTTTTCGCGAAGAATTCGATGAGCCAAACCAAATCCCGTGCCCGTTCCCGCCGCGAAATCGCTGCCAAGGCCGCGCTGTCCGCTGCCTTCCCGCTGGCCTTCCCGGACGACGACAGCCAGATCCGCCCGCTCGCGATCGGTACCCGCGACGACGTGCTTGCCTGGATGGATCGCGTCAAGCCGGATGTCGAGCGCCGCGCCGCGATTGCCGCCGTGCAGCATCATGGCGCGCGCACCGCCGACAAGCGCTGTTTGCTGGAACCCGGCGCGATGCGGATCGACTTGCACGGTCGCCCCATCGCGCCGGTCAGCCCCGAGGCGGTCGAGTGCGCGCGCACGGACCTTGAGCGCGTCCGCGAGAACCAAGCGCAAGCGGCAATGCGACGCGCCGGAAACCTCGCCCGAATGGATGCCGAAACCGAGGCGCGCCAGGCACAAAAGAGCCCCGCAAAGGCCAAGAAGCCCGCGCCGAAGCCGGTTGCCGCGCCCGTGCCAAAGCCCGTGATCGCGCCCGCGCCGAACTCGATCGCGGCGGTCGTGGTGAAGAAGACGCGACGCATCGTGCCCGGCTCAAAATCGGAAAACCCGACCATTTAGCCCCGCCACGCGGGTTTTTATCGGCACGATCAATCCCCGCGCGCGTTTGCTCGCAGCCGTCCTGAGACGACATCCGCACGGTGGCGTCTCTCACCAGATCCTCCCACTTCAATCCCTGTTCGTCGCACCATTGACGGCACTTTTTGAGCGCCTGCAGTTCGATTTGGCGCACCCGTTCGCGGGTCACGCCCAGTTGTACGCCCACCTCGTCCAGCGTCTTGCCGGGGCGCGAGGATCGGTCTCCCAGCGGCA
>NZ_CAIPNF010000265.1 GCF_903866365.1 uncultured Thiocystis sp.
AATTCAAAAAAGCAATATCGAACTGCTTATCTGATACTCATACAACATACCGGAATGAGCTAGAAACACTCTTGTCGTTAAAGTTTCAGCGATTTGAAAAATCGCAAATACTATCTATTTAGAGTATAACCGAATGGCGGCGAGGGGAAAGGAGGCGAATACGACCGAAGAATAACCGCTGTTGTTTCAGTCATTTGGATTAGGGCGAGATCGTTGAATATTAGAAATCGTGTTGCAAGCATCGGCGTTGAGAGAAAATGTATGCCTCATCTCAGTATCGTAAGCGGCAAGCTGAATTATGTACTGTATTTTTCGGATATCGGCTTCCTGACAGTCGCCGCCATTGCACTTTATTATGTATTCGATCTAAGCGAAACACTGACAATAAAATCGAACTATGCTCTCGCCATCGTGATCGCCATCGCGAGCTATACGGCCTTCACCTTTTCTAACGAGACTTACGATTGGCGAAAACTCCCTCAGCAAGTCAAAAAACTCTTTCCGACCTTCGGTGGCGTTATTTTTGCGTTTGGCAGCGTACTAATCACCGCCTTCGCGCTCAAGATCACCAGCGATTTCTCCAGACTGTGGCTGGGTTTCTGGTTTGCCGGCTTCACCGCTTATATCCTGGTCAGCCGCGTCTTCCTCATCAGGTATTTCGCTAAAGGCACAAACGATTTTTTCCCGCAACGCCGGACTCTGATCATCGGCGCCAGACACAGCGGCCAGAAAATACTGGATCAAATCCTCCTTCTCAATGATCAAGGTCTTGAGGTCGCCGGTTTTCTGGATGACCTTTCACCGCAACTGCCGCATGCCTATCGCGGCATCCCCATCATTCAGGACATCACTCGGGTCGCGGATATCGCACGCAACCTGAAGATCGATCTCGTCATCCTCACACAGCCCTGGAATCGGCAAGAACGGCTCGACGAACTTCTCAAGACGCTAGCGAATTTGTCTCTAGATATTTACCTCGCCATCGACAAGTTGCCGTTACGTTATTCGGAACAACCGATTTTCCGGGTCAGTGGCCTTCATGTTCTGAGCATCAAGGACCGCCCTATCAGCGAATGGAACGCGGTCATCAAGCGCATTGAGGATCTCTGCATCGCCATCCCGGCGATCATTCTCCTGTCTCCCCTCATGGCCATTGTCGCCATAGCGATAAAATTAGAGTCAAAGGGCGACGTGCTCTTTGCTCAGGATCGCTTCGGATTCAACAACAACCTCATAAATATCTATAAATTCCGCTCCATGTATACCGACATGACGGATCGTGCGGGTTGCCAGCAAACTGTTCATGACGATCCGAGAGTCACCCGCGTCGGACGGTTTATCCGCAAAACCAGCATCGACGAAATCCCCCAACTTTTCAATGTCCTGCTCGGCAACATGTCGCTCGTCGGCCCCCGGCCGCATCCAACCGGGATGCAATCGGAGGGACGCCTCCTGCATGAAGCGATCGATGACTATGCCAGCCGCCACCGCGTCAAGCCCGGCATCACCGGCTGGGCGCAATGCAACGGCTGGCGCGGCGAGACCGACACACGGAAGAAAATCGAAAAACGTATCGAGTATGATCTCTATTACATCGAGAACTGGAGCCTCTTCCTGGACCTCCTTGCGCTCGTCAAAACGGGGCTACTGCTGATCAGGAAGGATGCACATGCCTACTGACCCCGCGTTTGGTTCCATCATCCAGCCGCGCCGCGAAGCGGTGTGGCGGATGCGAGCCAGTGGTCGAGGCGAAAGCCTCTTTCCACCAGGCGAGAGGGGAAATGCGATCCAGGCATGGCTTTTAAAGAACGGCCCAAACGGCATCCCAGCTCCCCATGCGCACGAATGAACTCCAGCAGAAAGGACATCAATCATCCCATGACATCAGGACGCCCGAATCAGGCATGACCGCCCATTATTCCCTACGCAAACGCATCATGATCACCGGTGGCGCCGGCTTCCTCGGCTCTCACCTCTGCGATCGTCTCCTTGGCGACGGTCACGACGTGCTCTGCGTGGATAACTTCTTCACTGGCACCAAAGACAACATCATCCACCTGATGGGCAACCCGCATTTCGAGCTGATACGCCACGATGTCACCTTTCCGCTCTATGTCGAGGTCGACGAGATCTACAACCTGGCCTGCCCGGCGTCCCCCATCCATTACCAGTTCGACCCCGTACAGACCACTAAGACCTCCGTGCATGGCGCCATCAACATGCTCGGGCTCGCCAAACGCACCAAGGCCAAGATCTTTCCAGCCTCCACCAGCGAGGTCTACGGCGACCCCGCCGTGCATCCGCAGACCGAGGACTACTGGGGCCACGTCAATCCCATCGGCCAGCGATCCTGCTATGACGAAGGCAAGCGTTGTGCTGAAACCCTGTTCTTCGACTACCACCGTCAACACAAGCTGCACATCAAGGTCGCCCGCATCTTCAATACCTACGGGCCGCGCATGCACCCCAACGATGGCCGGGTGGTCTCCAACTTCATCGTCCAAGCGCTCAAGGGTGAGCCCATCACCATCTACGGCGACGGTTCGCAGACCCGCTCCTTCTGCTATGTCGACGACCTGATCGACGCCTTCGTGCGGTTGATGAACACGCCCGATGATGTCACCGGACCGGTGAACATCGGCAACCCCGGCGAGTTCACCATCAAGCAGCTCGCCGAGAAGGTGGTCGAGATGACCGGCTCGTCCTCGCGGATTAGCTATGAGCCGCTGCCCAGCGACGATCCGACTCAGCGGCAGCCGGATATCACCCTGGCGAAAGAACGGCTGGGTTGGGAGCCTACAATCACGCTCGAAACAGGGCTTGCAAAGACGATTCCCTATTTCGACGCGCTGCTTAGGAAAAATAGCGTGGTGATCGACCATGGCGTTTGATGCACATCAAGCGCATACGCCGCCGAAGACGGTCACCATCGCGTCACTTTTCTATTGGCCGGAGAAAACCGGAATCGCACCACCCGTCCAGCAATTGGCCGAGATGCTGGCTCAGAGCGGCGCCCAGGTGACCGTCCTGACTCCCCGGCCATCCTATCCGGAAATGGCGGTCTTTCCCGCGTATCGAGGCGGTGCGCGTGACCGCGAAACCCATCAGGGCGTGTCGATCATCCGTGTTCCAATTGCCCCGCAAAAACCGGGCGGGGGATTGATATCCCGTTTCATCACCGAAGGGGGCTTTGCATGGCGAATCTGGTGGCGCTTGGCCAGACATCCCCGCCCTGAGCTGATGATTGCCGTCTGCCCCTCCATCCTGACCGTTGGGGCCATGCTGCTCGCCGTCTCCAGCAAGTCACAACGCGTGGCCGTGGTATATGACATTCAGTCAGGTTTGGCGAAATCGCTCCAGATGACCGGACATTCCGCGATTGCCACACTCATCGAGTGGCTAGAGCGGATCACGCTCAACCCGGTGGATCGGATCATCACACTCTCTCAAGCCATGACGGATGCCATTCGGGGCATTGGCGTCGCAACGCCGATCAGCATCATCCCGCCCACGGTGGATGACGATCTCATCCAACCCCGACTGGAAAACCCCGGACCCATCACACTCCTCTACAGCGGCAACATCGGCCGTAAACAGGGCTTGGAGCAATTGATCGATCTGGCCGAACGCATTCAGCAGCGGCAACTGGACGTCGCTCTCATCATCCGTGGCGACGGCAACTACCGCGAAGAACTTCAGCGCCGCGCGCGCGCGCGCGGGGTGGACAATCTGCGCTTCGAACCCCTGCTGCCGGTCGAGCGCTTGTCCGAGGGCCTGGCCGAGGGTCACATCCATCTGGTGCCCCAGAACCCCGCCGGCGCCGCCTTTGCGGTGCCGAGCAAGATCTACTCGATCATGGCGGCCGGTCGACCCTTCATCTGCACCGCCGATCTGGGCTCACCGCTTGACCGCTTGCGCGCGGAGTCGGACGCCTTCCTCATCTGCCCGCCCAACCAGTCGGAGCGATTCGCCGATACGGTGGAGCACCTGATGGCGGACCCAGCCGAACGCGCCCGCCTTGGCCGCAACGGACGGGCTTACGTCGAGCAGCACGCCGGCAAGGCCGCCTGCGAGCGTGCCTATCGCGCCCTACTCCTCGACACCCATTCCTGAATTGGCTGTTGATGCGTCGGCGGTACCGCCCTTTTCCCAACATCGAACGCCCCAAAAACAGTACACCCCCCCTCTCGCACCCCTGATCCGTGCTCGGAACGCACACCCAGCGCCGCATCGCCCACCGGAACCGCGCCATGCCGCCCAAACTCACAAAATTCGCCACGCTGATCCGGCACCCGCGTGATTGGCGCGCCCTGCGCCACGGCGTGGCCGCGACGGTCGAGGTTTCTGGCGGAGGCAGGATTTCGCGTGGACGGGCGGTTCAATGAGCCGCTTCACCAGGGGCAGCGGGTGCAGGCGGATTGGTTGTTTCGGCGGGATTGATGGGCGTGAGTGATTTGGAACGCACAACGATTAGAAAATGTTGCCAATTTTCCCAGGAGCAATCAACAATGACGATACCGAGTGATCCCGTGATCCTCTCAAATCCGCGCGAGGACGATTATGCTCACTGAGTACATTCAAGCCGCCTTGGCTCGTTCGGAATATAAGATGCTCGACGATCAGACGTGGTTTGCCGAGATCCCTGGGTTCGAGGGCGTCTGGGCCAATGCGGCGACAGTGGAGTCCTGTCGCTCCGAGCTGTGCGAGGTTCTCGAAGAGTGGTTGATTCTCAAATTACGTGATCACGATCCCATCCCCATCGTCGACGGACTCGATCTCCGCATTTTGGAGTCCGAGGCGGCGTGAATGCCCAGAGCAGTCTCGCGACAGGAGTTGATTCGAAAATTCAGGGCCTTGGGATACTCAGGCTCTTTCTCGGGCAAACGCCATCAATTTATGCAAATGGGTCGACGGAAAATCCGTATTCCGAATCCGCATAGCGGCCAGGATATCGGCGCGGGGCTACTGGTTGAGATTCTCCGCCAGGCTGGCGTTGAGAAATCGGTCTGGGACGAACTTTGAGATGTGCAATGGGAGACCTGATAAGCATCTAGCCGCGCCCTCCGCCAGGTTGTACGTTCTCTCTTAGGAGCAGAACGAACGGACGCCCCAACGGAGGAAGCCGCCATGAAACTATACGGCGGAATTGACCTGCATTCCAATAATCGTGTGGTGGTGCTGCTGGATGAGACCGACGCGGCCGTGTACCGACAACGCCTGCCGAATGACCTCAGCGCGGTGCTGGACGCGTTGGCGCCGTTTGCTGACGCCATCGAGGGACTGGTGGTGGAGTCGACCGACAACTGGTCTTGGCTGGTCGATGGGCTGATGGAGGCGGGCTATCGGGTGCACCTGGCCAACACGGCGGCCATCGTTCAGTCTTCGGGACTGAAGGATGCCGATTGAGCGGCTCGAGCAGACCCCTCAAGTCGCGCGTGAAGCGGCGGCCTGAATTGAAGCCCTTGCTGACGGTCAGTGGCATCGGTCAGAGTCTCGGACTGACCGTCATGCTTGAGACTGGCGACATCGCTCGCTTTGCCAAGGTGGGTCACGACGCCTCTGACGGGCGTTGCGTCGGCCGCGCTCACCTGAGCAATGGCACGCGTAAAGGGCAAGGCAACACCAAGAATGGCAACCAGTCTCTGGCCTGGGCTTGCATTGAGGCGGCCCACTTCGCGGTGCGCGACAACCCCCGGATCAAGCGCGACGACCCGCGCCAGTGCGCGCGGACCAACGCCGCGATCGGGATCAAGACCGTGGCGCACAAGCTGGCGCGGGCGTGCTTCTACATCCTGCGCGATCCGGTGACGTTCGAGGTGAACAACGCTTTTGCGTGAACGGGCGGCGACGCCGAGCTCGCCCTGGGGTTGGCTGATCGCCATCAGATCTGATTCGGCCGGCGTCGTCTCCCATCCTTCAACGTCAGAGCAGGTTGAGACGGATGCGCCTCTGTCATGAGCCATCTTGGGGTTGGACCTCCGCTCTGGAGGAGCCAGCGATCGGTGAGATGGGCGGCCCAATGGCCACCCGCTCGCGATGGACCAACAGCGTCCATCGGTCGCGGGCGGCGCCATTGAAGGGTTTGCCCGAAGCACATGGACATGGCAGGGAACCGACGCCTTTCTGGGGCTCTAACGAGCCAGGGGCCGGTGATCGACCTCGCACGAGGCGACGCCTGGGCCTTGATCCAGAAGGGTGACTGGTGCGGATCCACGAGAGTCCGTCACCGCTGACATGAAAGCCGAAGGCGCGGACAACGTCGACGACTGAGCTTGACGCCAACACGAGAACATGGGATCGGCCATGAACGGAGAAGAGCGCTTTATTGATCGGGGGCAGCTAAATGGTGGCCCCCTCTCGCGCGATGCGTACGTAGCTACGTAGCTCTTTTGTCATCATGCGCCGCATGGGGTTGACGACCGCTTGCCTTTGACCAGTACCTCGTCCAGGCTGGGCTCACCTCACCGCGACGATGACAATGGTTGCATATCCGAGGCTGATTTCATGAAAACCGACCACCCCATTTATCTCTTTCTGTCCGCCGGCGCCGAGGCGTTTTGGGTGTTGACCGGCGGGATCCGGCTGGAGGGCGCCTACCGCTTCAGCTCGACCACGCTCAAGACCCTGGAACGGCGTCTGGACGGACTCCTGGAACCCGAGGGGCATGATGGGCCGGTCTATGTGGTCGAATTCCAGGGACAGTTTTCGGAGAAGGCCGGTTACAATCTGCTGACCAAGATCAGACTCTACGGCGAACAGTGTCCGACGCGTGATGTCATCGGGATC
Source organism: uncultured Thiocystis sp. (assembly GCF_903866365.1). Classification (GTDB taxonomy): domain Bacteria; phylum Pseudomonadota; class Gammaproteobacteria; order Chromatiales; family Chromatiaceae; genus Chromatium. The sequence goes on from NZ_CAIPNF010000265.1 coordinate 6,787, forward strand.
GGGGTCTTTCTGCGCGAGCGGGAGGTGCCCGATTATCCCGGCGGACTCTGTCTCTCGCCCGGCTTGGTGCGGATCGTCTTCCTGGAGCAGACCCTCCCGGAGTGGCTGGCGCGCGAGCCGGAGAATCCCTATCTGGCGGTGTTCGCGCCGCTGCTGATCGAGGACGAGGCGGAATTGCGCGCCTGCGCCCCGGAGTTGTGGCAACGGGTTCAGCGCGCGCCGCTCCCGCCCGAGACGCGCGACCTGCTGGCGCAAGTGATGGAATTCTGGTTTTTCGAACGGTTTCGCGGTCTGACTGCGCAGGAGATCTGGGCCATGTTGAATCTGGTAACGCCTATTCAAGAGACGCGTGCGTATCAATCCATCTTTGCCGAGGGTGAGGCCAAGGGCAAGGCCAAGGGCGAGGCCGAGGGCAAGGCCAAGGGCGAGGCCGAGGGCAAGGCGAACACCCTCAAGCGCCAACTCAAACGCCGCTTTGGCCGCCTGCCCGCCTGGGCCGAGCCGCGCATCGACGCCGCCCCGGTCGAGCAACTCGATGCCTGGCTCGATGACATCCTTGACACCGACAGCGTGGACAGCCTGCTCGGGCCGGAGCGGTAGGGCGGCGCCCGCCGATCCACGCGCAACCTATAGTAGACGGCGACGCGTTGCGGACGGGGCGAATACCCCGTCCGGTCCGGGGGAAACGGTACGCGATGCGTATCTACGTAGCTTTTCAAGACCTGATAAGCATCTAGCCGCGCCCTCCGCCAGGTTGTACGTTCTCTCTAGGAGCAGAACGAACGGGCGCCCCAACGGAGGAAGCCGCCATGAAACTGTACGGCGGAATTGACCTGCATTCCAATAATCGTGTCAGGGCGAGCGCGCATAAATTTTTCTGAAATCAATAAATTCAAATAGTTAAGAGGCGATCTCCACAATAAATATGAGCTTTAACTTATTAATTTATAATGGCACGCGCTCGCCCTGATCCGGCACCCGCGTGACTGGCGCGCCCTGAGCCACGGCGTGGCCGCGACGGTCGAGCATGCAGTCGCGCTCTCGGACGCGACACCTTCGCCACCGCCACCGTCATCGATGTCGGCGCCAACAAAGGGCAGTTTGCCGTTTTCGCGCACACCCGCTGGCCCCGCGCCCGGCTCATCTGTTTCGAGCCGCTGCCCGCGCCAAGCTCGCCCGCGTCACCCAGGGCCGCGCCGAGATCCATGACTGCGCCCTCGGCGCCGCGCCCGGCGAGGGCCAGATGCATCTGGCCACGCGGGAAGACTCCTCCTCGCTGCTGGCCCTCAGCACGCGCCAGAAGGCCATCTTCGGCATGGAAGAACAGGGCGAGCTCCGGGTGCCGATCCAGCGCCTCGACGCCTGTCTGACGACGCCACTGACGCGGCCCAGCCTGCTGAAGATCTACGTGCCGGGCTTCGAGTTGGAAGTGCTCAAGGGCGCGACCGGCCGGCTGCCGAGATCGACGCTGTCTCTGTCAATGCGTCCGAAGTCATTAGAAAACGTGGTCCTTCCCGGTTTTTCTTCCACATGGAACCCTCCATCGCACTCCAGGTACACCGAAAAACCATCCGGCGGATCGTTCAATTGCATCGGGCAAGCAATCCGCGCGTGTTCGGATCCGTGCTCCATGGCGCGGATACGGAGGAGAGCGACCTCGACTTGCTCGTCGTTCCCTCGCGGGAGACGTCACTGTTGGATATCGCCCGCATCCAAGTCGAGTTGGAGCAACAATTGGGCGTTCCGGTCGATGTGCTGACGCCACGCGCCCTGCCGGAGCGATTTCGCGATCAGGTGCTTCGCGAGGTGCGTTCGATATGACACCGAAAGCGCTCCGCGCTCCGGATGATCTCGACCGCATTCTCCGGCTTTCTCCTCTCGACCTTGCTATCATTCAGACGACGATCTGACTTGGAGCCTAACGCGCGATGAATGCCGTCATCGATCATGACGCCTCGCTCAAATACTTGGATGGTCGGATCACCGTTCACCCAGACATCTGCAACGGGCATCCGACGATCCGGGGCATGCGGATCACCGCCGAGACGGTTCTCGGCTTTTTGAGCGTGGGAGAATCCCCGGACGAGATCTTGCGCCAGTATCCCTCGCTAGAGCCGGCGGACATCGATGCTTGCCTGCGCTTTGCCGCTCACTTGATGGCCCGTCGCTATAGGCTGCGCGATGTCGCCTGATGCCGCGTTTCCTGATCGATGTCAACCTCCCGTATCGTTTCGCATTGTGGTCGGATGGCGACTGTTCGCACATGCGCGATCTCGGTGAAACCTGGACGGACACCCAAATTTGGGAGTACGCCCGTGAGTGAAGGATCTGCCGTGGAAGGCGTAAATCGGGGTGACGTCGTGTTAGCCGCGACGGCTGGGGACTATGGAAAACCGCGACCGTGGCTGGTGGTTCAAACAGATGGATACAACCCTCACTACACCCCGGTTCAATTCTCGCCTGCCCGTTCACGACGCATGAGGAGCCCGCGACCTATCGAATTTCTATAGACCTCCCATCAGGCGACTCTCAACGTCGTTCTTGGGTGATGGTGGACAAGTTGATGGCCAACAGACGCGAGCGCCTCGGAGCGAAAATCACGACTGCATCAATGCAACAGATCGCGGCCGTCGAGCACGCGATAGCCGAATTGCCCGGTCTCCGTGCGCCTGACTGACCCGTCGCCTTGGATTAGAGTGGAGCGTGCAATAGGAGACCTGACCCCGGTTTTCCCTCAAAACCCCGATCCCTGTAGTCGCTCTACCCACCCTCGCTACCCGAACCGGGCGCGGTTCGCTATGATCCAGTTCGACCCATTCCATCTGTCATGGAGGCTGATCATGACCACGGCTGAAAGAATTTTTGAAGAAGCGCGCACGTTGTCCGAGTGTGATCTGCGCGAAGTACTCGATTTTGTTGGCTATCTGAAGTCTCGCGCACGCCAGCCCATGGTCAACGAAGCCTATGTCGCAGCGGAGACCGACTGGGCGGAGTTCGAGCAAGGCGCTGGCCTCTGGTCGGGAAAGTTTGTCCGTGAAGCGTGTTATGACCGCAAGATTCTTCGCTGATACCAATGTTGCCGTCTATGCGCTCGATGCCGATCCGCAACGCCATGAGCGAGCGTTATCCATCATGCGACGGCACCCGGTGATCAGCACGCAGGTCGTGAATGAATTCATCAGCGTGCTGACCGGCAAGCATCGCGTGCCGCGTGACCGAGCTAACCGTTATGCGCGCATTCTGCTGGACCTCTGGGTCAGTCATCGGGTACGGCCACAGTGTCAAGGCGAGGCGGATTACTTCCGCTGTGCCGATGACTTTGTCGCCGGCTTCCAAGACCAGCAGGAAGCACAACGATTTCATGTGGCCCTCGGCGAGCGGTTGGCGAAGTTCAAGCTGCGCCTCGCCGAAGATAAAGACGCGGTGTTTGCCGTTTGGGCGCTTCGCCCGACACAATGCGCAGGCGCGAGGTGGCAAGCCCGAGGAGTTTACTTTTCTCGGCTTCACCCACGACTGCGGCAAGACCAAGAAGGGTCACTTCAAGGTCAAGCGCCGCACCAGCCGCAAGAAGCTCGGGGCCAGCGTAAGGCGTACAACTGGGATGGCTACAACGCCGTCCTGCGGCAGGTTCAGTGGCCGCGCGTGCGCATCCGCATCGACCTGAATCCCTTTCGAAGAGCGGAGGCTTGTTGAATGACCGACCGAGGAGCCGGATGTGGGAAAGCCGCTTGTCCGGTTCTGAGAGGGGCCGGGTCGCAACTCGGACCGGGACGAGATCTTGTGGCACCGCCGGGAAACTAGGCGGACAACAGAGAACACAAACGTCGTCCTACCGTCCGGGGAGCGCCCGGTCTACTCAAAACCCCGTTCCCTGACCCCGTTCCCCTTTGACCCCGTTCCCCTTTGGCGTTCCAGATGTCTATAGAGTAACGTAGCGAAATAGAAAGTCTTATCGGAGGACCCATGTCCGTCACAACCATCTCCAGCCGAGAACTTAATCAGGATATTGGCCGCGCCAAAAAAGCCGCCAAGCATGGCCCCGTGTTCATTACGGACCGCGGCAAACTCTCCCATGTCCTGCTCAGTGCCGAGGACTACCAGCGACTCACTGGAAAACGCCGCAACCTGGTTGACGCATTGTCCATGCCCAGCCTATCAGAGATCGACTTCGAGCCGGCGCGTCTCACCATCCAAAGCCGCACCGTGGATTTCTGATGTACTTGCTCGACACCAATGTGATTTCCGAACTGCGTAAAGTCGGCGACGGCAAGGCTGACGCCAATGTTGTCCAGTGGGTGTCGAGCATTGACGCGGCAAGCAGTTATCTTTCCGTGGTCACCATCATGGAGTTGGAAATCGGCATCTTGCGTATCGAGAGGCGCGACCAGCGACAAGGAGCCATGCTTCGCGCATGGCTCGAGAACCATGTTCTCCCCGAGTTTGCCGGTCGCACCTTATCCATTGATGCCGCCGTGGCACGACGCTGTGCCCGCTTGCATGTCCCGGATCCTCGTTCCGAGCGCGACGCACTGATTGCCGCCACGGCCCTCCGTGACGGGATGACGGTGGTGACACGAAACCTGTCGGACTTCAAGAACCTGGGGGTCCAGCTCATCAATCCCTGGGGGAGCTGAAGCATTCTTGCAACCAATAAATTGACCCCGGCCCCTTTTCCCCCAGCGAGGTGAGACGGTCTTGCTCGATTCAATACCCTGCCCCCTGGATTGACAAGGTGTGCAATGGGAGACCTGACCCCGGTTCTTTGACCTGACCCCGAACCCCCGTGCCCCCGATCCTGCTGACCCCGATCCCTTTTGCTCAGTGGAAAATGGTCTCGGGGGTCTCGGCAGTGAGGATACGCTCGGACCACTCTTCGAGCTGCTTTGGCTCGGCGGATTCAATGCGCGAGCGGTAGATCTCGGCTGAGTCGGGACCAAATTTGCAGGAGAACTGGCGCAGCAAGATGTTGGCTTCGCCACGCTGAATCCCGGCCTGTTCAACAGTGGTGACATACGGCATATGGTGTTGCTCCTCGTAGGCATAGAGTTGCTGACGAAAGTCCGCCTCCAGCCCCGCGGGCAGGCGGATCATCCAGTCGATCAGTCGAAAGAGTTCCAGAATCAGCGCCCGTTCGTAGCCGCGCTCGTACATCAGGCGGATCAGGCGGAATTTCCAGCCCTTGAGCGTCTCGGCCTCCTCGGTGACCTTGGCGCGGATTTGCGCCATCACCACCAGGGCGAAGACGTTGTCGCTCGCTTCCAGCTCGGCCCAGCGCTCCGGCGCCAGGTCATCGAGCAGTTTGACCATCGGAAACCGGAAGGCGATCCCGCAGCCCCAGCGGGCATGGCGAAACTGGCTGGGGCGAAAATTGGCCGTGGTGTCGGTCAAGACCGCGAGACTGACAACATCCAACCCATAACGATCCCGCAGCCGGGACTGGTAGACAAACATCCGCTCGCCAAAGCCGCTCTCGGGATCGCCCCGAACTTCGACATGGATCAGCACCCAGATCTCACGCCCGTCGCGGGCGCGCGCACGAGCGAGTTTGTCGGCGTGGCGGCGACCGCGCGGGCTGTCGCCGCCGATCTGTTGCAGTTCCTTATCGAGAAACACCGGCGGTGCGCGCCAGTCGATTTGGGCATGGATGGCCGGAAATAGCAGCGCGAGGAATTCCGGGAAAAAGCGATCCAGCGCCTCTTTCCAGGGGCTGTCGTAGTCGCTCTTGGCGGTGGCGTCCGAGGTTTGGGGGTCGGCTGTCATGGGCTGAGTGTAGCCGATTCGCCGATGCGGGCGTGACCCCGGCTTTGAGTGGGGCGAGCGCGAATGTTGGGTGGCCAACAGCGGCAACCCAAGCGACGCCGCTGTGCGGATGTGCAAGGGAGACCTGACCCCGAACCTCACGGATATTCAACGGGCCGAGAGAGGAAGAGCAGAGGGTTGTTGGATGGCGGGGGCTTCAACCATAGACTCAATGTGCAATGGGAGACCTGACCCCGACCCCTTTCATGATCGAAAAAGCTCTGGCGCCGCTCGTTGCTTCGCGACGTGACCGCCATGATCCAGAGAGCCACTGTTGTGGAAAACGTGGTCCATCCCGGTTATGCTCTCGCACCCCCTGATCCGTGCTCGAACCCAACAACCCAGCGCACCCCCGCCGCATCGCACAGGAACCGCGCCATGCCGCCAAAACTCACCAAATACCTCACCCTGATCCAGCACCCGCGTTACTGGCGCGCCTTGCGCCACGGCGTGGCCGCGACGGTCGAGCATGCGGTCGCGCTCGGACGCGACACCTTCGCCACCGTCATCGATGTCGGCGCCAACAAAGGGCAGTTTGCCGTGTATGCGCGCACCCGCTGGCCTCGCGCCCGGCTGATCTGTTTCGAGCCGCTGCCCGCGCCCCGCGCCAAGCTCGCCCGCGTCACCCAGGGCCGCGCCGAGATCCACGCCTGCGCCCTCGGCGCTGCGCCCGGCGAGGGCCAGATGCATCTGGCCACGCGGGAAGACTCCTCCTCGCTCCTGGCCCTCGGCACGCGCCAGAAGGCCATCTTCGGCATGGAAGAACAGGGCCAACTCCGGGTGCCGATCCAGCGTCTCGATGCCTGTCTGACGACGCCACTGGCGCGGCCCAGCCTGCTAAAGATCGACGTGCAGGGATTCGAGCTGGAAGTGCTCAAGGGCGCGACCGGACTGCTGCCCGAGATCGACGCCGTCTATGTCGAGGCGTCCGATGTCGAACTGTACGAAGGTCAGGCCCTGCTCGGAGAGATCGAGCGGTTTCTAGTGGATGCGGGGTTTCGCGTGGACGGGCGGTTCAATGAACAGCTTCACCAGGGGCAGCGGGTGCAGGCGGATTGGTTGTTTCGGCGGGGTTGATGACGCTTTGGATGCTGATGTGGAGCCACTGAAATGAGCGCCCGTTATTACGAAGCCCTCGCCGACATCCCGCAGGACCATTACCTCCATTTGCGGCTTCCGCCCGAGATTCCGGTTGGACCCGTGCGCGTGGCAATTATTTTTGAGACCGACCCCCGCGCGCGCGCCACGGGCGATGACATCAAGCGCCTCCTCGGCGCCATGCCGGACGTCGGCGAAGACGCGGACTTCTTACGCCCACGCGACCTGGGCCGGGAGGGCACGGAATGGGATACCTGATCGACACCAATGTCCTGTCGGAGCTGCGCAAGCAGGAACGGGCTGACGGGAGCGTTTTGCGATGGTATGCCGGGATCCGGGGCGACGATCTCTATCTCTCGGTGCTGGTGGTCGGCGAGATCCGCAATGGGATCGAGCGCTTACGCCGGCGCGATCCCGAGGCCGCCGGACGTTTGGAAACCTGGCTGGCAAGCGTGCAAACCGATCTGGCCGGTCGGATTCTCCCGGTGACAACCGGGATCGCGGATCGCTGGGGTCGGTTGGGTGCCAGACCCGCGACCCGTCATCGACGCCTTGCTGGCCGCAACCGCTCTTGAGCATGACCTGATTCTGGTGACCCGCAATGAACGAGATGTGGAGCGAACTGGCGTGCGGATTCTCAATCCGTTCTCGGTTTGATTTGCGCATCAAGCCCCGTCAGGTTGTGCGCGCGGAACATGATCGTGTGCGATGTGAGACTTCATCGGCACCCGCCACGTCATGCGCTGCTTCACCCGCGCCGACGACTTCAAGACTCCAACACATGGAAGTCGGCATGATGGATGACCGCCGCGCACTGGCGCGGCCCAGCCTGCTGAAGATCGACGTGCAGGGTTCGAGCTGGAAGTGCTCAAGGGCGCGACCGGCCTCCTGCCCGAGATCGACGCCGTCTCTGTCGAGGCGTCCGATGTCGAGATTTACGAGGGCCAAGCCCTGCTCGGAGAGATCGAGCGGTTTCTGGCCGATGCGGGGTTTTGCGTGGTCGGGCGGTTTATGAGCCGCTTCACCAAGGGCAGCGGGTGCAGGCGGATTGGCTGTTTCGGCGCGCGCCGACCTCGGACACCGCGCCGCTGTGAGCAAGCGGAGCACAGCGTGCAAGGGCTAATGCCAGCCTGTCGGTCGAATGAATCGCGCGCGGCACAATTTTATCTTATAAATTAGTGGCTTTAGCGCACGACGTTTTGCCAGTTGAGTTGAGGCTATCCGTGATGAAGATGGCATTTTTTATCTTTCGGCGAAAAAAATGAACCCCATCGTTTATGTCGAAACCTCTGTCGTTTCCTATCTCACAGCGCGTCCGAGCCGTGATCTCGTCATTGCGGCAAGACAGATATGGACACGGGAATGGTGGGATCTTGCCCCGCAACGATGGACATTGCGGATTTCCGATCTTGTGCTGGAAGAAGCCAGCCGTGGCGATGCGCAAGCCGCCGCGCGGCGCATCGATGCATTGCGTGGAATCGATGCGTTACCGATCACGCCTGATGCCGAAATCCTTGCGGCCCAATTGCTCGACTTGCGTGCCTTACCACCGACCGAACCTGAAGATGCCTTGCATATCGCCCTGGCGACGGTCTCTTCCGCACACTATCTCGTGACCTGGAACTTTGCTCATCTGGTCGGACCAGATGCGAAATTAAAATTGCTGGACTCGCTTCGCACCTGTGGCTATCGCCCGCCGCTCCTGACGACGCCGGAAGAGTTACTGGAGATCATGACATGACAGGCCCCAATCCTTCGAGATCCTCCCGTGTGCCCGACCCGATCCTGGCCGAACTGTGGGAAGTCAAACGTCAAATTAATCAAGAAGCCGGCTATCGTTTGCAAGAACTCACCCGGATGGCCAAAGAATCCGCCAACCGTATTCGCCGCCAGCGACCTTGCCCGGAAACACAGGAAATCGGAAGGAATAAGCAAGTGGATGATGAATAACCTGTCGGATGACGCGGCATTCACCCGACCGAGGCCACTTCAAGACATGGAAGTCGGCAGGATGGATGACCGCCGCGCACTGGCGCGGCCCAGCCTGCTGAAGATCGACGTGCAGGGATTCGAGTTGGAAGTGCTCAAGGGCGCGACCGGCCTCCTGCCCGAGATCGACGCCGTCTCTGTCGAAGCGTCCGATGTCGAGCTTTACGAAGGTCAGGCCCTGCTCGGAGAGATCGAGCGGTTTCTGGACGAGGCGGGGTTTCGCGTGGACGGGCGGTTCAATGAACAGCTTCACCAGGGGCAGCGGGTGCAGGCGGATTGGTTGTTTCGGCGGGGTTGATCGCACACATGGATCAGAATCGAGCCAGACCGTTCGCATCCATGAATGTCCGTGAGAGAAAGTTAGAAAATGTCGAACTGTTACAAAGCCTTTTCTGTGATGGCAAGAGTCACGAGGACTTGACACATGCAAATCGTACTGGATATTCCGGAAACGCTCGCAGAGAAGCTTCGTGCGTTGCCAAACCCGCAACAATTCGTGATCGATGTGTTGGCTCAATCCCTTGATGGCGGACTGAACTCCGATCAGTGGTGGGTGTTGTTGGAAGACATTGAATCGGTGGCTGTCGATACCGGTATCACTGATCTCGCCGCGCATCACGATCACTATCTCGGTGCGATTTGATGGGGAGCATTTTCGTCGATACCGCCGCCTTGATCGCATTGGGCAACCGCCAGGATCAATGGCACGCCCAAGCCATCAGTATGAGTCGTCAACTGACGTTGGCAGGATGCCGTTTCCTAACCACCGATGCCGTCCTGCTCGAGGTTGGCAACACCTTCAGCCGAGCGGCTTACAAACCAGCCGCGCTGCGGTTGATCCAGACCGCGCGCGAGTCGCCCCGCTGGCGCTGTGTTGCATCCGACCGCGTATTAGTGGATCGCGGGCTTGCTCTGTTTCGGCAGATGACCGATAAAGATTGGAGCCTGACGGATTGCATCAGCGTTGTTGTCGCGAGAGAGCAAGGATTACAGCAGATCTTCACAACAGATCATCATTTCACGCAAGCGGGCTTCGAAATCCTGTTGCGTGAGCATGCGTGAAGGACTTGGCAGAAGACGTGGTCCGTCCCGGTTTTTCCCCCAGGCGGATTGGTTGTTTCGGCGGGCGTGATTGCCACACCTTGATCAGAGAATCTGAGGCGGTGCCTGAGCTTAATGGCCCCTTATATCGGAATGAAAACTGCCCCTTTTCCCCGACCGAACTTTGGCCTGTGATGCCAAAATTATGAGGTATTCTATGTACAATCACGTTCAATCGATGAAGGAAGTACTGCGGCATATACTGCATATATCGGGATTGGAGTCCATACTGCGCGCATACAAGAACCTTCGTGGCTATAAGACCGGTCATTTAGCCTCAGCCTCTTTGGAGGAGCGTTTTCATCAGATCTATACGACTGGCGTCTGGGTCCATAGCACAGGGCAGGAATCGTTATCGGGGCTCGGCTCAGAGGCTGCGGTTGTTAAGGCGATTGCGCCACGTCTATCTGATCATCTTCAATCTTTAAAGGCGCAGTCCCTTCTTGATGTTGGCTGCGGCGACTTCCGATCCTTCAGGGATTGCCAGTTTAATGGCCACTATATTGGCGTTGACATTGTTGGTGACGTTATTGCGGATAATCTCAATAGGTACGGAGGTAAAACGAGAGAATTTCGTAAGCTCGACGCAGTAGTAGGACCGTTACCTGAAGCCGATGTTGTTTTGCTTCGCGAAGTGCTATTTCATCTTTCTTTTGAGGATGCGAAAAAGGTGCTTAGGAATGTCACTTTGAGCGGCGCAAAGTACCTGATTGCCACGAATGATGGTTCAATCTGGTTTAATTCTGATATTTCTAGCGGGGATTTTCGAATTTTAAATCTCTTGAAAAGCCCGTTCTGCTTACCTCCGCCCCTGCATAAAATCGACGATAGCTTAGTCGCGGAGGGACGCATCCTAGCCACATGGCAAGTCCAAAATCTGCCGATTCTTTGAAGGGTCGCATCGCGTATTAGCCCAACAAGCGTGTCTAATGAACAGCTTCACCAAGGGCAGCGGGTGCAGGCGGATTGGTTGTTTCGGCGGGCGTGATCGCAAATCGATCATCATCGATCCTCACCCCTTTTCTGCTTTGGACTCCGAATGAACATTCTCCACGTCATCACGACCCTATCCCCGCGCTATGGCGGCCCCACGACTGTTCTGAAGGCGCTGGCCAGACAACAGGTCCAAGCTGGCCTGAATGTCACTATCTGCACAACGAACGCCGATCACCCCAAGGGTATTTTGGACGTGCCGCCCAATGTTCCGATCCTTGAGGATGGCGTGACGACTTGGTATTTCTCCGTCGATTTCCATCCGCTGGTGGTGTCGCGATCACTCTGGCACTGGGCAAGACGCTCGCTGCACACCTTCGACCTCGTTCATATCCACGGGCTTTACCGTTTCCCGCTCACCTATTGCGCCCGACTCGCCAGAAAGCAGGGCATTCCCTATGTGATTAGTCCGCACGGGGCGCTTGATCCCTATCTTTACGCCAGAAGTACGGCGAGCCTTGGCCTCAAGCGGCTCTATGAACGCTGGTTCGATTTGCCGAACCTGCATGGCGCGGGCGCGATTCATTACACCGCCGAGGACGAGCGCCGTCTCGCCGCCTTTCTTCAACTGCGCGCGCCCTCCTTCGTGGTACCGAATGGCATCGACTGGGCGCCATTCGACCAGTTGCCGCCCAGAGGCGCGTTTCGTCAAGCCATGTCCATTGGCGACGCGCCCCTGGTGCTCTTTCTCGGACGCCTGCATCACAAGAAGGGGCTGGATATTCTCGTCCCGGCGTTCGATCAAGTGCGGCGCTCGCTCCCGCACGCGCGGCTGGCTATCGTGGGTCCGGCGAACGACGATTATGGCGATCAGGTGCGCGCCTGGGTGCGGGAGCGCGGGCTTGAACAGGCGGTGGTCTTCGTGGAGTTCCTGACCGGAATCGAACTGGTTCAGGCTTACGTGGACGCCGATGTCTTCGTGCTGCCGTCCTATACCGAGAACTTCGGCATGACCGTCGTCGAGTCCATGGCCTGCGCGTTGCCAGTCATCATTTCCAGGCATGTCAACATCCATCACGAGGTGACAGAGGAAGGGGCGGGGCTGGTCACCGAATGCGATGCGGATGAGGTGGCGCGAGCGATCCTGGAATTGCTAAACGATCCAGAACGCCGCCAGCGGCTGGGCGAAAACGGTCGGCGTGCCGCGCAGAGTCGCTACACCTGGCCTCGGATTGTCGATCTGTTGAGTGAAGAGTATCGGCGCGTGATCGAACGCCGTCGGGCGAATGGGCGTTAAGGCGTTCCGCTTTCACATAACTTGGCACGAGTAAACCATGGTGCAAAAAACAGCAAATCGAAGTGCAGTTGTCTTTCTCTGGGACAATTTCGGCCCCTATCACATGGACCGCGTCGAGGCCGTGCATCGGCATCTGTCGGATCGGGTAGATGTCATCGGGGTCGAACTGACGCCTAAAAGCACCACCTACGCCTGGGACTCTAGGCCGTCCGAAACCTTCGAGAAAAGAACCGTCTTCACGGACACTGCGCCGCGCTCCACGATCGCACGAGTCTGGCGAATCCTCGCCAATCTGCCGCCGCCGCGCGAGACCTGTTTTTTCCTCTGCCATTATCAAGATCCCGCCATCTTCCTGTTGGCTGTCGCCCTGCGCGCACGGGGAGGACGGGTCATTGTCATGCATGAATCAAAGTACGATGATTACCAGCGCCATCTTTGGCGGGAGTGCGGAAAGCGCCTCTATATGTTGCCATACCATGGCGCACTAGCCAGTGGAAAACGATTGAAAGATTATGCGAGGTTTCTCGGTATGCCTTCACATAGGATTGCCGGTGAATATAACGTCGTGAGCGTCAGTCGGATTCGTCGTCAGGCCGGCGTACCGCCAGCGCCGGAGGGTACGGCCTTCCAGGATCGTCATTTCACGTCGATCGCGCGTCTTGTACCAAAGAAAAACCTGGCCATGCTCTTATCGGCCTATGCGCTCTACCGGCAGACGGTGGACGCGCCGCGCCCTCTGCATCTGTGCGGTTCCGGACCGGATGAAGCTGCCTTGCGTCAGCAAGCGGACGACCTGTGTCTCTTTGAGCACATTGTCTTTCGCGGCTGGCTCCAGGATGATGTCATCAGCCAAACGCTCGGCCAGACGCTGGTTCTCTTGCTGCCGAGCGTCGAGGAGCAATTCGGCAATGTCGTCATCGAGGCGCAGGCGATGGGGTTGCCGGTCATCCTGTCCGACAACTGCGGCGCCCGTGATCTGCTCGTGCGCAGCGGTGTCAACGGCTTTGTCATCGAGCCAGACAACCCACGTGGCATGGCGTATTTCATGCGATTGTTGAGCGATGATGAGGCGCTGTGGCGACAGATGTGCGAAGCAGCGACCGCCAGCGCGCCACAGGGCGATGTGCAGCGGTTTGTCGACGGAGTGGAGACTCTGATAAAAATCGCGTGAGAAAAACGGCGCAACAACCAAACTCACCGGCGGCAATGGAGTGCATTGGAAATGCCGTCCGTTGCAGTGTCTTTCGAGCCTGGTTTTCTGCATTCAACCCCAAGGCAATTCTCCCATCTGCCTTTGTCCTCTACAGCAGCAAAAAAAGAATCCAGCGAGTCACCAAAAAATGCTCTTCTGATTTCAATGAAACCAGCATGTTCAAGCTCCGGCTTTATTGACTTGTAATCCCACATCCAAAGGTGCTGTGAATTCCCCAGCCAAGTGGTAACCAGCCCTTTTGCTCCCCTCGCTCGGCTTTCATGACCAAGGAAGGATTCCCTCATGAACTCTAGAGCTGCGTTATTTTTTTGATTTTCAATATAATTTTTTACTAAATATTCCAAGTCCGGCAATACGAAACGAAATATTCCGTCAGATCGCAAGATTTGAAACGTATTACGTAAAGCAGCCCGGAAATCAACAAGTGAAAGATGTTCAAGCACATGGGAACAATAAATTCCCTTACATGAATCCTTAGCGACAGATAAGCCTTTCACAATGTCGCCATACTCTACATTGCTTGGGAATCGTAATTCATTCTTCGTATACAAGCGGCCGATGACAGGTAATCTTTCAAAACGCAGCGTGGGAGAAGCATCGAAATTACGCCATTTGCTGGGCGCAGAAGACCATCCGCAACCATATTGAACATATTCTGCTTTCATTCTTTCCCCATCCTTATTTGATCGCTATCAGTGATAATTTACGAATTAGTCGCACTGTTTGAGTGATGGCGCCTATTCTCATGAACGTATCGCTTGGCATAGTACAATGGATGCGAGAGCCATTTGGCAATTCGATAGTATAAGCTAATAATATTATCGACTGGGCTTCGTGTTCTACCCATCGCCTTTTCGAAAAGCCGGCCTGTATCAATCTTATATGCAGCATTTAATCGCCCTGTGCCGCTGATCGATTCTCCATGGATTCGAAACAGTCCAAGAACGTCATCATGACACGCGAGCTTCGCTCCCGCTAGAAGCATATCGATAAGCAACTCCGCATCCCAACAAGTGCGATTATCCACATTAAATCTTCTAGTCTTTTCGTAGGTAGATCTACGAAAAAACATGCCTTGCTGAATGAAATCCGCTCCCCCATAAAGCCACTTGATCATGGTGAAGTCCATGGGTCTAATTGGCTTGATCAATGCGCCAGTCGAATCGACAACATGACCCGCACCTAAAACAATATCCACATCTGGATGATCTTCCAGGAAACGATCGATGCTGTACAAGGCGCCAACCGCCAACGCATCATCAGCGTTAATGAACGCTAGCCAGTCTCCAGTCGCTTCGTCGAATCCTTTGTTAAGGCCGTCGGCTGGCCCTCGATCAGGTTCTAATATCACAGTCGATATCTTATTGCGGTACTGCTTGATGAGATCGCGACTTCCATCAGTCGACCCCGCGTCGACCACGATATATTCAACATTCGGATGACCTTGGTTAAGGATCGACAAGATTGTTTCCTCAAGGAATCCGGCCTGATTATATGAAATTGTCACAATAGAAAATTTTGGCATATTCCTCATAATAAATTTTACCTAATAGTGTGTGCTGATAGGTCAAAGGCGGGGTATTGCATCGAAGAGCGCTTGCTCTCGTAAAAAGCATAGACGTAGGCCAACAAAGCAGCCATCGTCAGGGCCGTGGACCACCTTGCCGATGCGCCAAAAGGCGAGAAAAAAATATTCCAAAAGAGACCGATCGATACACTGTAGAAATAGACTGGGAGGTGACGCAGATTCGGCAGGATGATGCGTGAAAGCATCACTAGCACGTAGACCCAAAATACGCCACCAACAACTCCGGCCCAGACCAGAGCGCCCATTATATAAGAGTGTGAGGGTATCAACAGCTCAGTGGTGTATGCCTCAACGGGGCCTTGATCATCGTTCCGGCCACCCCCTACGCGGCAATGGGTAGAAGATAGGCCGGCTTTGGAGGCGGCGGTCGTCGGCG
>NZ_CAIPNF010000266.1 GCF_903866365.1 uncultured Thiocystis sp.
GGACGACGGGCTCGCCGGCGCTGAGGCCCTGCGTGACGGCGATGTCCTGGGCGCCGTGCAAACCCAGGGTGACGCCGCGCCACTGAGCGCGTCCTTCTTGGTCGACAAAGACGCCAGGCTGTCCGGCCTTCCAGACCAGGAAATCCTGTGGCAGAAGCAGCGCATCGGTCTGGCGACCAACCTCAATGAAAACGTCGGCGCGCTGCCCAATGGCCCAATTCGTCGGCAACGCACTGACGCCCACATCGACCAGGAATTCGCGCGTCTCGCGGTCGGCCTCGCGACCCAGGCGAGCAACCGTACCGGGATAGTCGCGCCCTGGCTCGGAGCGGAACAGGATCCGCGCCGGTTGCCCGGTGGCGAGCGCGGGAATCACGGTCTCGTCGACCCAGGCGCTGACCCAGAGTTCTTCCAGGGAGACGAGCTGCATGAGCGAGGCCCCCGGCACGAGCACGTCGCCGGGATCGTGGTCGCGACGAATGATGAGTCCGTCGTAGGGTGCGCGGATCTCGGTGAAGGCGAGCTGTTCCTGGCGGTAAAGCAGTGTCTTCTCGGCCATGACGACCTGACTCTGCGCCTCGGCGATGGCGGCGTTGGATCGCTTGAGATCGGCCTCGGCGACATGGAGCCCTTCGGCGGTCTTGTCCACATCGGCCCGTGACGCGGCCTTGGTCGCCAGCAGCCCCCCGTGGTGCGCTGGTGATCGAGGCGGGCCAGCGCAAGCACGGCCTCGGAGCGGGCTAGATCGGCGCCGACACGCTCGGCCGTGCGGTGTGCCGCGTCCAGCGTGGCCAGCGCCACGGCAACCTGCTGCCGGGTCTCCGCATCATCGAGCCGTGCGAGGAGCTGACCGGCCTTGACCCGGTCGCCCTGATCCACCAGCACCTGTGCAAGGCGTTCCTGGATGCGCGCGCTCATGGTCGTCTTCACCCGCGCCTCCAGCGTCCCGGTCCCCATGACCTCGCCGACGATCGTCCCGCGCGCCACGGGGTGCGCGATGACCGATTCGGGGGCCAGCTTGAGCCTGTAGAACACCAGCCCGGCGACGACGACCAGCGCGGCGGCGATGAGGAGGGTCGAGAGGGAGGGTCGCTTCATGGCAGGACGGAATTCCCGATGGGTTGAGCGACGCGCTCGACCGGCGCGTCACGGTGAGAGATCGTGACGTCGCGCTTGGACATCAGGCGTTCCAGACCAGATAGCCGCCAACCAAAGCAACCATCAGTCCGCCGGTGCGTCGGGTCCAGGCGGAGAGATGGGCGATGCCCTTGCACTTGGCGAAGGACTCGACAAAACCGATCGAGGTACCGGCCGCCAGCATCAAGAGACAATGGCCGATGGCATAAACAAACAGCAGCGCTGCGCCGTAGAGAATCTCGCCGTGGGTCGCGACATAGGCCAGGATCACCGCCAGCACCGGCGTGGCACAGGGCGAGGAAACCACCCCGAAGAAAAGCCCGAGCAGAAAGGCCCCGATCAACCCGCCCTGTTTGGGCCGGTACTGGGGCGGGACCGGCAAGGGGATGGCATAGAGCCCCATCATCTGCCCGCCCATCAGCAGGGCCAGGACGCCGACGACCAGGTACCAGCCGCCGCCGACGGTACCGAACAAGGTGCCGAAGAGTCCGGCGGCCATCCCCAGGGCGGTGAAGGTCAACGACAGGCCGAAGACGAAGCTCAGGGAATAGCGAAACGCCTTCCAGCGATCGCCATCGGCATAGCCTCCAACGAAGCCGATCACCAGTGGGATGGTGGTCAGTACGCAGGGCGAGGCCGAGGAGATCACGCCGGCCACAAAGACCGCGCCGAAGGCCAGCAGCGGGTAAGCGACCAGGAGCTGATCGAGGTGGTCGAACCCGGTCATTCCGCGCCCTGGGCGTCAACCCCCAGCGTCTTGAACTCCGCGAGGATCGCCTGTTCGTCCATGAAGCCGATGTGGCGTTTGACCTCCTGGCCTTGGGCGTCGAAGAAGATCTGGGTCGGGATCATCTGAATGCGCAAGGTTTTGGCGGTCGCCTCATCCGCGTGCAAATCGACGAACAGCACGCTGGCCTGGCCGCGATAGGTGTTGGCCAAGGATTCGAGGATGGGCGCCATTTTCTTGCAGGGGATGCAGGTCCGCGCACCCACGTCGATCACCGTGGGATGACCGGACCCGAGTGCTTGGCGGATGGCCTCGGCACTGGCCGAGGGCAGTTCGGCCCGCACCGCGCCGATCGCCCCCAGCAGGAGGCTGGCGACGACGATGCCGCTGACCCGCGCAGAGTGTCTCTTGGGCGCGCGCTGGTCAGGGCAAGAGAGGAGTCTTGGTGTTTTCATGGGGCGGGTCGCTGCGTCGTTGTGTGAATGAGGTTCGGTTTGACTGCTCTTTGGCTTGGCGGCACGCCATGACGGAGCCGCTGGGCGGTGGCGAGCGAGGTGTTTGGCTCAGACCATGGGATCGAACCAGCCTTCCACCGTCTTGCGATCCGGCACCCCGCCCGAATGCACCACCTCGCCGTCGATCACCACCCCCGGCGTCGCCATGATGCGGTACTGCATGATGTCCTGGATCTGGTCCACCTTCTCCAACTCGATTTCGATGCATTTGGCGCGGGCGACCTCCTCGACCAGACTGAGCGTGGTCTGACAGTTGCGGCAGCCGGTGCCGAGGATCTTGACATTTTTCATACCGATTGACTCCGTTAGAGAACGAGATTGAAGACATAACCAACGAGGAGAATCCCGGTCGCGACCACGCCGGCAAAGGTGGCGATCAGTGGCCACTTGAGCACCTTGCGCAGGATCAGCATTTCCGGGGCGGAGAGCGCGATGACGCTCATCATGAAGGCCAGTGTGGTGCCGAGCGCCGCGCCCTTGCCGATCAGCGCCTCGACGATGGGGATGATGCCGGCCGCGTTGGTGTACATGGGCACCCCGAGCACCACCGCCGCC
>NZ_CAIPNF010000267.1 GCF_903866365.1 uncultured Thiocystis sp.
ATCCATGAAAACAGCGTGACGTGGCGTCGATGTCGTGAAAAATGGCCATTCAATGACCCATTGATGAGAAAGTCACCTTGATTTTCAGCCTCCAGAGCGGCTTCGCCGCGACGTCCGACCTAAGTCGGACAGGCTCCTAGTCGCGAATCAGCCCCAACGCCTGCGCGCGCAGCAGCAGATCCCGCGCGATCGGGGCCGCGACCGCGGAGCCATAACCGCCCTGTTCGACCAGCACGGCGATCGCCAGCTCCGGGCGGTCGGCGGGGGCGAAGCCGACGAACCAACTGTGCGAATCCCCCTGGGGATTCTGCGCGGTGCCGGTCTTGCCCGCGATGGCGAGGGTCGGTTGGTCGATGCCGCGCCCCGTGCCCTCCGTGACAACCTTGCGCAGCATGGGCGCGAGTTTCCCGGCCGTTGTCTCGCTCATGAAGCGGGCGAGCGGCCTGGGCGGTTCGTTTTCGATCAGCCGGGGCGTCATCGCCAGTCCCTGATTGGCCACCGCGCCCGCCATGATGGCCATGTAGGCCGGCGTCACCAGCAATCGCCCCTGCCCGATGGACATCTGCGCCAGGCCATAGCGATCCGAGCGATCGAGACGCGGCGCCTGACCGGTGCGCATCGCCCAGACGCCATAGGGACTCTCATGGAGCCGGATCTGACGATTGAGTTGGAACCGGTCGGTCATGGCGTCGAAGGCGTCGTGACCGTACCGCACCCCGAGTTGCGCGAAAAAGACGTTGGACGATTTCGCCAGCGCCCGCGTCAGATCCAGCCGTCCATACCCCTTCCAGACCGTTCCATTGTTGCGCGCGCCGTAATATTCGTGATCGCGAATCTTGCGATAGCGAGCCGAGGTCGTGAAACCGTCCGCCGGACAGTCGAGCGTGCCCGCGAATCCCTGTTCGAGCGCCAGACTGGCCAGGGCGATCTTGAAGGTGGAGCCCGGCGGATAGAGTCCCTGGGTCGCGCGGTTCAGCAAGGGCGAGGCGGGATCGCCGCCCTGAAAGAGCGCCGGGGTGATCTGGTTGGGGTCGTAGGAAGGGACGCTCGCCAGCACGCGAATCGCGCCATCGATCGTATTCAGCAGCACCACCGCGCCCCGGCACTCGCCGAGCCGTTCGACCGCGAGGCGTTGCAGGTCGGCGTCCAGCGTCAGGGTCAGATCCTGTCCGCGCGGGCGCTTCTCCTGGACCACCAGCTGCCGGCCCAGTTCGCTCCAGTTTTTCAGACTTGCGGCCGTGCCGCCATTCAGATGAACGGTCGCCACGGCCTCCATCCCGGTCGCCCCGAACATCGGTTGCGTGTAGCCGACCACCGGCGAGAACACCGGCCCATCGGGATAGATCCGGTAGACCTTGCCAAGAATCTCCTCGCTGTAGGCGAGCACCTCGCCCCGGCGGTCGAGAATCCGGCCGCGTTCAATCCAGTGGGCAGGATTGAACTCGCGTCGGTCGTGCAGCTGCATGAAGGCGATGAATTCGGGACGGAAGACACCGGTCAGTTGCCAGGTCGCCTGATAGAGCAAGAGACCGAGAAACAACAGAGACAGCAGAATCGTCGGGACACGAAAGGCGCCCGTCGGCTTGGCCAGATGCCGCAATTGGGTGAATTCGCGAACCTCATACATGGATTTGAGAAGCGCGAACACGGACACGAAAAAGGCGACCTGCAGGATCAGCCGCAGGACCGACCAGACCTCGGGATCCAGGCTCGCGGTCATGGGGACGGCTCGAATCCCGAGCCCGCCGTCCGGGGCAGATCGATCTGACCGAGTCGCGGGCGCGGGGCGGGGCCAAGATCGGCGGCCAGCCAGTCCGCCGTCGCGAGTCCGTGCGGGATGGGACTGCCGATGGCGGCGGCCAGTTGCGCGGTCGGCCACAGACCCGCCGCGCTGTCCACCAGACCGGTGACGACGACCTCGATCCCCGCCGCCCTGGCGCGCGCGGACAGCGCGAGCGCGCGCGCCAGACCGCCGAGCGCGGCCGGTTTGAGGACGATGCGCCGCACGCCGAGTGTCGCGGGATCGAGGTCCGTGCCCAGTCCGTGCAGCGATTCGTCGCGCGCCAATGGAAAGGCCGCGCCGGCTTGAAGCCTTGTCAACATCTCGGAGTCGGGGTTGCGCAGGGGCTCTTCGAGCGATTCGATGGGGAGCGAATTCAGTCCGTCGATCAGGCGTCTGGCCACGTCCGGTTCCCAGGCGCCATTGGCGTCGAGCCGTAATCCGATGTCGGACGGCAGATGGCGCGCAAGATCGACCAGATGTTTGAGTTCGGCGGTCGGGTCATGGATGCCTACCTTGATCTTCAGCACCCGGAATCCCGCGTCGCAGGCCGTCTGGAGATCGGCTGGGACGAGCGTTCCAAGCGCGCCGAGCAGGGCGTTCACCGGCACCTCGTCGCGCGCGCTGTCGGAGAGCCAGCGCCGCAACGGGAGCCCCCGGCGACGGCTGGCCAGATCGAGCAGGGCGCATTCGAGGGCGAAGCGGGCGGCGGGGGCGGTCGCCAACTCCCGCGCCAGCGACTCCAGCAGGGTGTCCGCCGACCGGGACAGCGCGCAAGCCCGCGCCTGGCACAGCGCCTCCCAGGCCGCCTCGGACGTTTCGGTGCCGGCGGCCGGCAGCGGCGCGCAATCGCCATAGCCATGCAGTCCCTCGGCGCTCGCCTGGATCAGCCAGCCCCGACGCCGCGCGAAACCGCCGCGGGCGCTTGCCCAGGCACGGCGTAGCGGCAGTTCATAGGGTCTGACCTGAAGTCGCTCGATCACGGCAATCCGGGGAGCAGAAAGCCGACGATCAACAGCACGACGAGCAGGGACTGAAAGAGCGCCGTGCGGGCGAGTTGGGTATTGAGCGCCTCGCCACGGGCGCCGCGAAAGAGCCGGAGACTCAAAAACGCGGCCAGCGGCAGGGCGGCGAGCAGCGGCCAGGCGCCGCCGGGGAGATCCGCCGCCAGCAGGACAAGGACCGGCGCCAGCAGCAGCAGGGTATAGAGGATCCGGGCGCGCGGACGGTCGAGGTAATGACAGAGGGTCCGGCGCCCGGCCGCGCGATCAGTCTCCAGGTCGCGGTAATTGTTCACCAGCAGCACGGCGGCGGCGGGCAGTCCGAGCGCGAAACCCAGCCACAGCGGCCGCCAGCCGAAGGTCAGGGTCTGGAGATAATAGCTGCCGCCCACTGCCGCCATCCCGAAAAAGAGCAGGACAAAGACCTCGCCGAAAGGGCCATAGGCGATGGGTCGCGGACCGCTGGTATAGGCATAGCCGGCGGCGAGCGAGGCGAGTCCGACGAGCAGAATCGGCCAGCCGCCGCGCGCGATCAGGGCCAGCCCCAGCAGAAAGGCGAGCGCGAACGTCAGGTGCGCGGCGGTCTTGACCTGCCGCGCGCTGAACCAGCCCTGGGCCGTCGCGCGCGCGGGACCGAGACGCGCGGCGGTGTCCGCACCGCGCTCGAAGTCCGCCGCGTCGTTATGCAGATTGGTTCCGATCTGGATCAGCATGGCCGCGAGCAGGGTGCAGAGCGCCGCCAGTGGGGCCAGTTGTCCCGTTTCGGCGAGCGCGAGCGCGATGCCCGCGATCACGGGGGACAGCGTCAGCGGCAAGGTCTTGGGGCGCGCGGCCGCGATCCAGCGCGTCAGGCGCGAGGGCGTTTGCGGGGCCTTTCCAGGTAGGCAAACCTGCGAGGTGTGGGTCATGATGGAGTCGAAGGTCGGTGAGTGAGTGAGGCCGAAAGGGGCCTGGCTAGGATCGGCGCCGCTCCGGGTTTCAGGCGATTTCCGGGAAAGTTCATACCCATGCCCAAGGCTTCAAAATGGACAGGATTAACAGGATGTTTCAAGATTCACAGGATTCAAAAACAGCTTTTGACGAAATCCTGTCCATCCTGAGAAATCCTGTTAATCCTGTCCATTAACCGCCTTTCTGTTGGGTAGATTGGTTTCAAAAAATCACCTCAGACATCCGCCCAGGGATTCAGGATCCGCACGCCAGTGGGCGCGAAGTCGGGAACATTTCGGGTGACCACGGTCATGCCATGAACCAGCGCGGTCGCCGCAATGAGCGCGTCCCGCTCCGCGCGCGGATCTGGCACGTGCAGACGTGCGCAGCATTGCGCAACGGCGAGATCGACCGCGAGAATGCGCTCGGAAAACCCCGGCAAGACCTGGCTGTCGAGCCAGGCGCGCAAGATCGCCCCTTGAGCGGCATCTTTCCGCTCCCGCGATAACACGCCAATCTCGAGTTCCAGCACGGTGATGGACGACAGAAAAAAGCTGGCAAGCGGGGTCGCGGCGGCCCAGGCCCTGACCCTGGGGTCAGCCTTCTCCGGTCGGCGCATCTCGGAAACGACATTGGTATCCAGAACGAACATCAGGACAGATCCGCCGGACGCAAAAGCCCCATGACACGCGGCGGCTCGAAATCGACATCCGGGGCCGCAGTCTGGGCCAGCGCATCCAGCAAGGTCATTCGGCCGCCCGACAGTTTTCGATAGTCGTCGATGCTCATGAGCACATGCGCCGGTCGGCCACGGTCGGTGATGAAGACCGGACCCTGGTTGGCGGCCTTCTTGGCATCGCTGGCGTGCTGATTGAATTCCCGGCTTGAGATGGTCGTGATCGTCATGTGAGCACCCCATTCTGAGTGAGTAGCGACGTTACTACAGAGAGATGATCGCCGCCAGCGGGCCGCGAGTCTCAAGGCCGCCGCGGAAACCGGTGAAAATCCGGCTCGCGTTTTTCGAGGAAGGCATTGCGTCCCTCCTGCCCCTCCTCGGTGGTATAGAAGAGCGCGGTGGCATTGCCCGCGAGTTCCTGAATCCCGGCCAACCCGTCGGTGTCGGCATTGAAGGACGACTTGAGCACGCGCAGGGCGGTCGGCGAGAGCCGGTTCATCTGGCGGCACCAGTCGACCGTCTCGGACTCCAGTTCGCGCAGGGGCACGACGGTGTTGACCAGGCCCATGTCGAGTGCCGCCCGAGCATCGTACTGACGGCACAGAAACCAGATCTCCTTGGCCTTTTTGAGCCCCACGGTGCGGGCCATGAGACCGGCCCCGAAACCGCCGTCAAAACTGCCGACCCGTGGGCCGGTCTGACCGAAGCGCGCGTTGTCGGCGGCAATGGTCAGGTCGCAGATCAGATGCAGCACATGTCCGCCGCCGATCGCATAGCCCGCGACCATGGCGACCACCGGCTTGGGCAGGGTGCGGATCTGGCGTTGCAGTTCCAGCACGTTCAGATGCTCCACGCCAGACTCGTCCTGATAGCCCGCGTCGCCACGGATGCGCTGATCGCCGCCCGAGCAGAAGGCCAGGTCGCCGGCGCCGGTCAGGACGATGACCCCGATCTCCGGATCCAAGTGGGCGCGATGAAAGGCGTCGATCAGCTCGCGCACCGTCTGGGGGCGAAAGGCATTGCGCACCTCCGGACGGTTGATGGTGATCTTCGCGATCCGCTCGGCCTGTTGATAGAGGATATCCCGGTAGCGGTCATCGGTGGGCGTCTCCCAGACGATCGGCGCGCGCCCGGCGCCTGGCCGGCCTTCGGGTTGCTGCATGTTGTCTGACGCCACCGGTAAACCTCATTGGGATAGAAACCAGACTGGGGATTTTATCCGCAAATGGGGCTGGATTGAGGATTGGTTTCCGATGCATCCGCCGTTGTTCGCGGGGACAGACGCGGTCGATTTGCCCGGCGGTTCCGGGTCGGTGCCGATCCGGGCGGTGGGACTCTCAGCCAGGGCTCACGACACATCGGCCCGCACTGACAGGGGGGCGTGGTTGGGGCAACGCTTCACTGTGTCGGCGTGGCAGCCTTGGTCCAGGGCTGGATGGCGACCGCCGTGACGCTGTTCTTCGGCGAACCCTCGATGATCCGGTCGCTATAGCTCAGATAGACCAGCGCATGGCGCGGCGCATCGTAGAAGCGGACGACCTGAAGCGTCTTGAACAGGATCGAGGTACGCTTCTTGAACACATCCTCGCCGTCGCGTTTGCCCGAACGCACATCGTCCGACAGGTCGATCGGTCCAATCTGGACGCAGTCGAGCGAGGCATCGGAGGTGTCCTCGGCGATGCCGACCGCGCCCGAGACGCCGCCAGTCTTGGCACGGCTGAGATAACAGGCGACACCGGGGATGAGTTCGTCCTGAAAGACCTCGATGACGATCTTGTCGTTGGGGCCCATCCATTTGAACTTGGTGGCGACGCTGCCGATTTCTTCGGCGGCGATCGGCGCGGCGAGAGCGACGAGGATCAGGGCGAGGAGGGTTTTGCGCATGGTGCATTGCTCCTTTGGGGTGTTCGCCTAAGCGCCGAACAGACGATCCGACTCGGCGCGGCTGCGGGTCAGCGCGTCCTCGATCGAAACCCCGAGGAACCAGTTGCCGGTGACGCCAAGCCGTTGACCGGATAGCGCCGCGTCGAGCCGTTGCACCAGATCGGTGTGGCCGTGACGCAAGGCTGGCAAACGATTGTGGACATAGGCGCGGGCGGCGATGCGCTCGGGTTTGACGCCGAGCACGGCGCAGGCATGGGCGGCCTGAGCTTCCTGACAGAGTTCGCCCGGACGGAAGTGGAAGGCGAAGCCGCGATAATTCGCGTCCGGCAGGAAGTCGCGCGAGACCGCCGAATAGAAAGCATCGTCCACGGCGATCAGCCCCGCCAGGGGCTTGAGATCCAAATCACGGTTGCGGAAGGTCAGAACCAGGGTTTCGATCTCGGCCATGCCGATCCCGGCGATGGTCGCGCGCGCCGTCTCGAACGCCTTGGGCATCAGGGCGGTGGCGGCGTCGGGCGGAACCGCCAGAGTCAGGGCGGCACAACGGATTTCGTCGGCCTTCTCGACGAGTATCCGAAAACCCTCGCCATCCGGTTCGATGGCCGAGACGCGCTGTCCGGTGCGGACCGCGATGGACGACTGGGCGGCGATGGCGTCCGGGATGGTCGAGAGCCCTTCGGCGAAGGTGAACGCTTTGATGACCTCCTTACGGCGCGGTTTACGGCGAAACAGCGCCTCGGCCGGATAGTCGTCGGCGGGTTGACAGATGACGGCCTGGAAGGCATGGCGCAGCAGATCCCGATAGTTCCGATGACCAAGCACGGTTCCATAATAATCGGCGACGCCGCGCCCGGCCTTGGGTGCCCGAAAGATGCGCGGGATGGAACGGGCAGCCTCCAGGAAATGCAGCGCGGACGTAATGGAGCGCCGCTTACCGTCCTTCCAGAGCGAATAGCCGACCTTGACCTTGGGCTGTACCCGGTCGGTCAAACCGAGATCGTCCAGGATCGACAGCAGGTTGCCGTAGCTGTTGAAGCAGGTGTGTCCGCCGGCCTCGGTCCAGTAACCGTCGAGCGCATCGAAATGCTGGCTGTTGAGACAGCCACCGATCCGCTCGCTGGATTCGAGAACCAGTGTGGAAAGACCCCGGCGGGCGGAGAAATGGGCGGCGCCGAGTCCGCTGATGCCGGCGCCAATCACGATGTGGTCGAAGTCTGTGCTCATTGAGTGGGCGTCAATCCGTGTTGTCCCTGGGGTCGGGGGTGTCGATGGCCGCCAGCGAAAGATGGCTGAGGTCCGCCGCCGGGGCAGGCGCGACGGTCGGTTCGCAGTCCTCAAGGCTCCAGTCGGGACTGGAGACGAGGCTTAGATAACTGGTATCGAGGTCCGGAATCTTAACCGGGCCGGTCGGTTCGAGAAAGCCGTCCTGGGGTGCGAGCGCGAGACCGGATGGCGCACTGGGCGCGGGCGACGCCTCGGCGCGCACCGGGGAGGCTTCGTTCGGATCGGCGTCGCCGTGCTCCGCAACCTCGGACTGAACGCGGGCCTCCTCACAGGGAGCGATGGTCAGAACCGCTCCGGCCTGGGCGAAAACCCGCTCGAACTTGGCCGCCGTGGCAACGTCGACCGCGTGTCTGACAAACACCGGCTTGCCCGTGAACAGCCGGGCGACGCCCGCGTCGTCGAGCTTGAAGAGCGCGCCCAACTGCCGGCGCACGGCACTCGGGTCGGCGTCGGGCACGAGCGTGCCGTCAAAGCTGAGGTCGAACTGAACGTCGGCCATGGATCTTCACCTCCGGACCCCGGCCGGGTTCCGGGGCGGTTTGCGATCAGAGTGGTTTGGTCAGGCTGAAGGCGCCGCGAATGTCGCCCAGGCTGTAGCCGCGAGCCTGATCGTTAGGATAATGCTCGTCGAGCGCCGCGGCTACCTCCGGGTTGATCGTGCTGCCGTGACAGGCCAGGCAAACCTCGCCGGTGGGGATGGCCTTCATGAAGCGAAACGCCTTGCCGGCCTCGGTCTCGACCACCGTGGCTTGTGCCATGGTCTGCACATCCTCGCCCGCCGCCTTGCGTTGCTCGAACGCGGTCAGCACGTCCTGTTCCCAGGCATCGGGGGTATCGAGTTCGGCGTTGCGAGTCTTGAGACTGGTTCGCTTGACCTGCCAGCCGGTCTTTTCGCCCAGTTCGGCGGCGATGGCCGGCGCGCGCTCCTTGCAGACGCCGATGGCCTGGACTGGGCCGCCTTCATCGATCGCGGCCTTGAGTTCGCCCTGCAGTTGGGTCGCGAACGCCTTGACGATGCCCTTGGCCTCCTCGACATTGGGGTTGACCGGCGCCTTTGCGGCAGGCGTTTCGGCGATGGCCAGGCCGACGGTCAGAAAGGCGGAGGCGGCGGTCAGACGGACAAGTGTTTTCATTGGAGGTCAATCTCTTCTGTTGATGGATCGGTTGAAAGGTTGAGTGGGATGCCCGGACAGTGTGACGGGTTCGGGCCCCGTTGCCTTTGATGGATCGCATCCCGAGAGTTCCCCGGCCCCGCCGATCAGACGTTTGAGACGTGGGCTTAGGTGATTTCCTGAAAACAATCTACCCATGGAGAGGCTGTTAATGGACAGGATTCACAGGATTTCGCAGGATGAACAGGATAGAAGCCATTGTTTTTAATCCTGTCAATCTTGCGAAATCCTGTGAATCCTGTCCGTTTACAAGTTAGACGCGATGTCGCTCGGGACACGTTCATGGGATGTTGTTTTCGGAACTCGCCTCAGCCAATGGCCGCCGCGGTCGGCGCCGGTCGCAGCCAGTGTCGTTCGATTTCGCTGGCCGGAATCGGGCGGGCATAGAGATAACCCTGCGCCTGCCGACAGCCATGGCGTCGGAGAAACGCTGCCTGCTCCTCGGTTTCCACCCCCTCGGCGATGGTAATCAGGCCCAGCGCGGCGCCCAGCGCGATGGTGGCCTTGACGATCTCGGCGTCGCCCGCGTCCAGGATGACATCCTGGACGAATTCGCGGTCGATCTTGATCTTGTCGGTGCGGAATTTGCGCAGGTACTGGAGCGAGGAAAAACCGGTGCCGAAGTCGTCGATGGCGAAATGAACCCCCAGTTCGGACAGACGCACGATGTCCGCCTGGGTCTGCGCGGTGGCCTCGATCAGCACGGTCTCGGTGAATTCGAGTTCCAGGTGCCGGGGGAGCGCGCCGGTGTCGTGCAGGATCTCCAGAATACGGTCGCCGAAGGCGAGATCGCCGACCTGCTGGGCGCACAGATTGACCGCGATCCGTCCGAAGTCGAGACCCTGTTCGGCCCACGCGCGGCTTTGCCGGCAGGCCTCGGTCAGCACCCAGTCCGACAGACCCCGGATCAGTCCGCGCTTCTCCGCCACCGCGATGAAGTCGCCTGGATGGAGCAGGCCGCGGCTGGGGTGATGCCAGCGCACCAGCGCCTCCATGCCCACCAGACCGCCCTCGTTGAGGTCGAACTGCGGCTGATAGTGGATCAGCAACTCGTCGTGCTTGATGGCCTGGGAGAGTTCGCGGGCGATCTCCATGTCCTGCTTCAGTTGCAGGGTCATGGCGTCCTCGAAAAAGGCATGGGTGCCGCGTCCGGCCTCCTTGGCCTTGTAGAGCGCCACGTCCGCCTGGGCGATCAGCTCGTCCACGTCGCGGCTCTGTTGATTGGCGATGACGATCCCGATGCTGGTATTGATGTTGAGTCGGACGCCGTTCAGGTCGAAGTCCTGACCGAGCTGCTCGACGATCTCCCCGGCCAGCATGGCGGCGTCGGCAATCTCCTGGATGTCGCCCTGCAGCAGGGCGAACTCGTCGCCGCCGAGACGTGCCAGCAGGTCGGTGCCGCGGGTGATCGCGGTGAGCCGATCGGCCACGGCGCGCAGCAGCTCGTCGCCGACTGGATGACCGAGACTGTCGT
This sequence comes from uncultured Thiocystis sp., assembly GCF_903866365.1. Classification (GTDB taxonomy): domain Bacteria; phylum Pseudomonadota; class Gammaproteobacteria; order Chromatiales; family Chromatiaceae; genus Chromatium. The sequence goes on from NZ_CAIPNF010000267.1 coordinate 10,202, forward strand.
TGACATCCTTGAAGTGGTCCAGATCCAGCAGGTGCAGAGCGAAGCGCTTGCGCTCACGCCGCAGCGCGGTGAGCGCCTGTTGCAGCTCTTCCTTGAACAGCAGCCGGTTGGGCAGGCCGGTCAGGGCGTCGTGGAAGGCGAGATGCTGGATCTCCGCCTCGGCGCGCCGCCGGGCGCTGATGTCGTGGAAGGTCACCACCGCCCCTTCGATCCGCTGGTCGCGTCGCAGCGGGGTCGCCCAGTATTCGGCCGGAAAACAACTGCCGTCCTTGCGCCACAGGACTTCATGGGCGACATGGTGATTGCCGCCTTCGCGCGCAGCGGCCAGCATGGCGCAGTCGTTGTTAAGCAGCGGCGTACCATCGGCGCGGGAGTGATGAATCCGTTCGTGAACGACGCCGCCGATCAACTCGTCGGGGTCGAAACCGACCAGACTGGCGGCGGCCGGATTGATGAAGGTGATCCGGCCCGCGAGATCCAGACCGAAAATCCCCTCGGTGCTGGATTCCAGCAGCAGCCGCGACTGCTCCTCCGCCTTGCGGATCGCGGCCTCGGCCTGCTCGTGTTCAATGACGATCGCCGCCAGTTCGGCCGCCGATTCGATCAGTTCCAGATCCGCCACCGTCGGCTCCATCGTCTGGGTGGCATACACGGCGAAGGTGCCGAGTACCTGTCCGGCGTGGTCCAGGATGGGTTGCGACCAGCAGGCGCGCAGCGGTGTCTGGAGCATCAGCTCCCGATAGTCGGCCCAGTCGGGATGCGCCAGGATGTCCGCGACGATCACGCGCTGGCCGGTGACGGCCGCGGTCCCGCAGGAACCCACGCCGAGCCCGACCCGCACGCCCTCGACGGCGCGGGTATAGGACTCGGGCAAGCGCAGGCTTGCGAGCGTGTGCAGGGTCTGGGACTCGGGGTCAAGTCGATGGATCGAGCAGATGGCGTGCGGGGCGATCTGTTCGAGATAGGCGACGATAGCCTCCAGCATGTCGGTCATGGGCCGACCGCGCGCCAGCATCTCCAGCACCCGGTTGCGGCCGTCGAGCAGCCGACGGGCGCGGCGGTAGTCGGTGATGTCCTTGGCGACGCTGACGAAACCGACGACCCGCCCGCGCTCGTCGCGCTTGTAGTTCCAGTCCACCTGTACGTCGATCAGGCGACCGTCGCGAGTCAGATTGCGGTTGTAGTAGGTCTCGGGCGGCGGCTGGCGGAGCGCGAACGACTGGAGATCGCGCAGCAGGGCCGTGCGTTCGTCCTCAGGCACCAGATCGGCGACGCTGCGCCCGATCAGTTCCTCGGAGCGATAACCTAGCAGCCCGTGACAGGCGGGATTGGCGTACTGAATGACGCCGACGGTATCGATTTCCTGAATGGCATACTGGCTGACCTCGATCAGGGTGCGAAACCGTCGTTCGCTCGATCGCAGTGCGCGTTCGGCCCGCCGGTGCTTCGCGATCATGGTCGTCGCGGAGCGGGCGATCGTCTGGAACTCGCTGAAAGCCATCGACGGCGGCGCAATCTCCAGTTGCGAATTGGCCGACTGCTCGAAGTATTCCAGGAAGGATTCGATATTGGCGCGCGCCCGGCGTGTCAGCCTGCGGATCAGGAGGTAGAAGTAGGCGACGATGAGCGCGAACAGCCCGCCGATGGAAAGGATCTCCATTTGAAAGCGCTGGCGGACGGACTGACGCATGGCGCTGACGCCTTGTTCGATCTCGTCGAGATAGGCGCCGGCTCCGACATACCAGCCCCACTCGTCGAGCGCCTCGACATAACTGAGTTTGGGCGCCGAGCGTTGGCCTGGGAACAGTGGCAGGACATACTCGACGAAGCCGCCGCCGGCGCGCGCCTGCTCGATCAGCGCGCGCACGATCGGCTTGCCGTTCTCGTCGATCGTCTCCAGCATGTTTTCTCCCTTGGCCGGTCCCGCTAGCGACAGACCGTCCCATTGTCCAGCGAAGACATAGGTGCCGTCCTCGAAGGACAGCCGTTCGAGCCAGTCCAGGGTCGCGCGCTGCGACTCGGCGCGCCGATCGGCCGAGGCGTTCTCCTCACCCTGGCCCGAAGCGACGAGGGCTTGCTGGTGGCGCGCGAAGGCCATCGCCTGGCGCACCGTCTGGCGCAGACGGTCCTGCTCTTGCGCCAGGGACTCCGCCCGCAGACTGGCCGTCTCCTGCCGCATTTCCAGATGCTCGAACAGGGCAACCACCATCAGGCTCATGCAGATGGCGGCGAGCGCCACGGCCAAAGTCTTGTGAGACAGGGTGGTGACGAGCGAGGGAACGGTTGGCATGTGGATGGCTGGAGACTGCCGAAGTGGTCTGTACTGGCGTGCACTGAATCGGGGTATTCTAGTCGCTGGGCAGATTCGATGCGAAGGCGACCTCATGCTGAAGACCACCTGGAAACCCTTCTGGACGTTTTTTCCTTGGCTCGCCGCAGTTCCGGTCGTGATTCTCGTGCTGATCTATCGCTGGGAAATGGCCGCTTTTTATCAGAACCTGGGCCGGGACGAGGCGCTGGCCGTCGACGCCCAAACCGAGGTCGTGACTCAGTGGCTGCACGAGGCGGTCGCCGATGTCCTCATTCTGACCGCGCAGAACGAGCTGAGCGATTTTCTGGACACCGGCGACCGGAGCCTGTTGCCTCGGATCGCCCGCGAATATCTGGCGGTGTGCCGCAACCGGGAGGTCTACGACCAGTTGCGCTATCTGGACGAGCGGGGAAGGGAAGTGGTGCGCGTGAACTTCAACGCCGGACAACCCGCCGTCGTGCCCGACACGGCGCTCCAGGATAAACGCGGGCGTTACTATTTTACCGACGCCATGGCCCTGGACGCAGGCGGCGTCTATGTCTCGCCCCTGGATCTCAACATCGAGAACGGGGCCATCGAAATTCCCTACAAATCCATGATCCGCATCGGCGCCCCCGTCTTCGATGCGCGCGGACGCAAGCGCGGCGTCGTTCTGGTCAATTTTCTGGCCCAGACGATGCTGGACGCCGTGGCGAAGGCCGGACTCGCCTCGCCGGGCGACCCCATGCTCCTGAATGGCGAGGGCTACTGGCTCCTCTCGCCCAATCCACCCCCGAGTTGGGGCTTCATGTTCCCTGGGCAGGAGGAGATCCGCATGCAGAGCTTCTCGCCGCCGGCCTGGGCCGCCATGAACCAGGCGCCGTCCGGACAGGTCAACACGGAGGCAGGTCTGTTCACCTTTCGCGTCGTCCATCCCCTGGCGGAACTGGAGCGGTCGGTTGGCGAGGCGGTCGCTGGGGGCGATGCCGCCGCTGCCTATCGCTGGTTTGTGATCTCCCATGTGGCCCGGGCGCGCATCGACCGGAGCCGAACGGAGATTCTGGCCCGATTGAGTCTCGTGGGCGCGATCTTGCTGATCCTGATCGCCGTGGGCGTCCGGGCGGTGAGCGTCGTCCGGCTGGAACGCCAGCGGCACCATGACCGACTGGAACGCATGGCCCGCGTGGATGCGCTGACCGGGATCGCCAACCGCGCCGCCTTCGAGGATCGGCTGGACGAGGAGTTCGAGCGGTCGCGGCGTCATGATCGGCGCTTCGCCCTGCTCTATCTCGATCTGGACGGATTCAAGGCAATCAACGACACCCAGGGGCACCAGGCTGGCGACCGGGTGCTCCGCGACGTGGCGGACACCCTCACGAGCAACTGCCGGAGCGTCGACCTGGCAGCTCGCTTCGGCGGCGACGAGTTCGTCCTCCTGCTCTCCGAACTGCCGGAGATCGCTCAGGCGAAGGCGATTGCCGAGAAGGTTCGGGAGCGCATCGTAGCGCTGCGCTGGAACGGCCGAGCAGTCAGCGCCAGCATCGGCATTGCTGGCTTCCCCGATCACGCCGATAGCCTGCCGGAGCTGATCCGCCTGGCCGATGCCGCCATGTATAGCTCGAAAAAAGCCGGCAAGAATCGCGTGACCCTGGCGGCGAAGCCGCTGGGGCAGGTCTTGCAATCCAGCATCGAGGTCTCGTGACACGGCTCCGCGGTGTCACTCCGGTACATCATGCGGTGGAGAACGGCGGCCACAGACCATGGCAATGCACGCACCGAGAAGATGGCCGACAACCTGTACGCTGCGGCGTCTAGGATCCAGCACCTTGAAAACGACGCGTGCATGCGTTCGCCGTCCCTGAAGGCCGGGCGGAGCATTCCAGCGAACAACCCGGCCACGACTATCGCTAGGGCCAACCCGATCGCCAGCCAGTGACGAACGATGGCGTAGGGCGTCAAGCCCTGGAGTGGCCGCACCTCCGCGGCAACCCCTCCGCGCACGAATGAGGGCACCGCGGCAATAACCCGACCGCGGTCGTCGATGATGGCCGAGATTCCCGTATTGGTGGCGCGCACCATGAAGCGTCCATTTTCCAGTGCCCGCATGCGGGCAATCTCCAGATGTTGATGCGGCGCGAGCGAGTCGCCAAACCAAGCGTCATTGCTGACATTGATCAGAAATTGCGCCTCCGGAAGCGCCTGCGCCACTTCGTTCGGAAAGGCGTCCTCGTAGCAGATGGAGACGCCGGCCAGACGCGGACCAACCTCAAGCAGCGGACGCTGGTTCGTGCCGTGACTGAAATCGGACATGGGAACCTCGAACATCTCGACGAGCGGTCCCAACCATTGCTTGAATGGCATGAATTCGCCGAAGGGCACGAGATGACGCTTCGCGTAAAGATCCTCGCGGCCGCCGATGCTCAACAGGCCGTTGTAGTAGCGTCCCGTCGCCCTGTCCATCACCGGAATGCCGAGCACGATCTCGATGCCTTCCGCCTGCGCCCGCTCCGCGAGAGGCGTTATCAGCGGATCTCGAACCTGGTCCAGAAAATCGGGCAGAGCCGTCTCCGGCCAGACGATCAGATCGGATTCAAGATGATCCTTGGTCAGTTCCAGATAGGCCTGCGCGATCGTCACACCGGCATCCGGCACCCACTTGGCGGACTGAGGAATATTCGCCTGCAGCACGCTCGCCCGAAAGGAAGCTCCCGCGGGATGGGTCCAGTCAATCTGTTGCAGGCCGACTCCCGCCAGCCAGATCGCGCCCAGCCCGAGCCCGGCGGCCATCCGGGGGCGGACCGGCCATTGGAACAGCCCCCAAAGAAGCCCGCCGGACAACGCGACCAGCAGGCTGACACCATAGACCCCAGCGATCGGCGCATAGCCAGCCAGTGGTCCGTCAATTTGGGTGTAACCGAGATTCAGCCAGGGAAAGCCGGTGAACAGCCAGCCACGCAGCCATTCGAAAAAGACATAGATGCCGGGAAACAACAGGAGCGGTCCAGCCCAGTAAGGCCCTTTGTCGAGTTTGCAGAACAGCCAGCCCGCGAGACCGTAATACAGTGCCATGGCGGCAATGAAGAGCGCCATCAGAAGGTTAGCCGCCCAGGCGCCCATGTTTCCGAACTCGTTCAGGCTGATCCGAATCCAGAAGACTCCGAAGCCCAACAAACCCACGCCGAACCACCAGCCTCGCCAGAAGCCGGCGCGTGGCGAGATGTTCGTCAAGCTCTGATGGAAAACCGCAAGCGTAATCGCGGCGAGGGGAAACCAGGAGAACGGCGCAAAACCCAATACGGTCAATGACCCGCTCGCCAGGGCGAGCAGCGTCGGCAGTATTGGAGCGCCGCGCGAGGAGAGTAAGGACATCGGGGACACCGCTTGGAAGCTAAAAGAAACCGGCGTCATGCAGGCCGTGGATATCGCGACCAGCATTTCGGTGGGGTTGACAAATCGTTCGGTTGGGTTGACAAATCGGCCGGCAAATAAGAAACTGATGATGTACTGAAACTTCGCGTTTCAGTGCATTCCTCCATCCTCCTTTGGTGGTATTTTTAAGCGCGACACCTGTCGCGCTTTTTTTATGGGGCTTCGCGCCACCCGTGCCGCCACGGCAAGCGTTCAGGTCAATTGAAGCGCGTTGCGAATGCTGGCGCGTCTGGCATCCGCTTCGGTCGTGCGGCTGATTCGTCGATCGGCGATCATGGCGTCGATCAGCTGCTCGGCGCGGAACCAGTCCGCATCCGCTCCGCCGGGCGCGAAATCCCGCTGCTCCGCCAGATAATAGGCGGCGATCGCAATCATCTCCTGACGTTGTTGGGCGGTCGGTATCCTGTCGGTCTCGGTCTTCATGGCGAGGAGCGTCTCTGTCGGTCTGAACGTCGTCTGGCCGCGCGGCAGGGCCGACACGGAATAGCAGTGAAGCGCAGGCGAATTATGCCACGATCCCGCCCACCCCCCTTGGTTCCCGAAAGAGCCGTATAATCGCGACTTCAGCGCGGGCGCGTGACTTGACGCATCTCGATACGCTCTTGATCGGCGTCTCGGCGCCTCCACCAACTTTAGCGACCTTCACAGCGAAGAGGAATCCTTCATGGCATCATCGGCGCCGTCCTTTTTCCGGAGGGCATTCATTGCGTTCGGCAGTTTCCGACGCATCCTGAAAGACCCTGATTTTGCGCACGCCGTCGCGACCCTGCCGGCCGGCGAATCCGCACATCCGGCGGCGCGGCAGGCGCGTCCCGCCGCGGCGCCGCCGGCAACGGCCGCACCGGATTCCGCGCTGCTGCTGCTCGGACTGTTGCAGAAAGAGGGGCGTCTGGTGGATTTTCTCCACGAGGACATCCAGAGTTACTCCGATCAGGAGGTCGGTTCCGCCGCGCGGATCGTCCATCAGGGCTGTCAGCGGGTGCTGCAACAGCATCTGACGATCATCCCGGTGCGCGACGAGCCGGAAGGTAGCCGGATCACCCTGGAGCGGGGTTTCGACGCCTCAGCCCTGCGGCCCACGGGTCAGGTGGTCGGCGATCCTCCCTTTACGGGTTCGCTGGCGCATCGCGGCTGGCGCGTGGTGGAGACCCGTCTTCCGGCGGTCACGAGCGGGCATAACCTGAAGATCCTCGCGGCGGCGGAGGTAGAGCTGTGAGCGTGGGACGTTATGCCGTCGGCATCGATCTCGGGACGACCCATTGCGCGCTGTCCTACGTGGACTCGGAAAAGAGCGAGGGGGAGAACGTCGTTCAGGCGCTGCTGCCCATCCCCCAGCTTGTCTCGCCGGGCGCGGTGGAGGCGCGGCCGCTGCTGCCCTCCTTCCTCTATCTGCCGCACCAGGACGAGTTCAGGACCGGCGACCTGGGGCTGCCCTGGCAGAGCGATTCCACCCGCATCGGCGGCGAACTGGCGCGCAATCAGGGCGCTATGACGCCGATTCGTCTGGTGTCCAGCGCCAAGAGCTGGCTCTGTCACCCGGATATCGATCGCAAGGCGCCCATTTTGCCGGCGGGCGCGCCGGACGAGATCGCGAAGGTCTCGCCCTTCGAGGCGAGCATCCATTTCCTCGCGCATCTGCGCAATGCCTGGAACGGACTGCATCCCTACGAGCCGCTGGACCTCCAGGAGGTGACGGTCACGGTGCCCGCCTCCTTCGATCCGGCGGCGCGCGAGTTGACCGCCGAGGCGGCCAAGGCGATCGGCATCGAGCATCTGGTGCTCCTGGAAGAGCCGCAGGCGGCGCTCTATAGCTGGGTCAGCGACAGCCAGGGCGATTGGCGCAATCAGGTGCGGGTGGGCGATGTCATTCTGGTGGTCGATGTCGGCGGCGGGACCACCGATCTGTCGCTGATCGCGGTCACCGAGAACGCGGGCGCGCTGGAACTGACCCGGGTGGCGGTCGGCGAGCACATCCTGCTCGGCGGCGACAACATGGATCTGGCGCTGGCCTATCTGCTCAAGAACAAGCTGGCGCAATCCGGCGTCGAACTGGATCGCTGGCAGTTGCAGGCGCTTACCCACGGCTGCCGTCAGGCCAAGGAATCGCTCCTGGCCAATCCCGAGCTTGAACGCCTGCCGGTGGTGGTGCCCAGTCGCGGATCGCGCCTGATCGGCGGCAGTATCCGCACCGAACTCACGCGCGAGGAGGTCCAGACCAGCCTGATCGAGGGCTTTTTCCCGGCGATCGAGTCCAGCAGCCGACCGGCCAGCCGCGCGCGCGGCGCCCTGACCAAGGTCGGTCTGCCCTACGCGCAGGATCCGGCCGTGACCCGGCATCTCGCCGCGTTTTTGGGTCGACAGAGCGGCGCGACCGAGGATCTGGCCGGCTTCGTCGCCCAGCACCCGGACGCGAGTTTTCTGCGCCCGACCGCCGTGCTCTTCAACGGCGGCGTGTTCAAGGCCACGCCACTCCAGGCGCGTGTCCTGGAGGTGCTCAACCAGTGGCTGGCGGCCGAGGACGCGCCAGCCGCGCGCCTGCTGGAGTCACGCGATCTGGATCTGGCGGTGGCGCGCGGGGCCGCCTTCTATGCCCATGTGCGCCGTCATGGTGGGGTGCGGATTCGCGGCGGCACCTCGCATACCTACTATGTTGGCGTGGAGAGCGCGATGCCCGCCATCCCCGGTATGGAGCCCGAGCTTCAGGCGCTTTGTCTGGTTCCCTTCGGGCTGGAGGAAGGCTCCGCGCCGGTCGCGCCGCCCCAGGAATTTGGCCTGGTAGTTGGCGAGCCGGTGCGTTTCCGCTTCTTCGGCTCCAGCGTGCGCCGCGAGGACCAGGTCGGCGACCTCCTGGACGAATGGGGCGAGGACGAGCTCGACGAACTGGATGAGATACAGACCACGCTGCCGGCCGAACACCGGAAGAAAGGCGAAGTGGTGGCCGTGCGACTGCAGGCGGCGGTCACGGAGGTCGGCACCCTGGAACTGACGGCGATCCCGGTCGATGCGACCGAGGAACGCTGGAATGTCGCCTTCAATACCCGAGGCAATCGCGGGGACTGAGTCAGACGAATCCGCGCGGCAGCGTATCGGCGCGGATTCGCCGCTTTTGACAAGTGCGACCGCAGTACACTAATAATAGAGAAGGGGGGTGTCCAGCTCAGTGCGGTGGATACCAGATATTGTGATATTGGCACTCGAAGCGTCCTTTGGATGGTGTGTCGAGATCCAACTCATCGGCGCTACCGCACTCAGATGGATACCCCCCTTAATAGAGTTAAGCGTTCTCCCAGAGACGACACCGCTGTAGGAACCGAGCGAATGGCGAAAAAGCCGACTGGATCGAAACAGGGACCGACCGCGCGCCCGAGCGCGGCCGATAAAACTGCAACCACCGCTGCGAGCAAGCTGCCAACGAGCGAAGCCGCCCCAGAGGCATCCGGCGACGCTTCGGCCAAGCCACCCCAGGCGCCGGCTGACGCGACCGCTGGGGGCAAGCAACCGCGCTCTGTGAACACATCCGTCGGCACCGAACCAAAGCCGGGGACGGTTTTGCAGGCGCCGGCAGCGAAGGAGAAGCCTGGGCCAGCAGCGACGAAACCGGTGTCGAAACCAGAACCTCGCGCCACAGCGAATCCGGTCGAAAAGACCGCGCACCCAGCGAAGCCCGACTCCGGTTCCTCGGCCTCGGCGAGCGCGTCACCGAAAACGACCGAGGCCGTGAGCAGGACGGTACCGGCTACCGCCCCGACAACCGACGCGAGCGCTCCGCTCATCGCGGGTGACCGTCGCCAAGCGACCAAGCCATCGCCGCCGCCACGGCCATCCGCCGCACCCAAGCCCAAGCCCATTGAGCCAACCCAGGGCAGCCTTGAGCAAGGGACGATATCGTCGCCGTTGGCGGCGGCGACACCGGAACCCGCCGAGGAGCCGCAACCCGCGCCAGTCGTCAGCCGCGAATCCGCGCCGGAACCGCAACCGGAACGTCCGCCGGCATCCGAGCAGGCACACGCACCGCCGTCCGAGCCGATGCCCGAGGTCGTCCCGGCGCCGCCGCCCGCCTCGCCACCGGCGCCCAGTCGCCCCAGCCTGTATGTGGTTCAAATCACGCCCGAACTGGCGGCGGTGGCGAAGGTTGGCGGTCTGGCCGACGTGGTCTTCGGTCTCAGCCGCGAGCTGGCGATTCGCGGTAACCATGTCGAGATCATCCTGCCCAAGTATGCCTCGATGCGCTATGACCAGATCTTTGAGCTCCAGGAGGTCTACAAGGATCTTTGGGTGCCCTGGTACGACGGGGCCGTTCACTGCACGGTTTTCTTCGGCTTCGTGCATGACCGCAAGTGCTTCTTCATCGAGCCGCACTCGCCGGATAATTTTTTCAACCGCGGCAGCATCTACGGTTTCAAGGACGATGTGCTGCGCTATGCCTTCTTCTCGCGTGCCGCGACGGAGTTCCTCTGGAAATCGGGCAAGCACCCGGACATCATCCACTGTCACGACTGGCAGACCGCGCTGGTGCCGGTGTTTCTCTACGAGTTCTATCAAACGCTCGGCATGAAGCATCCGCGCGTCTGCCTGACCATTCATAACTTCGCCCATCAGGGCGTGACCGGCGTCGAACTGCTGCACGCCACCGGGCTGCATCGGCCCGAGCGCTTTTTCGATCCGACCCGGATGGCCGACAACCGTCACCCCAAGGCACTGAACCTGCTCAAGGGCGGCATCGTCTACGCCAATTTCGTGACCACCGTCTCGCCGCGCTATGCCTTCGAGACCAAGGATCAGGGCCAGGGCTTCGGCCTGGAACCGACGCTGCACACCCATCACATCAAGTATGGCGGCGTGGTCAACGGGATCGATTACGATATCTGGAACCCCGAGGTCGACCGCCACATTCCGGTGCATTACGGGATCGACTCGATCGACGGCAAATACGACAACAAACGCGCGCTTCGTCACCGCCTGATGCTCGCCGACAACGACAAGCCGATCGTCGCCTTCATCGGCCGGCTGGATCCGCAAAAGGGTCTGGATCTGGTGCGTCACGCCATCTTCTACGCCCTGGAGCGCGGCGCGCAGTTCGTGCTGCTCGGGTCAAGTCCAGATGAGCGGATCAATGGCGATTTCTGGAACCTCAAGCGGATGCTCAACGAGAGTCCGGACTGTCATCTAGAGATCGGCTTCGACGAGGATTTGTCGCATCTCATCTATGCCGGCGCGGATATGATGCTGGTGCCAAGCCGCTTCGAGCCCTGCGGACTGACTCAGCTGATCTCGCTGCGCTACGGCACCATTCCGGTGGTGCGCGCGATCGGCGGACTGGCGGATACGGTGTTCGACAAGGACTTTTCGGATCGGCCGCTGCATGCGCGCAACGGCTATGTCTTCCAGGATTACGACAATCCCGGACTCGAATCCGCGCTCGGGCGCGCCATCGCCTGCTATCGCAACCACCCGGAGCATTTCCGCGAGCTGATGAAGAACGCCATGCGTTCGGATTACTCCTGGAACGTTCCCGGTCAGGACTATCTAAACATCTACGATTACATCCGCGATGCCTAAAAAAATTCCGGGTACGGAATTTTTTGTTCTTTTATCGGGGTTTCGCGCGAGCCGGCTGGACGTTCGTGACAAGTGCTCGTGTTTGACCCCGGCACGCCGCCGCTGAGCGCGGCAAGGACTTGACTGCTTCATGAAGATCTACAATCTGTTTCCGCGGCTCGCCGGGCATTTCGAGGATTGGGAGCCGCATCTGGAGCGTGCCGCAGCGATGGGCTTCGACTGGGTGTTCGTCAACCCGATCCAGAAAACCGGCCGCTCGGGCAGTCTCTATTCCATCGCCGATTATTTCGCGATCAACAAAGACTTCCTCAATCCGAACGCGCCTGTCTCGCCCAAGGAGCAGGTGCTGGCCATGGTCGCGAAGGCCGAGCGCCATGGGCTGTCGATGATGATCGATCTGGTCATCAACCATTGCGCGGTCGACTCAAGCCTGCTGAAGGAGCATCCCGAGTGGTTTCTGCACGAGGGGAAAAAGATCGCCAACCCTTTCTGTGTCGAGGCCGATGGCACCCGAGTGGTCTGGTATGACCTGGCTCAGTTCGATCACGAGCATTCGCCGGAGCGCGCCAAGCTGCTGGATTACTGCGTCAAGCTGGTGCTGCACCTGGTCAGTCTCGGGTTCCGGGGTTTCCGCTGCGATGCCGCCTATCAACTCCCCAATGAGGTCTGGAAACAACTCATTACCCGCGTCCGGCGGGAGCACCCGGAGACGATCTTCGTCGCCGAGACCCTGGGCTGTTCGCCGGAGCAGACCAAGGCGACGGCCTCCGCCGGTTTCGACGCCATCTTCAACAGTTCCAAATGGTGGGACTTCAACGGCGCCTGGCTGCTCGATCAATACAATCTGACCCGAGAGGTCGTCCCCTCGATCAGCTTTCCCGAGAGCCACGACACCGAACGGCTGTTCAGCGAATCCTGCGACAATCCGCACGCGATGAAACAGCGCTATCTGTTCTCCGCGCTCTTTTCCGCCGGCGTCATGATCCCGATCGGCTTCGAATACGGTTTCCGCAGTCGTCTCGATGTCGTGAACACCCGACCTGAACAATGGGAGTCGCCGAACGTCGACCTGACCCATTTCATCGCTCACATCAATCGCATCAAAGACGACTATCCGGTGTTTCGGAGCGAGGGGCCGATCGAGCGTCTGGAGACCTCCAATGACGCGATTCTGATGCTGCATAAGCGTGCGCCAGACGGCAATGGCGAGGCGCTGCTGGTGCTCAACAAAGATCCCTGGAATCGCCAGTCTCTCCATGTCGAGGACCTGTATCGCTACTTGAGCGCGCCGGCTCCGCTGCTGGATGTCTCGCCCGAATGGCCGATGGAGTATCTGCCGACGCCCTTCGAGTTCGATCTGGCGCCTGGCATGGGACGGATTCTGGTGACCCCAAACAAGCAGGCAACGGGTCTGAAGTCACGTGTGGCGCATGATCGCTGAGGAAAAGCGCCGCTGCCTGGTGCCGGCAACCCGCTGCGGTTGGCTGGCATCGGGAACCTTGGGAAATGTCGTTTATCCGAAACGCCTCATCACCGACCATCAGAGTCGCCCAGGCTCTTCGCGACGAACAAGGCGAGCGCGGTCGAACCTTCGATAGACAAAAAACGATGCCTTCACTCTTATGCAAATGGCCACCTCTACTGACCGTCATCTTCCTGATCGGTTGCGCGCAAACGCCTTCGCGGCCCGCGCCAGAAAGCGCTGAAACGACGTTCGGCGCAGTCGGCCAGCAGGAGTTCGAGCCCCAATCGGAGTCATCGCGCACGGAAAGCCCGGCAGCGCAACCTGAGGCGTCGGGTCGAGATAACAAACCCCGTTCGTTGACAATCAAACTCGGTACTCAGCAGTTCATCTATTCGGTCAATGGCGAGATCGCCAGGACCGGCCCCATTTCATCCGGGGCCGTGGGCTATCCGACGCCAACGGGGAAATTCGCGGTCCTCGGAAAGGAGAAAGACAAGGTTTCCTCCCGCTACACCAACCAGCTCGGAATGCAGGCATGGATGCCGTATGCCATTCAATTCCACGGCCATTACTTCTTGCATGAGGGCTGGTTGCCCGGTTATCCAGACTCCCATGGCTGCGTGCGTCTGGGCGAAAAAGATGCGCGCTTTCTGTTCGAACAGATGCAGCTCGGCGACCCGGTCGACGTTGTCGACTAGACAAACCGGAGGCCGCGTTTTCTCTCTATTCGGACAGTGTCCAGCGACCTCGACGGCACGCCTTGAGTGGTTTACGGATCCATTCCGGACGCGTCCAAGCCAGCACGCCTTGCCGTTCGACGTCGTTTAAAACGCCTCCCGAAAGGCGTCGAGAAACCGACTGAAATCTTCATCGGGAAGCACGTTGATACCAGCGGCCGCCTTGCGTCCACCCCCGGTTGCAAAACGTCGGCAGAGTGCGTCCGCTCCATCCGGTCGCGACAGCGGCGCCCGCACGCTCACCAGGTAGCGTCCGCCGGAAAGCCGGGTCAGGATGGCATGCGCCTGCTCGGGCGCTTGTTGAGCCAATTCGTTCGCGAACACGCCGCTGGCACGACGCGCCCAAGATTCGGCGGGCAGGACGAACAATCGATGGGCGTCGTCCTGAAACTCCGGAAGGATGGCGCGCGCGCGCGCCATATCATTTTCATAACCGTCACGCAGCGCGACGAACGTCGCGTCTTCCGCAATGAAGGCGAGCGGATCCGCATAGGGCTGCAAACGCCGAAACAGATCTTCGGGCGCAAAGTGCAGATCCTCGACCGTCTCTCCGTATCCGTTGTAATTCAAGTAGATTCCGAGATCCCGCAGCAAGCCGAGGTCGGACTCAGACAGTCCCAGCGATGCCGCCGCCCGTCGGGCCGATGCGTCGAAGTTGTCGCCGAAGGTTCCGACCACGGCCCAGGCGCGCTGCCGACCCTCCAGGAACTCGTCCACCAAAAGGCTCGTTCCCTTGTCCGGCAGTGTTTCCACATGGAGATCGAGCGCGGGATGCGAGGGGATCTCGCCAGGAAAATGATGGTCGAAATAGCGCACGGAAACGCCCTCGGCCAGTAATCGATCCAAGGCGGTCCGGTTTTTATCCATCGAAATGTCGAGCACGGTCACGCTCTTGGCCACCCCATTGGGAACCCGATCCAAAAGATTGATCTCGCGTTTCGGCCCGGTTACAAGAATGCTATCGATGGGTTCGGCTAACCGCAATTGTTGCAAGGCGCACAGACCGTCTGCGTCACCATTGAAAACATCATAATGATTCATTCTGTACCTGCAATGGGCGGACGAATCGATAAGTGCGCGGATTATCGCCCGCGCCATGGAACGAAACAAATCTCATCGGCTTGAGCAACACCAGGGCTTACACACCGATCACAACCGCTGGATTCCATCGCGCTCCAGTGCTGGAGGCACTGGCGACCCAAAAATTACCCCGCCACCTTGAACAACAACGGCAGCAGATCTTCGTAACGGGAGGCGAAGTGCACCTTCAGCCCCTTGCGGACATGCTCCGGTACTTCCTCGAAGTCCCCCCGATTATCCTCCGGCAGGATGATTTCCTTGATCCCTGCCCGACGCGCGGCGATGAGCTTCTCGCGGATGCCGCCAACCGGGAAGACTTCGCCGGTGAGAGTGATCTCGCCGGTCATGGCGATGCGCCGAACCGGCTCGTTGCGGGCCAACGAGAGCAGGGCGGAGGTCAGGGTGACGCCGGCGGAGGGGCCGTCCTTGGGCGTGGCGCCGGCGGGAACGTGGACGTGAATGAATGATTTCTCGAAAAAGCCAGGATCGGCTCCGAATTCCTTGGCATGGCTGACCAGATAGCCGTAGGCGATCTCGGCGGATTCCTTCATGACATCGCCCAACTGCCCGGTCAGCTTGAAACCGCGCGCGAAGCTGTGGGTGCGCGCGGCCTCGATCGAGAGGGTCGCGCCGCCCATCGCGGTCCAGGCCAGCCCGGTGACGACGCCGGGGCCGCTCAACTTACGCTCGTCGCGAAAGACCGGGCTGCCAAGATAGCCCTTGAGGTCCGTTTCGGCGATGTCGATCGGCGTTTCCTCGCCCTCCAGCATCCGTACCGCGACCTTGCGCACGATCTTGCCGAGTTGTTTTTCCAGCCGACGCACGCCGGCATCGCGCGCGTAGCCCTCGATCAGCGCGCGCAGGGTTTTGGTGTCCAGCTTGACCGCGCCCTTGGGTAGTCCCGCCCGGTCGATCTGGCGCGGCAGGAGATATTTTTTGGCGATCTGGAGCTTTTCCTCCGCAATGTAGCCGGAGAGCTGAATGACCTCCATGCGGTCGAGCAGCGGGCCGGGAATGCTGTCCAACTGGTTGGCGGTGCAGACGAACAGCACCTTGGACAGATCGAAGCGCAGATCCAGATAGTGGTCGAGAAAATCCGAGTTCTGTTCCGGGTCGAGCACTTCGAGCAGCGCCGAGGCTGGGTCGCCGTGATAGGAAGCGCCGATCTTGTCGATCTCGTCGAGCATGATCACGGGGTTGGCGGTCCCGGCGTCCTTCATGGCCTGTAGAAACTTGCCGGGCATGGCGCCGATATAGGTGCGCCGGTGGCCCTTGATCTCGGCCTCGTCGCGGATGCCGCCGACCGAGAAACGGAAGAACCGTCGCCCGAGCGCATCGGCGATGGAGTGGCCGATGGAGGTTTTGCCCACGCCGGGCGGGCCGACCAGCAGGATGATGGAGCCGGCGATCTCGCCCTTATGGATACCGACCGCGAGGAATTCGAGGATGCGCTTTTTGACATCCTCCAGCCCGTAGTGGTCGCGGTCGAGGACACGGCGGGCACGCTTCAGATCCAGCTTGTCCGCCGAGTGCTTGCCCCAGGGCAGCAGGGTAATCCAGTCGAGATAGTTGCGGGTGACCGAATACTCGGGCGATCCGGTCTCCAGGATGCCCATCTTCTCCAGCTCCTCCTCGACCTGTTTTTTCGCCTGTTCGGTCAGGGTCAATTCCTTGATCCGCGACCGGAACTTGTCGATCTCGGCGGTGCGGTCATCCTTGGCGATGCCCAGCTCTTTCTGGATGGCCTTGAGCTGCTCGCGCAGAAAAAATTCGCGCTGCTGCTTCTGCATCTTCTCCTCGACCGTGCGCCGGATCTTCTGTTGGGCGCGGGCCAGTTCAAGTTCGTTGTTCAGCAGGACCAGCACCTTTTCCATGCGCTGGAGGAGCGGCAGAATCTCCAGCACGTCCTGCAACTGTTCCTTGGTGGAGGTCGTCAGACTGGCCGCGAAGTCGGCGAGGTGCGAGGGGTCGTCCGGTCCGAAGCGGTCCAGGAACATCCGCAGTTCTTCCACGTACAGCGGATTGAGCGGCAGCAACTCCTTGATGGTGTTGATGACCGCCATGGCATACGCCTTGATTTCGCTGCTCGGCGGGCCGGAGGGTTCGGGCAGATAGGTGACGCGGGCGCGGAAGGGCACCGCGGGGTTTGCCCAATCGGCAATGCGGAAGCGCTGTAGACATTCCACCAGCACCTGCAGATGACCGTCCTGTTGATGAATGCGATGCACCCGGCAGGCGGTGCCGATGGCGTGGAAATTCCCGGTGTTGGCTTCCTCCGAGGTTTCGCTGTCCACCAGGAGGACACCGAGCATTTTGTGATCGGTGTCGGCCACCGCCTTCATGGTCGAGGCCCAATGATCGGCATCCATCATCAACGGAACCGCCTGCCCGGGGAAGAAGGGCCGGGAGGCAACGGGCAGGATATGAATTTCGGTGGGCAGCACATCGTTGGCGCGCGCGAGCTGGATCGGCTCCAGATTCTCGCTGACGCTGTCCTCGTTCACATGATCCCCGCGTTCCTCATCCGACATGCCATGTACCTCGCTTGAAAAACCCTGATCCGGGGTAGTGAATTTCAGGTCTTTGGCGTGGATTTGCAAGCCAGCGGGGTGAATGAAGACTCGCTCACCCAGTTGCGCAACGTCTGCTCGACACCATCCTTGGCCACGACGCAACGGTCTTGCCGTCCATGACCCGCTTGCTCGCCTGCTCCTTGAACGCGGCGGTGGACGCTTGCTTCGGAATCTTCCGCATCGTCAGGCAGTAGGCATTTCGGCGCGGGTGACTTAGGCTAGACGCCTTCCGTCCGTCACCACAAGGAACCGCTGTGTCCAGTCTCACGGACCTGATCGCCCAGGCCAAGGCCAAAGACCCGCAACTCGGCGCCGACTTGGCGGTGGTCGCCGAGTTCCGCGACACCCTCTATCCCGGCCTGGGCAGCACCGGGCGCGTTGCGCGCGGCGACGACACGCCTTTTCACGGCGTCATCAAAGCCGCGAATCACCTCGCATTGAAGGTACTGACTCAGATCCTGAAGCCACTGGAGAAGGAAACGTTTGATGGCAAAAACAACGTGCTTTGACATCTTCGAGCAGTGCGTCCGGGCGGTGCAAGACGGGGATCTGATCGAATCCGTCAGTGCGAAAGACAAGGAATTTCACTTTCAGAACTGGTTTCAGAAGCGCCTGCAAAGCCTTGCATTGCACTTCGAGGGGTCGGGGCGCAACACCTACCCCGATTTCTGCCTAGTCGAGTACACCGAAGGCTTCGAAATCAAAGGATTGGCGTGGCCCGGCCGCGAACGTGACTATGACTCGAACAGCCAAGTACCAACCGGCAACCACAACGGGCGGCAAATCTTTTATGTGTTCGGGCGCTATCCGGCTGATCTGACGCTCTACGCTGACCAAGGCAACGGACAGCGGCAATACCCCGTGGTCGACCTGGTGCTGTGCCACGGCGATTTTCTGAACGCAGATCATCACTACGTTCACAAGAACAAGAGCGTGAAAGGCTTCGGCACCTACGGCGACATCATGATTCGTGACCGAAAGATGTATGTCGCGCCGACGCCCTTCGCGCTGACCGAAGGCACGACCGGTCTCATGACGCTGATTCTGCCCGAGGTCTTCCCGGCAGACCGGCGTTATCGAAAAGTGGGACGTTTGAGTCGCGTCGAGGCGGACACGCTGGTCGTTGGCTACACCTTCGACCTTCGCACGAACGAGCTGACTGCGGAACGGATTGCGAATCCGAGTGGCGGGACAGAGCATCGCTTTGTCGCCTACCGCCTCAAAGACCAAACGGCGAGGCTTGTCGCCATGGTCGAGCGATCACCCGTCCTAGGTGAAACGAACACGACGGATGGAGAATGAACATCGTCGTCGAATCTATTGCAACGCCAGCCAAAACCGGCGCGGCGACAGCACTCGAAGACGATTTTCCGATCGTGGAGGTGAGCGAAGTCGCCGAACAAGAAAGCTGGCGCAAGGAAATTAACCGCCCCATTTATCACATCCATAAGTGGTGGGCGACGCGCCTCGGCTCGGTGTTCCGCGCGATCGTCCTAGCGGCCTTAAGCCCTCCTGGCTTCAATATCTGGCAGGCCTTTTATGAGCGTCATCGGCTGTCGGGCAAGGTCGTGCTCGACCCCTTCATGGGGAGTGGCACCACGCTTGGCGAAGCGCTAAAGCTGGGCGCGAAGGCCATCGGCTGCGACATCAATCCGGTCAGTAGCTTCCTGGTGCGGCAGGCCTTCACGCGAGTACCCGAGGCAACGTTGCGCGCCGCGTTCGCCCGTCTGGAAAACGAGGTTGCGCCGAAGATTCGCCATTACTATCGAACCCGGGACCCGCTGACCGGCGAAGCAATTTCGGTGCTCTATTTCTTTTGGGTCAAGATACTCGAAGCGCCGGACGGGGACACCGTACCGCTCATGTCGCGCTATGTATTCGCCCAGGATGCCTACCCGAAAAAAAAACCACGGGCACAGATCGTCTGCCCCGAATGCTGGGGGCTGATTGAAGACCGCTACGACGCGATCGCGCTCACCTGTCCGCACTGCGCCCATGACTTTAATCCGCAGGAAGGTCCGGCCGCCGGTCAGTATGTGACGACGAAAGCAGGAAACCGCTATCGCATCAAGGAGCTTATGCCCGCCGACGGCACTCCGCCACGGCATCGGCTCTACGCCATGCTCGCGCTACGTCCGAGTGGAGAGAAAGCGTATTTTCCCGCGCGAGCCGTCGATCACGCGCTGTTTGCCGAAGCGGAAGCGAGGTTGCGGACAGAAGCCCTGCCGCTGCCCACCTTGGCAGTCAGGCCTGGTCACAACACCAATCAGGCGCGAGGCTACAATTATTCGCACTGGCGCGATTTCTTCAACGCGCGGCAGTTACTGTGCCTCGGCTTGCTGCTGCAAGCCATTATGAGAATCGAAGACGATGCCGTGCGGGAGCAGATGCTTTGTCTGTTCTCTAGCACGCTGGAGTTCAACAATCTGTTCTGTAGCTACAAGGGCGAGGGAACGGGGGCGGTGCGGCATATGTTTTCGCACCACATCCTGAAGCCGGAACGTGCCCCGCTGGAGAACTCGGTGTGGGGAACGGACAAGAGTAGCGGCACGTTCAGCACCTTGTTTGAGTCGCGTCTGCTACGGGCGAAACGCTACCTTGACGAGCCGTTCGAGGTCGGGTTTGAGAGCGACTTGTTCGGGAAACGCACTGGAAGTGCAAAAATCGTAGCCAGTGCGCCGATTGATGTGCCATGCGCCGCGTCATGGCATGATCTTGCCAGCAGCGCCAATGGTGTGCTGATCCTGAACGGCGACAGCGCGCGGCTGCCGCTTCCTCGCGGGTCGGTGGATGCGGTCGTGACTGATCCACCTTACTTTGATTTTGTGCACTACAGCGAACTGAGCGACTTTTTCTTCGCTTGGCTAGCGCCAGCACTGAAAGACCGTTACCCATGGTTCGACAAGGCCGACTCATCGAACCGAGGCGAAGTACAGCAGAAAGACCCCCGCACTTTTGCACGTCAGCTTACCCATGTGTTCGCTGAGAGCCATCGCGTATTAAAAGATGATGGCGTGTTGGCATTCAGCTTTCATCATTCACGTTCCGAAGGTTGGGCGGCGATCCATGAGGCGTTAACCAATGCGGGCTTCTGCGTGGTCGCAGCTCACCCGGTACATGCCGAACTACGCACGGCCAGCCCTAAGAGCGCGGCTAGCGACCCCATCAGCCTGGATGCAATCCTGGTCTGCCGGAAGTGGCCACGCATCGCGGAACGCCCATTTGACGAAGATGACGTCACACGCCATGTCAAAGCACAAGCGCGGAAGCTGGAGAACGCCGGTCTGACCATTTCAGGGGCGGATCGCTTCGTGATTGGGGCCTCGCAGCTGCTCATCGCCGTATCGGATGAACGGCTTGCATTTGAGGACTTCAGGGATAGATTGGAATGCCTGCGCCTACGGCTAGCCACTCGCTTCTGACGGAGAGGCAGGCACTCAGTTCACAAAAATCCCGATCATATGGATTGCCTGCCGCCGTTCTTCGATGTCAAGCCGGTCGCGGATGCGCAGCCGAAGCTCCAGGGCCTGGCGCGCTACGGCGAGACCCACCCGGCGGCGTACCGGCGCATCGAGGCGGTCGCCAAGGTCGGGGGGACGCTGCGCCTGCTGGATCTAACGGACGCCGACGTCCGTCAGGCGGTGGCCGAGGCGCAGGACGCGGCCAATCTCTACGCGGGGGCGTTCGCGAGCGACGATTGATCTCAACCGGCTCGTCTCCGCCCAGCCCGCTTTGCGCGGGCTTTTTTGTGCCTGCTACGCCGGCTGTCTCGCTCGCGCTGACCTCCGCTGCCGGTTTCGCGCTTTCAAAGGGCTGGATCTTCACTGCCATCCCGCCGGAGCAGATCAATCTTTCGCTGGTCGGTCCCTGGCTGCAACTGGCGCAGGGCGCGTCCGATCAGTTTGATTTGTCTGGGGTTTTCGCTCCATCAAGCGCGGTGCTGCAAGTCAGCGATTTGCAAGCCGCATTCGCGAGCCGGGCGTAACTCGCGACATCCAGGTTTTCCGCCCGCAGCGTCTGATCGATTCCGGTTTCCTCGAACAGGCTCTGATCGATCAGTTTGGAAAGGCTGTTGCGCAGGGTCTTGCGCCGCTGTCCGAAGGCGGCCGCGACGATGCGGGCATGAAGCGCCGGATCGTCGATCGGATGGGGCTGGGGGCGCAGCGGGCGCAGACGCACAAAGGCGGATTCGACCTTGGGGGCGGGCGTGAAGGCGCCGGGTCCGATCCGAAACAGACAGCTTGCGCTGCACAGGCTCTGCACCATGACCGAGAGACGCCCATAGATCTTGTCGCCTGGGTCGGCGACGATCCGATCCACGACTTCCTTTTGCAGCATCAGATGCAGATCGAGGATGCCGTCGGATTGTTCCAGGAAATGAAACAGGATGGGGGTGGAGATGTTGTAGGGCAGGTTGCCAACGATGCGCAGGCGGTCGCCAGCGCCGGCCAGATCACGCAGATCGAACTTGAGCGCGTCGACATTGTGGATGCGCAGATCCCCGAGCGGACCCAGACGCTGGCGCAGCGGTTCAATGAGATCGCGGTCGAGTTCGACCACATCGAGCGCGCCGGCGGCGGTCAGCAAGCCTTTGGTGATGGCGCCCTGTCCGGGGCCGATCTCCAGCAGTCGCTCGCCGGGTTTGGCGTCAATGACGGAGTGGATCCGCGCGATGATCGCGGGGTCGTGGAGAAAATTCTGGCCGAAGCGTTTGCGGGGATGGTGTTCCATCCGGCTAGGGTACTCGAAAGCACGGGCGGGCGCTGACGATTGAAGGATGATGCCTCGGCTCCCGCAAGGCACGTCGGTCTTCGCTCAATCCGGTTGCATAAACTCCTGAACGTCATCCGGGTTTGGTAGCTTTTCAACCGTTGACTCAATCCATCGTTCCGCAATGGCGTTGATCTCGGTGGCCTTCATGCCTTGCACCGACAGCAGGGGGCCGATGACAAGATCAATCGTTCCGGGACGCTTGATCAAACTTCGACGCCCCCAGAAATATCCCGCATTGTGAGCGACCGGAAGCACAGGACAGCGAGTACGCTCGGCAAGCAGGGCGCCACCGATGGCATAAGGGCGACGGGTGCCAGGCGCAACACGCGTCCCTTCAGGAAACACGATCACCCAGCGCCCCTGCCCCAGCAGCCTTTCTCCTTCGCGAATCACCTTCGTCACCGCGCGCCGTCCCGCCGAGCGGTCAATGGCGATGGGCTGAAGGTAGCGCAAGGCCCATCCAAAAAAAGGAAGATGCATCAACTCCTGTTTCAACACCCAGGTTTGCTCAAGAGGCAGAAGTGCGCGTAATGCGATTATCTCCCACGCAGACTGATGTTTGCACAGAACGATCGCTGGGTCGCGCGGTAATCTGTCGACATCGTGCAGTCGATAGTCGAGACGGCAAATCACTCGCAAGGCGACAAGATTCGACCGCGCCCATGCCCTGCTGAGTCGTGACACGGCTGACGCCGGTTTCATCCAGCCAATGAGAAGGATCGCACTTGAAAAGAGAATGCTGGTACCAATGAAAAAAACTTGATAAATCAAAGAACGAAACAAGATCATGGTCAGCCTTGATTGCGAATCAAACGATTGGCGACAGCAACGAGATCGTGACAAACGGGAACATCGCGCAACAGACCGTCATGATCGCTTTTCTCGATGCTTGCGAGCGTGCGCCGACCCTTGCCCGTCATGACAAGCCAGGGCTCGGCTCCCACAAGACGCGCGGCGATCAGATCGCCGATCGAATCGCCAACCACGGGAACCGCTGTCAGATCGACATTCATACGACGTGCGATTTCTTCAAGCAAACCAGCTTTTGGCTTACGGCACGGACAGTTTTCATCGGGGCCATGGGGACAGAAGGCAATCATCTCGATGCGGCCACCCTGCGCCGCGACTAGATTCCTCAACTGTTGATGCATGGCGTTCAAATCGCCGAGGCTGAAGAGCCCTCGTCCGAGGCCGGATTGATTGGTCGCGACGGCAATACGAAAGCCCGCATGAGACAAGCGAGCAATGGCTTCGATGCTCCCCGGGAGCGGAATCCATTCGTTCAGTGACTTGATGTAGGCGTCAGAGTCTTCGTTGATGACCCCATCGCGATCCAGTATCAAGACACGTTCGGGCATTGCTCGGATCACGGTGACTGCAGACGTGCAATATCGGCGACGAGCATGAACAGTCCTGCGACGGAACCAAGCAGGCGCAGTCGGTTCTGGCGTATCGGACGATCTTCCGACATCACCATGACATCCGCGAAGAAGGCGTCGACATCATCTCTGAGGTCAGCCAATGCTTCCAGAATACCGATGTAGTCCCGTTGTTCGGCATAGGGCACGACCAAATCGCTCAATTCGGCAACCCTGGCCGCTAACCGAATCTCCGCTGGATCCGTCAGCAGCGTCACATCGACCGTTCCGATACCGTCGGCAGCGGCCTCGTTTTTGCTCAGGATGTTACGGATGCGTTTATTGGCCGCGGCGAGCGCAGCCGCGGCTGGCAGCATTCGGAAGGCAGCGACCGCAGAGATCCGTCGATCCAAATCCCAGGGGTTTGTGACACCACTCTGGATCACGGCCTCGATCGTATCGCCCTCAACCCCGCGCTCGCCGTAATACCCATGCAGGCGCTCCAGCATATAGGCGAGCACCGCTTCAACCACGTCATCGCTCAGGGTGCCGGGCGTGAAACCCTGGAAGGCGTTGTTCAGCAGGTCGCGCAGATCGAGATCCAGGGGCGTTTCGATCAGAAGACGCAAAACCGCGATGGATGCGCGCCGCAGACCATAGGGATCTCGGGTTCCGGTCGGACGCAGGCCGATTCCGAAGATGCCGACAAGCGTATCGATACGATCGGCGATGGCCAACGCCATTCCGCAAGCGCTCGACGGCAAGGCATCGCCCGCAAACCGGGGGAGATACTGCTCCTCCATGGCGGCGCTGATACAGGGATCTTCATGGGAACGTTCAGCGTAATAGCGCCCCATAATGCCCTGCAGCCCCGGGAATTCGAAGACCATCGAGGTCACGAGATCGCACTTGGCGAGCTGAGCACATCGCTCGATCTGCCGTGGATCGCTTCCGAGCAGCGGCGCCAGATCACGACCGAGACGGCCAACGCGACGGCTTTTATCCGCCAGGGTTCCCAGCTTGTCCTGGAAGACAACCGTTTCCAAACGCTCGGCGAAGGCGCTGAGCGGCTGTTTGAGATCCTTTGACCAAAAGAATGCCGCATCCGAGAAACGGGGCCGAATCACCCGTTCGTTCCCCGCGCGCACCTGCCCGGGATCGCGGCTGACCACATTGGCGACGGCGATGAACAAGGCTTGAAGGACGCCGTGCGCGTCTTCCACCGGAAAATATTTCTGGTGATTTTGCATGGTTTCGATCAGAACTTCAGGCGGCATCTCCAGATAACTGCTGTCGAAGCGACACAGCAGCGCCTGGGGCCACTCCACCAGGGCGGTCACCTCATCGAGTAAGCCAGGGTCGATGCGCGCTTTTAACCCCTGCGCGGCCGCCAAGGCATTGGCCTGCTCCAGAATCAGGTCGCGTCGGCGCTCGAAGGATGCCTCCACAGATCCGGTCGCACGCAGCGACTCGGGGTAATCGGCAGCCGAGCCGAGGGAGATGCGATCCGGGTGATGGAAGCGATGCCCGCGGGTAAATCCGCCCGCCTCGACGCCGAGCACCACGCCGGGAATGGGATTCGCGCCCAGCATCAGACACACCCATTGCACGGGTCGGACAAATTCTTCTTCCCGATCTCCCCAACGCATCCGTTTCGGAATGGGCAATTCCGCAAGCGCGGCCTCGGTCATGGCAGGGACCAAGTGCGCGGTCTCCAAACCAGGCTGAAGATTGCGGAAGGTGAGCCAGGCACCTTTATCGGTCTCTTCGCGTCCCAGTGCGTCGACCTCGACACCGCATGAACGCGCAAACCCAAGCGCGGCGGGCGTTGGCAGACCGTCGGCCTTGAATGCCGCCTGCACGGCAGGTCCACGCCGAATCGTCGTCTGGTCGGGCTGGTGCGTGCGGGTCTCGCGCACCAGCAGCGCGAGTCGTCTCGGCGTCGCGAATCGTTCGATCGTTGCGTGCGCGATCCCATGCTCCCTGAGCTGGCGCAGAAAACCCTCGGCAAATGCCTTCGAGAGCGTCAGCAAGGCTTTCGGCGGGAGTTCCTCGGTTCCGATCTCGATCAGCAGATCAGCAAATGTATCCAACGTCATCTCCCGCTAATGTGAAAGCATCGGAAAGGCAAGCGCCTCCCGGCTTTCGTAATAGGCTTGAGCCACCGCGCGCGACAATGCGCGCACGCGCAGGATGAATCGCTGACGCTCCGTGACCGAAATTGCACCCCTGGCGTCAAGGAGGTTAAAGGTATGGGACGCCCGCAGGACTTGCTCGTAGGCAGGCAGGGGCAACCCTTTTTCGACCAGTCCCGCACTGAGCCTTTCGCAGGTGTCGAATTGGGTCAACAGCGAGGCGGTATCCGCGACTTCGAAATTGTAGGCTGACTGCTCGACTTCATTCTGATGGAAGACGTCGCCATAGGTCACGACCCCCGCCTGCGAACGGCTCCACACCAGGTCGTAAACGCTCTCGACTTCTTGCAGATACATGGCGATGCGTTCGAGTCCATAAGTAATTTCGCCAGTCACGGGACGACAATCCAGGCCGCCGACCTGCTGAAAATAGGTAAACTGGGTCACTTCCATCCCATTGAGCCAGATCTCCCAGCCAAGGCCCCAGGCACCCAGGGTCGGCGACTCCCAGTTGTCTTCGACAAATCGAATATCATGCACCAGCGGATCGATGCCAAGACGTCGCAAAGAATTCAGATAGAGTTCCTGAATGTCGAGTGGCGACGGTTTGAGAACGACCTGGAATTGATAATAATGCTGGAGACGATTCGGATTTTCACCGTAACGCCCATCGGTCGGGCGTCGCGAGGGTTGAACATAGGCACTGCGCCAGGGTTCGGGGCCGATTGAGCGAAGGAAGGTCGAAGGATGGAAGGTGCCAGCGCCAACCTCCATGTCGTAGGGCTGAACGACGACGCAACCAAGATCCGCCCAATAGCGTTGCAGGGCAAATACAAGACCTTGAAAGGTCGATAGATCCTCGGATTCGAGACTCAAAACTGGCTCCTTGAAGCGAGGCGGCGAAGAAAGATCCGAAGTATATCGGTTAGAGCCAAGTCAACGCCAATGCAGCGCTATTTACAAATCGGGAGGTTTTTGGATTGCCGTGCATCACCTAACGTATACTCACAGACAGACGCATCCGCCGCCTCTTGTGCGATGAAATCCCCGCGACCCCTTACAACGGCTTTCCGCCGAAGGCAGCCACGCCGTGTCTCGCGCCGCGATCATCGGGGCGCTCGTCAATTTCGTGTGATCTCTCATCAAGGTGCTTGCCGGAATCGAGGGCATTCCCAGGCGCTGGTGGCCGACGGTCTGCATTCGCTCTCGGATCTCCTGACCGATAACCTGGTGCTTGTTGCCGGCCGTCAGGCAGTCCAAGGTCCGGGCTCGGATCATTGGATCAATGCTCGCACTATTCTGGTGCCCCGAATCATGATGACTTACTATTTGAGTGCGTGTCAGGGGGTCGAGACACTCCCCGAGATGCCGCGAGGGGAAAAACCGAGTTCGTCGTCAAACAGCGCCAAGATGATGAAAACCGATTTTCAGAGGACGCCGAACCTCTTTCGAACCAAACATTGATGGATGCGTTGCTTATACGACAAGGCTTTAGAGAAGCTTACGACCATGAAAATGCCACGCAAAGAGCGACATTCAATCCATCCGGAGCAGAATCCCTTCGGTTTTGGCTCTATCATTGCATGCGGGTTGCGAAGCGGGAGAATACTGGGGATTTATGTCCCGGTTTCCTGTGATTTGCGCCGCCAGGGTTCGCTGTAATCGCGAGGTTCGTGAGCATCGCGCAACGCATCCATCACCTGTTATGCGTCGGCGCCAACAGAGGCAGGATCCTCATGGATTGACTCCATCGCTAGCGTCGCGCATCGTACCAGCCGGTCATATTTTCTCAGTACACAGCATCGGAGACAATCCCAATGACAGACGTCATTAAAATGATCAAAGACAACGAAGTGAAGTTCGTCGATCTTCGCTTCACGGATACCCGCGGGAAGGAGCAGCACGTCTCCATGCCAGCCAGCGTGATCGACGAAGACATGTTCAGGGACGGCAAGATGTTCGATGGCTCGTCGATCGCCGGATGGAAAGGCATCGAGGCCTCCGACATGGTTCTCATGCCAGAGCCCGATACCGCTGTGATGGATCCCTTCACCGACGAAAATACGCTGATCATCCGTTGCGATATTCTCGAACCCGAGACCATGACCGGCTATGAGCGCGATCCTCGCTCGGTGGCGAAGCGGGCCGAGGCCTACCTGAAGTCGACCGGCATCGCCGATACCGCCTATTTTGGACCGGAACCCGAGTTTTTCATTCTGGACGACGTCCGCTGGGGCTCCGACATGAGCGGGTGCTTCTACAAGATCGACTCGGAAGAGGCTGGCTGGAACTCCGAGCGCGTCTTCCCGGATGGCAACATGGGTCATCGACCGGGAACCAAGGGCGGTTATTTCCCCGTCCCGCCGGTCGATTCACTCAACGATCTGCGCGCGGCCATGTGCTTGACCCTGGAGGAAATGGGCGTTCCGGTCGAGGTCCATCACCACGAGGTCGCCACTGCGGGACAGTGCGAGATCGGCACCCGCTTCGATACGCTGTCCGCCGCGCCGACAAAAATCAAATCACCAAGTACGTGATCCAGAATGTCGCGCACGCCTATGGCAAGACGGCAACCTTCATGCCCAAGCCGATCGTCGGCGACAACGGCACCGGCATGCACGTCCATCAATCGCTGAGCAAGGACGGCCAGAACCTGTTCGCCGGCGACAAATACGGTGGGCTGTCCGACACGGCGCTGTATTACATCGGCGGCATCATCAAGCACGCTCGCGCGCTGAATGCACTGACCAATGCCTCGACCAATTCCTATAAGCGTCTGGTCCCTGGATTCGAGGCCCCGGTCATGCTGGCCTACTCGGCACGCAACCGCTCCGCCTCCATCCGCATCCCCTTCAGCGCCAGCCCCAAGGGCCGCCGTATCGAGGTACGTTTCCCGGACTCCACCGGCAATCCCTACCTGGCATTCTCGGCCATGATGCTGGCCGGTCTGGACGGTATTCAAAACAAGATCCATCCCGGCGACGCCATGGACAAGGATCTTTACGACCTGCCGCCCGAGGAGGCGAAGTCGATTCCGACCGTCTGCTATTCGCTGGATATGGCGCTGGACGCGCTGGATCAGGATCGCGATTTTCTGACCGCCGGCGGTGTCTTCAGCGACGATTTGATCGACAGTTACATCACCTTGAAAATGGCTGAAGTGACACGGTTGCGCATGACCACGCATCCGGTCGAATTCGACATGTATTACAGCCTGTAAAGGACTTCGGCGGAGACATTCGATCTCTTAGTGCAGGGACGCACTCAACAGCAAACATGCACTTGGACCGATGTACATTTCCTGATGCTAGGCTATCCCATGCGGATGAGTACAATCGCATTTGGCATCGCGTCGCTACTGATTTTCACCCGCCTCAACGCAGAGGTTTACCGCTGGATTGACGCAAATGGAAACCTGCACTTCTCCGACCGTCAGCCGCGGGAGGCCTTGCCTGCCAACGTTTTGGATCGTGACGCCATCCCGACCGAACCGAAGATCGATCTGACACCAAAACCGGACGATGCACAGTATCCCGGCCCTTATTCGGCATTTGCGATTGTCTTACCGAGCGCGAACGAGGTTCTCATTCAAGAAACCGGCGAGATCTCCATCGCGTTCATCCTCGATCCACCGCTCGTCGAGGGTCACCAGATCGATGTCGAACTCGATGAAACCATTATCCCGCTGATCAAACCGGCGACTCAATTTAAACTTACCGGCGCCGCCTTTGGTAGCCATCGTTTACAAGTACGGATACGCAATACCGAAGGCTTCACCGTCGCCCAGACGCCCCTCCAGATTTTCCATCTTCGCAAACCCGAACAACCGGGGCAATTACCCTAAGGATCGACGCGCAGTCGATGCCATGCGATCACGGACGAGTCGCCGGTTCCATCAGGAAATCGATCCTCTGGATCCTTAAATTGGCATGAATTATGCTTTTTACAATGGAGCGCCATCAATGCGCCCGAATGGCCCACTCCGTTGGATTCCGTTATCGAAACCCTAAACATGACCGAAGATCCGGACCATCGGTGCTTTCCTTGGTCCCGGTCGGAGGCGAAGCAGACAGCCACACGGATCCATCCAATGACAATTCGACAATTGGGCAAAACGACTCTCGAACGGATGATTCTTGACCATCTGAATACCGCGGTCATGTTATTCGACAAACAGTTGTGCCTAACGTATCTCAATCCGGCAGCCGAAATCCTGTTCGAAGTGAGTTCGAGACATTTGGTTGGTCAGCATGCGGCACATCTGCTTCCTTGCCCCGACAGCAATGTCGAGCAACGTTTAGCCGCCGCGCTCTCTTCGCGTCATCCATTTACTGAACGCGAGATCAATATCACTGTCGCCGACCGCACCAAAACAGTGAACTGCACCGTTCTGCCCCTATTCCATTTTGACGCGGAAGACGAAGTGCTGGTGGAACTGAACCAGGTGGACCGTCAGTTACGCATTACACGCGAAGAGCATCTGCTCTCGCAGCATCAGGCCACTCAGACACTGATCAGAGGCCTGGCGCATGAAATCAAAAATCCGCTTGGCGGTCTACGCGGCGCGGCGCAGCTACTGGAGCGGGAACTCCCCGACCCCGGATTGCGTGAATATACGCGAATCATTATCGACGAAGCCGATCGCTTGCAGGCCCTGATGAACCGGATGCTCGGCCCGAATCGAATGCCGCGGCGCGCAATGGTCAACATTCACGACGTGCTGGAACATGTCCGTGGGCTAATCCTCGCGGAATCGCCGCTCGGTCCTGAAATTCGACGCGATTACGATCCCAGTATTCCAGACTTTATGGCCGACCAGGATCGTCTGATCCAGGCGTTTCTGAATCTTGCCCGCAATGCCGCCGCGGCCGCTGGCGTGCATGGCCATGTTGAACTCAAAACCCGGGTATTAAGACAATTCACGATCGGAAACCGCCGCCATCGACTGATTCTATTGGCTCAGATACGTGACGACGGCCCTGGCATCC
Source organism: uncultured Thiocystis sp. (assembly GCF_903866365.1). Taxonomy (GTDB): domain Bacteria; phylum Pseudomonadota; class Gammaproteobacteria; order Chromatiales; family Chromatiaceae; genus Chromatium. The sequence goes on from NZ_CAIPNF010000267.1 coordinate 40,589, forward strand.
CTGACGAAATTCGCGATCAGATTTTCTTTCCCATGGTCTCCGGTCATCCCGGAGGCAGTGGACTGGGACTGCCCATCGCCCAGGAACTGGTCAGTCAGCACGCTGGACTGATCGAGTGCAATAGTCGTCCAGGCGACACGGCGTTTATCGTTTATCTGCCGCTGGAGTCAGACCATGACTAGAGAACCCAAGGTATGGGTCATCGATGATGACCGCTCGATTCGCTGGGTACTGGATCGCGCACTCCGCAAGGCGGAAATGCATGTCACCTGTTTCTCGAACGGAGTGGGGATCATCGAGGCGCTGCAACGGGAACAGCCCGATGTCATCCTCACCGATATCCGCATGCCGGGTATCGATGGCCTTGACCTGCTCCGTCAGGTGACGGCCCGCTATCCGGGTCTGCCCGTTATTATCATGACCGCGCATTCGGATCTGGACAGCGCGGTCTCGGCCTTTCACAGCGGTGCGTTCGAATATCTCCCCAAGCCCTTCGACCTTGACGAAGCCGTCTCCCAGATCAGTCGTGCCTGTCGCCGCGGGCGCGATGAACGCATCGAAGAGGTTGCGGAGGTCAAGGCACCGGACATCATCGGCGAGGCTCCTGCCATGCAGGAGGTGTTTCGCGCCATTGGTCGTCTTGCCCGGTCCAATATTACCGTCCTCATCAATGGCGAATCCGGAACCGGCAAGGAACTGGTCGCGCACGCCTTGCATCGGCACAGCCCAAGAAGCGATCGGCCGTTCATCGCGCTGAACATGGCGGCGATTCCTCGCGACCTCCTGGAATCGGAACTGTTCGGTCATGAACGCGGCTCCTTTACCGGGGCGCAGGCACGACGCGAGGGGCGCTTCGAGCAAGCCAATGGCGGCACGCTGTTCCTGGATGAAATCGGCGACATGCCCGCCGAAATGCAGACCCGCCTGTTGCGCGTGCTGGCCGACGGCGAGTTCTATCGGGTTGGCGGCATGGCGCCAATCCGGGTCGATGTCCGCATCATTGCCGCCACCCATCAGAATCTCGAAGACCTTGTTCGCCAAGGCCGCTTTCGGGAAGATCTCTTCCACCGACTCAATGTCATTCGCATCCACCTGCCGGCCCTGCGCGATCGACGCGAGGATATTCCATTACTGATGCGTCACTTTCTGGCCCATGCCGCCTTGGAATTAAGCTGCGAACCAAAGAGTCTGCTTCAGGGCGCGATCGACCACCTGAAACGACTCGATTGGCCGGGTAATGTACGACAACTGGAAAACACGGCGCGCTGGCTAACCGTCATGGCGTCGAGCAAGCACATTCAGGCCGAAGACCTGCCGCCCGAGTTGAATGCCACCTTCGTGGAGCCATCGAACGATGACTCCTGGGAACTGGTTCTGCGCCGCTGGTCTCGCCAGAAATTGAATCAGGGCCAGGAATCGCTACTTGATACGGCATTACCGGCCTTCGAGAAAATCATGATTCAATCGGCCCTGGAACATACTGGTGGCCGGCGTCAGGAAGCGGCCCGTCTTCTCGGCTGGGGCAGAAACACCTTGACAAGAAAAATCAAGGAGTTATGTGTCGATGCCGGAGATCCGCTCGCCAACGAAGACAAATAAACGGCTTCAGGCATCGCCTGTGTCGTTTGTGACAAACCACACTCATTCATTCTACATGTGCGGACCAGGAGATCGATTTGGACAGCACCAGCATTGAACTCAAAGGCGCCGAGATTTCCTCGATCGACTTCAAGCAAGGATGTCTCCGCATGCATATCGCACGCGCCTCTCTGATCAAAACCTTGACGGGATCGAACGAGAGAACCCGCTGGTGGCAGGCTGGAATCTTGCGCATGGATGACGCGGTCTTGTCGTCGCCACTTCCGCTCGGTCCCTTGGTCTGCACTGGCGGAGATCTTGACGAAAACATTTACACGTATCGGGATATGATCCCCATCCCACTCGCCAGTCGAGGTCACATCCGCTGCGAATTGCACTTCGAGGGCGAAGCCTCGCCTTTCGTCGTCACCGCATCCACGGTGGAACTTGAGATGCAGGGCACTCCCAAATACCTTGAGCATCTACGGACATAAAAAACCCGCGCGATGGCGCGGGTTTCATGGTGACGTCAAGATCGCTTTACCGATGGAGAGCCGTCTCTCGGTCACTTAGACCGCGTCTACTCCGAAACTCGCACCTTCATGCCAAACCCGGTCGGACGCTCGCAACCGCATCTGACATGATGAAGGCGGCTTAACGTACGGAGCCGACGATTTCGTGAGCAATATCCACGACACGATTGGCCATGTCGAGATACTCTTGGCGATAGTCCGCCAGCAACCCTTCAGTGGAAGCCCAGTAATCCTTTCCGGACACACCGTGTTGGTGCTCATAATCGATAAACTGCTTTTGCATTTCAAGCATCTTATCGATCAGTTCCTGTTTTTCTGATTTCAGCGCGGCGATGTCGCTCATGGATGTGTCCCCCATCGGTTGTGGGTCTGTTATGGAAATAGAATTCAGTAGATACCGAAGCTGTAATATAGCATGCGCGATTGAACATAAGTCAATCCGACAAAACGTCTAGGTTTACCCCTCGGATCAGTCACGTGTTTGATGTCATTCTCTACGAACCCGAGATTCCGCCCAATACAGGCAACGTCATGCGCCTGAGCGTCAACGCGGGAGCCCGTTTGAATTTGATTCAACCGCTCGGATTCTCCCTGGACGATCGTTTGCTGCGACGGGCAGGACTCGACTACCGCGAATGGGCGGATGTCCGTGTCCACGCATCACTGGACGACTGCCTTGCCAGCCTCTCCCGGCCGCGCGTATTCGGCGTTAGCACCAAGGGCAACGTTTCTTATACGCGACCCTGGTATCAGGCGGGCGATGCGCTGCTTTTCGGCCCCGAAACACGTGGACTTCCAGACACCATACTGGCCGCTTTACCAAGCGAACGACGCATCCATATCCCGATGTATCCCGGTAACCGCAGCATGAATCTGTCGAATGCGGTTGCCGTGGTTCTGTTCGAAGCCTGGCGACAACAAGGATTCGCTGGCGCACGCTAGCGGCCAGGCCGCCGGAAATCATCGAACCGGCGTGTCAGTCAACCGATCTCCGGCCTGGGCTCTCGCTCCAGCAATGCGCGCGTGGCCTGTTCCGGCGAAACCTGCTCGTAGAGAACGCGGTAAACCTGCTCGCTGATGGGCATCTCAACGCCGAGCTTCTCGGACATGGCGTGAATCGATAACGCCGTCACCACCCCTTCGACCTCCTGGCCAATTTCAGCCAATGCCTCGGAAACGCCCAGTCCGCGCGCGAGGGCCAGACCCATCCGACGATTACGCGACTGATTGTCCGTGCAGGTCAGCACCAGATCGCCCACCCCGGCAAGTCCGGTAAACGTTTCGGCGCGCCCGCCCAGCGCGGTACCGATGCGGATAAGCTCCGCCAGGCCACGAGTGATCAGGGCGGCACGGGTGTTCGCGCCGAAGCCCAGACCATCGGCAATGCCGGTGGCGATCGCGAGCACATTCTTCGCGGCGCCACAGACTTCGACTCCCACGATATCCTCGCTGGTATAGGCACGGAAACGTTCGCCGCGCAGGAGGCTGGCGATCCGTTCGGCAAAGTCAGCCTGGTTGGATGCGACCGTGACCGCGGTCGGAAGATCCCGCGCCACCTCTTGAGCAAAGCTGGGACCGGAGATCACGGCAAGCGGTCGCGCTCCGACCACGGCTTGGGCCGCCATGTGAAGGAGTTGCCCAGTGATTGGATCAAGACCTTTGGTGGCCCAGGCGATGCCGATGTCATCCGACAACCGCGCGGCCACGTCTTTGATTACCTGTCCGAAGGCGTGACTTGGAACCGCAATCAGACAGTCTGTCGCTCCCGCGAGCGCTTCGTCCAGCGACGCGGTCGGCGTCAGACCCGCCGGCAAGGGAAAGCCGGGAAGAAACTGGCGGTTCTCGCCATCCCGACGAAGCGCCTCGATCTGAGCGCTCTCATGTCCCCAGAGACGCACCCGATGACCATGACGACACAGCAGGATGCCCAGCGCGGTCCCCCAGGAACCCGAGCCGAGGAGCGCAATGGTCGCGACGGCGGAGTCGCTCAATGCTGGCTCGGCTTGGCGCCGCTGTCCGGTGCCTGATCCATGGCCTGCTGTTGATGCTGAGCAAAGAGCGCATCGAAATTGACGTGCTGGAGTACAAGCTGCGGAAAACTGCCCTTGACGACGAGATCGGACACCACTTCCCGCGCATAAGGGAAGAGCAATGTCGGACAGTAGGCGCCGAGCATGGGACCAAGCTCCGACTCCGCAAAGCCACTCATGCTGAAGATGCCGGCTTGCTGGACTTCCACGATGAAGGCCGTCTTTTCTTCCATCAGGGCGGACACGGTGACCGAGAGAACCACTTCGTAGAGATGCTCATCGAGACGATTGATCTTGGTCGTGATGTTGAGGTCGTGTTTCGGTTTCCATTCCCCACGGAAGATCGCGGGCGCATTTGGCGATTCGAAGGAGACATCCTTGGTGTAAACGCGCTGAACGGAGAATTGACGCTCGGGGGGGTGTTGCTCGTGCTCGGCCATACTGGGTTCCTGATTCGATAAGTGAAAGATGAAGCGTTAACGATGCCAACCCAGGATCAGCGTTTTTTGCGGGTAAGCGGCAGATTGGCGGACTCCCAGGCCATGAGACCGCCGCGCAGATTGTAGATCTCCTCGTAACCTTCCTTGCGCAACTGGCTGCACGCCATGGACGACTGAGAACCGGATCGACAACTGACGACCATCGGTTTGCCTTTATACTTCGTTAGGGTAGCCAGCTGATTTTTGAATCCATTCATTGGGATGTTCAGGGCATTGATGATATGACCCTTGGCGAAATCGGCCGCCGGTCGAACGTCGATGACCACGGCATCGCGGTGGTTCATCATCTCGGTTGCCTGCAGAGGATCGACGCTGCCCTGGCCGCCAACGATCAAATTATGGGTCAGCAGCCCGACAATCACGGCCAACGCCAAAAACAGGTACCAGTGATTCCCTACAAACTCGACGAGTTGGTCTAATAGCGGCATCGGTCTGCTGTCTCATTTTAGCATTTAGGGTTGAAGCGCCACTTTGAGATAAAGCGACGGGAAAGTCGCGTGATCGACCCGATATCCGCGCACGCATCACGCGCTCGCGGACACCGCTAAATCAGCTTGCTGCGAATTTTTGAAGTATAAAGAACGCGCCCGAGCGCGTCATCCTGGATCGGAGGAGGGCACTAGCCGACGTGATGGCAAAAAACCTCGCGCATCATCCCAATCAAGCGCAGGGTTCGTACGTCGCTGACCCGATAATAGACACGATTAGCGTCCTTGCGGGAGGCCAGAATCCCTTTGTCGCGGAGAATGGCCAGATGCTGAGAAATGTTGCTCTGGGAGGTTCCGACATGATCGACAATTTCCTGCACGCTGATCTCCCGATCTCCAAGCGTGCACAGAATCTTGAGTCGCAGCGGATGAGACATGGCTTTCAGGGAACGGGAAGCGCGTTCGATATCGTCGTCATCCGCGAAAAGATCGATGTCCTCCCGGTCGTTCTCCGGTCGGTTCAGAATCGGTCGGGAAAGATGGCTCAGGTTCGTCACCATTAGGAAAGCGTATCTGATTTATTTATCACCATACAATAATAAACGCTTTCTTGCCGACTGCGAAGAGCGCGCACCATTAACACATGGTTCACGAAAGTTCGGGTTCCGATCACCTTGGTCTCTCCGATGCTCAATTTTTCTACTCGCCGCCTCGCTTTTTTTCGCGCGGGATGCGTAACCACGCCATCAACCATATACTCGATGCCGCTGCGCCGACGCGTCAAGCGCCATCGATCTCTGTGGTTGGTATGCGCCTTGTTGGCCGGGCCCTCTCCCTCAAGCGCCGCGGACGTTCCCAGTCTCGAACGACGCGAGCAGGAGTTGGTCGATATGGAGCGGCAGCGCGAGACGATCGGCGCGGAACTGATCGGGCGCGAAGCCGAGCGGAGGGCGCTTGTCGCCGAGTTGGAAGCGCGTGAGCGGAATGTTGCCGAATTAAGCCTGGCCAATCGCGAACTCGAACGTCTTGTGCGAGAACAAACGCGCGTGGCCAATGCGCTCAGGACACGCCGGGAGGAGGAACGTCAAGCCTTGCACAAGGAACGGGAGCTCTTGACCGAACTGGTACGCACGGCCTATGTCATGGGGCGCGCGGATCGGTTGCGGCTGCTCCTCAATCAGGAGGATCCAACCCAGGCCAGCCGGGTCATGTCCTATTTCGCGTATTTCAATCGGGAGCGGGTCCGGCGGATTCTAGCGGTCCAACAGCGCGCGGAACGGCTTGCCGATCTGGCGCGCGATGCCGAACTGGAGGCGACGCGTCTCGCCGAGCTGGCCCGGAGTCAGGAGGCAACCCGTCTGCGGCTGGAACAGGCCAAGCAACAACGCACTCTGGTCTTGAAGCAACTGGAGGAAACCATTGCAAGCCGGGCGGAAAATCTGCAAACCCTGCGCAAAGATGCCGACTCGCTCCGCCTGTTGGTTGAACATTTGCGGCAGCGGGCGCAAATACGCGCTGAACTGAATATCGATCGCGAACCCTTTCGTGAGCGCAAGGGGAAACTTACCTGGCCCCTCCTGGAGGGCCGCATTGTGACGAGTTTCGGCGACCGGAAGGAAGACTCGGAACTGCGTTGGGATGGCGTATTGCTGGCGGCGCGCGAAGGCGAGGAGGTACGGGCGGTGAACGACGGACGAGTCGTCTATGCCGACTGGCTGCGCGGCTTCGGGTTGCTGCTGGTGATCGATCACGGCGATGGCTTCATGACGCTGTATGGCCACAATCAAGCCTTGCTCCGGGAACTTGGCGAGTGGGTCGCGACCGGCGAGGAGATTGCCCTCAGCGGGAACAGTGGCGGACGCGCCACGCCAGTGCTGTACTTTGCGATTCGACATCAGGGACACCCACAGGATCCGGCCGCTTGGTGCGACGGTCCAGGCAGGCAGGAAGCCGTGGCGCAACCGTGATCGTTCGCCGCCCTGCCGTCTCGATCGATCAAACATTGGAATTTGTGACCGGCGCGTTCCGAATCACCTGAACCCGCGCTATTTTGGTCCGAGCCGATCTTTTGATCGGCCGGAAAACATGCGATCCTAACAACAGTCTCGGCCCACGTCCCCCGCACCACCCCCAAGGAAGTGTGTCTGATCCGAATGGCACACACTCTAAACACTGATTAAGAATTTATCGACACCATGATGCGCCCTCAGTTTGCATTGCTGTTTAGCGTTGGAATCCTGGCCGGCGCGGTCGCCCGTTACAGCGGGATGGCACACGCCGAGGAGGCGCTGCCCGCTCCGGCGAGCCCCCCATCGCAAGAGCGGAAGCTCCCCCTCGATGAGCTGCGGACATTTGCCGATGTCTTCGGTCGGATCAAAGCGGACTATGTCGAAGAGGCACAAGACAAGTCTTTGATCGAAAATGCCATCCGCGGAATGCTCTCTGGACTCGATCCTCACTCCGCCTATCTGAACGAGCAAGAATACCGCGACTTGCAAGTCGGAACTCGCGGAGAATTCGGCGGCCTCGGCATTGAGGTTGGCCTGGAAGACGGCTTCGTGAAGGTGATCGCTCCCATTGACGATACGCCCGCTCAGCGGGCTGGCGTTCAGGCCGGAGACACGATCATCCGTATCGATGACAAGCCAGTGAAAGGTTTGAGTCTGAACGATGCGGTTAAATTGATGCGCGGCGAGCCCGGAACCAAAATCCAGCTCACGATTTTGCGCGGAACCGATCAAAAACCCTTCGATCTGACCATCGAGCGCGCGGTGATCCAGGTCGCGAGCGTCAAGAGCCGAACGCTCGAACCAGGTTTTGGCTACGTGCGACTCGCGAATTTCCAAGGCCCCACGACCGAGGACATGCTGAAGGCCATCGAGGAATTGAAGCGCGCGAACGACGGTGTCCTCAATGGACTGGTGCTGGATCTACGCAACAATCCTGGCGGAGTCCTGAACGGCGCGGTAGGGGTCAGCGATGCCTTTTTGACGGGCGGTCTGATCGTCTATACCCAAGGTCGCGTGAAAGACAGCAAAATGCAGTTCAAGGCGGGGCCAGACGATGTCTTGGCTGGCGCGCCCATCATCGTACTCGTCAACGGCGGCAGCGCATCGGCCTCCGAGATCGTCGCCGGCGCCTTGCAGGATCACAAGCGCGCCGTCATTATGGGCACCCAAACTTTCGGTAAGGGCTCGGTCCAGACGATCGTTCCGATCGACGACACCAGCGCGCTCAAACTGACGACAGCGCGCTACTACACGCCATCGGGGCGTTCGATTCAAGCCCAAGGCATCGCGCCGGACATCAAGCTCGAACGCGGCGAATTCAAACCGCTCACCGAGCAGGATATGAGCTCCCTGAAAGAAGCGGATCTGATTCGTCACCTCGGTCAGGAAACACCCACCGATCAATCCAAGGAAAAAACCGCAAATTCGCCGCTTGTCGCCGAGGATTTCCAACTGGCTGAGGCGCTGAATGTACTCAAGGGATTGAATATCCTCGGGCACCCTGTCAATCAGTAAACTCTTGACGGAGACAAAACATGCCCCGGGTACTCGTTCCCCTCGCGCCAGGTTGTGAAGAACTGGAGGCCGTGACCATCATTGACCTGCTGCGTCGCGCCGACATCGACGTGGTCACGGCAAGTCTGGAGGAGGGCCCCGTGACCGCCAGTCGCGGTACGGTGCTGCTGGCCGATACCGTGCTTGACGCCGTCCTGGAGGAGGACTTCGACATGATCGTGCTGCCCGGCGGACTGCCCGGCGCCGACCATCTGGAAACGGATGAGCGGGTCATCGCCCTGCTGCGTCGTCAGCAGTCCGCCGGGCGCTATGCGGCCGCGATCTGCGCCGCCCCCAAGGTACTGGCGCGCGCCGGTCTGCTCGATGACAAGACGGCGACCTGCTATCCGGGATCGGTGAACGCAAACGCTTATCCGCGCGTCAAGTTCGTCGCGACACCCGTGGTGGCGGACGGGCTGGTGGTGACGAGTCGCGGTCCGGGAACCGCCATGGATTTTGCGCTACAACTGATCGAGTTGCTGCAAGGCCGCGACCGTCGCGATCAAGTGGAAAACGCCCTGGTCAGAGCCGCCGTATGAACCGATACGGCGGTGCTTTTGTCACCCGAACCGCCTGCTGCGAACCCGTTGCGCTTTTCGCTTCATCCCTCGGCTTCGCTCAGGACAGGCGCGATGAATCCTGAACCGCCAATGCTTGTCCCCGGCAACCTCCACGGCATGGCGCTACCGATTCTGGCCGCCGCGCCCGTTGTCTCGTTGTTCTTGAGTGCGTTCGTCACAGGCTGGCTCTCGTCGAACGCGAGGGCTGGGCGCGGCCCCATGGATCTGCCGAATCATCGCTCGCTCCACAGTATCCCGGTGCCCCGCACCGGCGGCCTGGCGGTCTTGACGAGTGTGCTCGCGCCACTGCTCATACTGGCTGGACTGGGCGTTTTCGCGCTGGAATACGCATGGCTGTGCGCAGCACTGGCACTCGTCGCCACTATTTCGTTTCTTGACGATTTGGGCGACGTATCGCCCTGGACAAGACTCCTGGCCCACCTGGCGGGGGCACTGCTCTTGATCGCCGGCGGCTTGCACTGGTCGGTTCTCGACTTGCCAGGAATCATGCTGACCCTGCCCGCGCTGGTGGGCGGCGGCCTGACCCTCCTCTACATCGTCTGGATGATCAATCTGTATAATTTCATGGACGGCATGGATGGTTTCGCCAGCGGCATGGCGGTCTTCGGTTTCGCGGCACTGGCGATTCTGGGCTGGTCGGGCGGCGAGCCGCTGTTCGGTCTCATCGCCACCTGTATCGTCGCGGCCGCGGCAGGATTTCTGCGCGGAAACTATCCGCCAGCACGCATTTTTCTTGGCGACGCAGGCTCCTCAGGCCTCGGCTTGCTGGCCGCCGGTCTATCGCTCTGGGGCGTCCAGCTCGGCCTGTTTCCGCTCTGGACCGCTTGGCTTGCCTTCTCGCCTTTTATCGTCGATGCGACCTGGACACTCCTGACCAGACTGCTGCGGCACGAACGTGTCTGGGAGCCGCACCGCTCCCATCACTACCAGCGCCTGGTTCTCGCTGGCTGGGGTCATCGCAAAACCCTGCTGCGTGGCTATCTGCTCATGGCGGCCGCGGCCGTCTGCGCGGTCGCATCGCCCCGACTGCCGGCGCACGAACAATGGTTACTGCTCGGCGCCTGGACGACCCTCTATATCCTGATTCACATCAAGGTGGGGCTAATCGAGCGCGCCTCGACTCCGTTCAGCGCAAGCGCCGTGACTTCCCGCGGTCCCTGTGACTCGACTCGGCACAACCCAAGGTCGACATCGAATCGCCCATGAATCCGATGATCGACCGGCTGCGGTCGCGCACCGCGGCCTTTGCCCATGATCTGCTGACCATCCCGGCAAGCTGGTTCCTGGCCTATTGGCTGCGCTTCAATCTCGATCGGATTCCGCCGGATTTCGTCACCGGCGCGCTGCAGTCGCTGCCCTGGGTCATCCTGATCCAGGGAGCGGTCTATTGGCTCTTTGGTCTGTATCGCGGCGTCTGGCGCTTTGCCTCCGTTCCGGACCTGGTGCGGATCACCAAGGCGGTGCTCACCGGAACCGCAGCGATTGTCGTCCTGCTGTTCATCGTCAACCGCTCGGCCTTAGTCCCGCGCTCGGTCCCAGTCCTCTATCTCGGGCTGCAGCTCGTGCTTCTGGCGGGTCCACGCTTGATTTACCGCTGGCTCAAGGATCATCGGCTCAATCTGTCGTCCGGCCAGCGGGTGCTGATCGTCGGAGCCGGTCGCGCTGGCGAGATGCTCGCCCGCGACATGCTCCGCGATCCGCATCGCGCCTATTTTCCGCTGGGCTTCGTCGACGACAAACTGCGACGCCAGGGCTCCGAGGTCCATGGTGTCCCCGTGCTGGGACCGACCGAGTCCATCCCCGAACTCGTCGAGCGCCTGGGCATCGACCTGCTGATGCTGGCCATACCGAGCGCGACGGCGCGGGAGATGCGTCGTCTGGTCGAGCTCTGCGAACACACCGGCGTGGCATTCCGGACCGTCCCCGAGCTGCGCAGCCTGATGTCGGGCCAGGTCAATCTCAGTCAGTTGCGGCCGGTGTCGATCGAAGACCTGCTTGGCCGCGAGCCGATTCAGCTCGATTGGAACGCGATTCACGACGGGCTCGCGGGTCGCGATATCCTGATCACCGGCGCCGGCGGTTCCATCGGCTCCGAACTGGTCCGCCAGATTGCCGGCGCCGGCCCGGCCCGCCTGATCCTGCTCGATCACAGCGAATTCAATCTTTACCGCATCGAGATGGAATTGCTGGAGACCTATCCGACACTCTGTTTTTCGCGTCATCTGCTCGATGTCGCCGACGCCAGCGCGGTCGCGGCGTTGTTTCGGGACGAGCGTCCCGGGATCGTCTTTCACGCCGCCGCCTACAAGCATGTTCCACTACTTGAAAACCAGCTCCGCGCGGCGGTCCGCAACAATGTCATGGGCACCCGCATCGTCGCCGAGGCGGCGGCGGCCAGCGGCTGCGAGCGCTTCGTCCTGATCTCCACCGACAAAGCGGTGAACCCGTCGAACGTGATGGGCGCGACCAAGCGGATCGCCGAGTCGATCTGTCAGATTCTGGACGGACAGTCCGCGTGCCGCTTCATCACCGTGCGCTTCGGCAATGTGCTGGGATCGGCGGGCAGCGTGGTGCCCCTGTTTCAGCGTCAGATCGCGCGCGGCGGCCCAGTCACCGTCACCCACCCGGAGATCGAGCGGTTTTTCATGACCATTCCCGAGGCCTGTCAGCTCATCATGCAGGCCGCCACGATCGGTGCTGGCGGAGAAATCTTTGTCCTCGACATGGGCGAGCCCATCAAGATCCGCTATCTTGCCGAACAGATGATCCGCCTGTCCGGACATGAAGCTGGCGAAGGCATTGCCATCGACTATATCGGCCTGCGTCCGGGCGAAAAACTGTTCGAAGAGTTGTTTTATGCCTCTGAAGAACTCGTTGCAACGCAACACCCCAAGATTCGGGTGGCGCGGCGCGGCGCCGGACTGAACCGCATGGCGATCGCACAGGGCCTGGAGGCACTCCGTCAGTCCGCCGAGACGGCCGACCAGTCCGGAATGATCGCGGCGTTCGCAGACCTGGTGCCGGAATGGCGCGGGATACCGGACTGCGCCCACTCAACAACGTGCGACCCGACCAAACCGCATCCAGTGCATTGCGTTGTTTCGACCGACACTCTAGCGACGTGTCCAGCCGCGGCGATCGGTGAGGCACGTTTGCAATGATCCACTCAAGCCGCCCGATCCTGAGCGCGCCAAGGGAAGCCCCTGATGCAAGACGACACGATTCTCGACAAGGCACCCGTCATTCGTGCATTACGCGACGATCCGAACGATGCCCCACTCGGCGAAACTGTACTTGATACCCCGGACATCACACCTGAATCGGGCGTGGTCGCCTCGCTGCAAGCGCAGGGTAAACTGACCCCTGGCGATCTCGCGCGCGCGCGTCGCCTGGCCGAGGATGGCGGCGATCAATTGCTGCCGATGCTGGTGCGTCTGGGTTTGATCTCGGAGCGTGACATGGCCCGGTCAATGTCCGAGGTCTTGGGACTGCCACTCGCGGACGCCACGGCCTTTCCGAGCGAGCCAGTGCGGGAAGACCTCTTTTCATTACGCTTCCTCAAGGACTCCCGCGTGCTGCCACTGGCCGACGATGAGCAACACATCGAGGTCGCGCTAGCCAACCCCATCGACGGCTTTGTCATTGCGGCAATCCAGATGGCGGCGGGCAAAGCGGTGCACGCATCGGTCGCCCCGCCGACCGAGATCGAGGCCGCCATCGAGCGTCTCTATGAAAAAGTCGAGGAGACGCCCACGGATCCCGATGCCGACTTCGGCGATTTCGATGAAGAAGACATCGAGCATCTCAAGGATCTGGCCAGCGAGGCGCCAGTCATCCGCATGGTCAATCAGCTCATCCAGAAGGCCGTCGAATCGCGCGCCTCGGACATCCACATCGAACCTTTCGCCGACGAATTAAAGGTACGCTATCGAGTTGACGGCATCCTGAAAGAGGTCGACGCGCCGCCCGTGCGCTCGACCGCCGCCGTCATCTCGCGGATCAAGATCATGGCCAAGCTCAATATCGCCGAACGCCGTCTGCCCCAGGACGGTCGCATCCCGATCCGCATCCAGGGCAAGGAGCTCGATCTGCGCGTCTCGACGGTGCCGACCATGTTTGGCGAGAGCGTGGTGATGCGTCTGCTCGACAAGGAAAGCGTGCGCTTCGATCTCGACGCGCTCGGGTTCGATGGCTCGCCGCGCGAACGTCTCCGGGTGATTCTGGAGCAACCTTACGGTATCCTGCTGGTGACCGGGCCGACCGGCTCGGGCAAAAGCACCACCCTCTATACCGCGCTCAGCCGTCTCAACACCGAGGAACGCAAGATCATCACGGTCGAGGATCCGGTCGAGTACCAGTTGCCCGGCATCAACCAGATCCAGGTCAAGGCGGCGATCGGCATGACCTTTTCCGGCGCGTTGCGCGCCATCGTCCGGCAGGATCCCGACATCATCATGGTCGGCGAAATGCGCGACCTGGAGACCGCGCGGATCGCGGTGCAGTCGGCGTTGACCGGACATGTCGTGCTCTCCACCCTGCACACCAACGATGCCGCCAGCGGCGTGACCCGTCTACTGGACATGGGCGTCGAGGATTACCTGCTCACCTCCACCATCAATGGCATCCTCGCCCAGCGTCTGGTGCGCCGGCTCTGTCCGCACTGTCGGGCGTCCTATCGCGCACTCCCCGAGCTGGCCGAGCGCTTCGCCCATATGGCCGGCGTCTCCAATGACATCGATCTGCATCGAGCGGTTGGCTGCGAGGCCTGCAACGGCACCGGTTATCGTGGCCGTCTGGTCATCACCGAGGTCTTGATGATGACGGATCAGATCCGCAAGGCGGTGCTCGGCCACGCCACCGCAACCGAGATCCGGCGGATTGCCGTCGACGAGGGGATGGAAACCATGTACCAGGATGGACTGCGTAAAGCGCTCGATGGCCGCACGACCATCGAAGAAGTCCTGCGCGTGGCCGAGGACAATTAAACCTCGGCTCGCCGATCGCCGTCGGTCACGATGGGGCGGGACGCATTTGACATCTCACAGATCGCTCCGGACACGTTTTCAATGCCAAAATTTTTCTACAAGGCCGTCAAACTCGATGGCGAGTCTGTCGAGGGCGAGCTTGAGGCCGCGGACGAAGCGGCCGTGATGCGTCAGCTGCAAAAGGATGGGCTGATTCTGATCCAGGCCCGCACGTCCAAAAGCCTGTTCGCCCAACTAAGACGCGCGCGGCGGCGGCGACTCAGCCAAAAAGAGATCGGTATCCTGACCCGTGAGCTGGCAACACTCCTGGAAGCAGGCATGACCCTGGACCGCTCGTTGCAGATTCTGGTCGATCTCACCGAACCTGATCATCTGGTCCACGTCCTTTCGGACCTTCAGGAGCGGGTGCGTGGAGGGGCCACCTTTTCCAGCGCGCTGGATGTCCAGGACGGTCAGTTTCCGCGGCTCTATGTCAACATGGTCAAGGCCGGCGAGGCCAGCGGCGCTCTGGATCAGGTGCTCGATCGTCTGGCCGATTATCTGGAGCGGGTCGCCGAACTGCGCCAGACCGTCACCTCCGCCCTGGTTTACCCCGCCATCCTGCTCTTCGTCGCCGCGCTCTCGGTCATCATGCTGCTGGTGTTCGTGGTTCCGCAGTTCTCTGCTCTGTTCGAAGATATGGGCGCGGCCCTGCCATTGCCAACACAAATTGTGGTCGCGGCGGGGGATCTGTTCCGGAACTATTGGTGGGCCATGCTGTGTGCGATCGCCTTGATTGCGGTGGCTCTCGAACGCTGGATGCAAAATCCCGTGGTGCGTGAGCGGTTCGATCACAAGGTGCTCGACCTACCCCTGTTCGGCGATCTGATCTGGAAAATGGAGACCGCCCGACTTTGCCACACATTGTCGACACTGCTGAAAAACGGCCTGCCGCTACTGAACGCCCTGACGCTGGCCCGGGAGGTGGTGTCCAATCGCAAACTGTCCGGTCTGCTGAATGAAGCGGGCGACGACCTCAAACATGGCCGGGGGCTCGCCGGGCCACTGGTTCGACTTCAGGCCCTACCGGATCTGGCGCTCCAGATGATCCGGGTCGGCGAGGAGTCGGGTAGCCTGGACGCCATGCTGGCCAAGGTGGCAAACATCTATGATCGGGAGACTCGAAACAGCGTTCAGAGTATGCTCACCATGTTGGAACCGATGCTGATCATTGGACTTGGCGTGATCGTGGCCGGCATCATCATGTCCATTCTGATGGCCATATTGGGAGCCAACGATCTGGTCTTTTGACCGGCCCGCTTCCACACTTGGCCACTCCACCCTTGCGTCCTAAAATACCCGCGCGCAATCAATCAGACCAAGCACGGGAATCGAGGTATCCAGATGCATTCAATCAACTCCAGACATCGCCGCGGCTTCACGCTGGTCGAACTGCTCGTCGTTCTTGCCATCCTCGGGCTGCTCGCCGGGCTGGTTGGCCCACAGGTGATGAAGTTTCTCGGCAGTTCCAAGACCAAGACGGCCAAGCTCCAGATCGAAGACCTTGCGGCCACGCTCGATCTGTACCGGCTGGAGCTTGGCTATTATCCCAGTGACATCAAGGCGCTGGTCGAAAAGCCCGGCGATGTGCCGAACTGGAATGGACCTTATCTGAAAAAAGGCGATATCCCGAAAGACCCCTGGGGCTTCGAATACCAATACCGCTATCCAGGAGAAAACGGCAGTTTCGACATCTGGTCGCTCGGCGCCGACAATCGAGATGGCGGCGAAGGCGAGAACGCCGATATCCGCAACTGGGAATAGTGTGTCGCATCGCTAGATCTATCCAGAGCGAAGTCAAAGGGTGCCGCGCAACCCATCAATGCCATGTTAATCACACGACCTGCCATCGCGTTTTCACGCACCCGGCATGCTGGTTTCACTCTCGTCGAACTGCTGGTGGTGCTCGCCATCGCCGCGCTCATGATGACGGCGGTTCCCTCGCTGTTTTCCGCCTCGTTTCCAGGGCTTGAAATGAAGTCGGCGGCACGCCGCACCGCCGCGACCCTGCGACTGGCAAGGGAATCCGCCATTCGCCGGGGAACCGATACCGAGTTGCTGATCGACGTGGATGCGCACCGACTCGATCTCCAGGGCTATCGCAGCTTCAGGTTTCCGACGCGGCTGACGATCCAATTGGAGACGGCCAGTCGCGAGATGCTGGATGATCGGCGGGGTGTCATCCGCTTTTTCCCGGATGGAAGCTCGACCGGCGGGCGCATCATCGTGGAAAATCAGGGGCATGGCTACCAGATCGGGGTGATCTGGCTGACTGGACGCATCGAGCTGGCACCCTGGGAGGCGCCTTGAACATCCACTGTCAGCGTGGCTTCTCGCTGCTGGAGGTCTTGGTGGCCTTCGCGATCCTGGCCATCACGCTGGGCGTGCTCATGGAAATCTTTTCCCGCGCGAGTCTGGCCGCCATCGTCTCGTCCCGGTACAGTCAAGCGGCATCGCTCGTCGAGTCAAAGCTCGCCGCTGCCGGTGTCGAGGTGCCATTGGAGGAGGGCTCTTTCGCGGGCGAGACCGAGGATGGCTTCGCTTGGGAGGTGACCATGGCGCCCTTCGAGATCGCGGATGAAACCATGTCCGCCGGACTTCGCTCAGGACAACTGGAGTTGCCGTCCACTCCATACCGCGTGAATGCGACCGCCCTCTGGCAGGATACCGGTCAAGTTCGCCGCTTGACCGTGTCGACCCTGCGTCTCGGCGAACGTCGCTAGGTGAAGTGTCAAATGCTTCATTCTGCGCGACAAGCGGAACAGATTCGCGGCTTTACCCTGGTCGAGCTCCTGATTGCCCTAGCCATGATCAGCCTGATTACGCTACTGCTGTTTTCAGGACTCCGTCTAGGTTCGCGTGCCTGGGAAAGTATCGATGCCGCCGCCGAACAAGTTGGCGCACTCCGTCTCGCACATGGCTTTTTAAGTCGCACCCTGAGTCAGGCGAGGTTCGTGACCACCATCATCGATGGCGAATCCGTCGTGATTTTTGGCGGAGATGCCCAGCACATCGAATTTACCGCGCCCTTGTCGCAACATGTCGGCGTTTCCGGTCTCTATGTCCTCAGTCTGACACTTGAGGACCATGGAGACTTTCGCGCACTCATGCTGACGCGCTGGCTGTTGCACCCGGAGATCCTGGATGGCGGCGACGAATTCCCACCTTGGGTGCCACTGGGAAAAGATCAGGCCATGTCGATGAACGACCTTCCATCCGAGATGGATGCCGCCGGTGGGGCATTCGGTCGAACCCTGCTGCTTGATCATGTTGACGTTTTCGACATCGCCTACTATGGCATTCGCGATGAAGAGACGGACCCCGACTGGCATCCGGACTGGTTCGATCAATCGAGTTTACCGACCAAAATACGCATCCGTCTGACCACGCTCTCCCGAACATGGCCCGATCTCGTCATCGCCCTTCCCTCACAACCAAGCTGATGACTCACCCGACTCGTCAACGCGGCATTGCCTTGATGCTGGTCATGTGGGTGCTGACCCTGCTCACGGTCATGGCGGTCAGTATGACCGCCGCCCAGCGCACCGAAATCGCGCTCACCGACAATCATGTCGCGGAAACCCGTTTTCGAGTCATGAGCGATGCCGCGATCGCGTATACGGCCTTACAGTTCATGTCCCTCGACTCCGCTCCGGACGAACCGCCGCCGCTCGAGGATGACGAAGAGGCGCAAACGTCCGTTTGGCGACCGAATGGCTCGCCTCGAATCTGGCATTTCGCGGGCGCGGAGATGACGATCGCGGTCTTTAACGAACTGTCTCGGATCAATCTGAATCAGGCCGAGCCGGCACTGCTTGCCACCCTGCTGAAGGTTCTTCAGGCACCCGAGGATCAAGCGGAACCGCTAGCAGCCGCCATCGTCGACTGGCGTGACGAGGACGATCTCGTGCAGCTTAACGGCGCGGAAGATGACGACTATCAAAACGCAGGGATCGCTTTCGGTGCTAAGGATGAACCCTTTATCGTCGTCGAGGAATTACGCCAGGTTCTCGGGATGACCCAGGATATCTACCGGCGGCTGGCTCCAGAGGTTACCCTTGAAGGCGAGGGAGAAGACCTGGTCGTCGAGTTTGCTTCCCCTGCCGTCCTTGCCGCGACTCAGGGACTCTCGCTGGAAGATGCTCAACTTCAGATTGCCGAGCGGGACTTGACGACCGTTCCCGGCGCGAGAGAACCCCTGACACTGGATCGTGGCGGACCGATCTATCGCATCCAGGTGACCGAGCAATTGAGCGGGCGGCAGGGGCGTCGGATGGAGGCGCTGATGGAACTGATGCCTGGTCAGCAACCGCCTTATCTGGTTCACTGGCGGCGTTTCGGACTCGATTCCGAAGCGCCATCCAATCCGTCATTGGAGTCAGAGAGTGGTTAAACAGCGTCTACCCGGACGGTCCTGTATGCTGGCGCACAAAACCGAGCGATCGCAACGATACCGGGCACGGTTTAGATCATTGCGAGCACTCGCGATCCATCGCCAAAACCCTGTTTAAGCTCTGTTTGGAGCCGCATCCCGCTCATGACGCTCACCGATCGTTTGAACCGCCTTCTCCAGGGTCTGCCCCGAACGGGGCCTGACGCTCCCGAAGGGCTACAGGATCTCCTGGAGCGACTTGCGGTTTGCCTGCCGACGTTTGTCAGGCAAGCTCTCGCGAGTCGCCATCGGCGTCTGATTGTCGAGGTTGATGACACAACAGGGCATTTATTACTAGCGACCGGTCAGGCACAAGAGGCGATCGGAGAATTCGATCTCAACGCCACCACGACGCTGCCTGGCGTTGTCGATGAGCGAGGCAGGGACCATGGACATACGACGGTGCTTTTGCTGCCCCAGGATGCCATTCTGACCAGGACCGTCTCGTTTCCCGCTCAGGTGCGGAGCAATCTGCATCAGGTACTGCAACACGAGCTGGATCGTCTTTCGCCCTTTCAGCCACATGAAGTGGTCTTCGACTACACGCTGCGCCCCGGCTCCAAGCAAGCCAACCGTTTGACCCTCGACCTGGCGCTTTGCCGACGCGATCATCTTGAGGGCTGGATCAAACGCATGGCCGATGCAGGCTCACCGATTGACCGGATCAGTTGGCGGGGCGCCTGGCCGCGCGCCAATCTGATGCCAGTGCAGGAACGTCCAAGCCGCCGCAAGAATGCATTCGGCATGAACGGTGTATTGGCCATCATGACGATCCTGTTGGCCTTGAGCATTCTACTGACTCCGGTGTGGCAGAAGAACCGCATCGCCCAAGCATTGGAGACGGAGGTGCGCAACACCCGTACCCAAGCCGTTGCCGTGGATGAATTGCGACAGGAGCTGGAACAGGCCCGCCGGGGCAGCACTGCGGTTCTCCAACAGAAGTGGGATCAACCGCCGATTTTGAAAATGCTGCGCGAACTGACGGACCGTCTTCCCGATGACACCTGGATCCAGAGTTTTGAATACAATCAGGGCCAGGTCGATCTGCGCGGCGAATCGGGACAGGCAACGGCCCTGATCGCTATCCTCGAACAGGCGCCCGGCATTGATGGCGTCTCGTTCAAGTCCCCGGTCACGCAAATCGCCCGCACCGGCAGTGAACGCTTCAATATTTCTTTCCGTTTTACCAACCAGGGGGAAGATTGATGCCAAATCCTTCTCCAAAAATCTTTTGCGCACTCGTCTGGATTGTGGTGGTCATGGTTCCGCTAACGCTTCTCGCGGGCATCCTGATTCCATGGGCGGACGAGCTTGCGAGTCTGGACCAACGCATGGCGACCAGCGAAGAACAACTGACCCGTTATCGGCGGTTGGTACAAACGCTACCCAGCCTCAAAGACGAACTGGAACGCGTGCGGAAAAACGAAGCCTTTAAAGAATTTTATTTCAAGGCGCCAACACCCTCTCTCGCCGGGGCTCAACTCCAAAGCCAGGTTCAGGAAATCGTCATGGCCGCCAAGGGCCGGTTAGTCAGTACCCAACTGCTTCCGGAAGATAAAAACCAGGATCCGCCAAGAGTGCGTGTTCGCACCCAGATTCAGGGCACGACCGAGGCGCTGCTCGATGTGCTGCTGCAGATCGAACAAGCCCGACCCTTCCTCTTTGTCGAACAGATCTCGGTACGTTCCTCGGCGCGCCCGCAGCTTCCGACGCAGAATGCACGTGGGATGATGCGTCGCGCACCGACGAATCCGGCCGGAGAATTGACGGTCAGACTGGATATCTTTGGCTTTGCGCTCGCTGGAGGTGACACTTGACAAAGGCGCTGCCTGGCATGTTCGCGTTAGCGCTGCTAGCGCTCCTGATCCTGCAGTGGAAGGATTGGCCTCCACCGCCTTCGAGTATTGACCTCGATGAGACATCGGCCACGGACGCAGGAGCGGTCACAGAAGCGGGGCAGGATCCCCTGGCCAACTTAAAACCGCCCGACGACAGAGACAATTTCGCGAGTATCACCGAGCGCCCGCTGTTCCGGCCTGACCGAAAACCTGAGCCGCCCCCTGACGAAACGCCAGCGGCAACGACTGATCCAGGGACGAACGTTGAATTGGATACCCTGGATTTGAGTGCCGTGATGCTCACGCCGACGCTCGCCTCCGCCTGGGTGAAGGATCCCAGTCAACCAAAACTGCAACGCCTGCGCATTGGTGACGATCTCGAAGGGTGGTCTGTCCGCGACATTCTGGACGACCGTGTCCTATTGGAGCGACAGGGTGAAGAGTATGCGCTAATATTGCGCGACTATAGCAAAGCAACTCCAGCAGCACCGACGCCAATCCCGCGACGCCCAGTCAGGGCGCCAGCACGCGCGGAACCCCCAGTCATTGATCGATAGGTCGTGATGCGGCGACCGTCAATATCGAGGCCCAATGTACTCCAACACTTACCATCTCCGCCGAATCCAGGACGGACGCTGGCTGCGAGCAATCGTGCTGGTCGGCTTTGCACTTTACCTGAGCGCATGCGAACGCAGTTATTGGGATCCCACCGTCAAGGTTGGCGATCCGGGCGGACACATCGTCGATCGCGATCAGTCGCTCAAGCGGGATGCATTCAAAGAACGCGGCGGGACGGGCGCCGAGACCATCGCGCTTGGCGGTGACGACGCTGGAGCACCGAAGACCGTCGATTCGCTGCAAAGAGGATCTGGCACCTTTGTCCGCAAGATCACGCCACCCAGCGTCGATACCACGCCCGGCGATGTAACCCTGAACTTCGACGGCACCGATATCCGCGAGGTCGTCAAGGTCATTTTAGGAGATTTGCTGAAGGTCAACTATGTCCTTCACCCATCGGTTCAGGGGGTTACCTCCTTGCAGACAGGACGGCCATTAAGGCGCGAGCATCTCATTCCGACCCTCGAAACCTTGTTGCGGATGAATAATGCGGCGATCGTCTTTCGCGATGGCACCTACGAAGTGGTGCCAGTCGCCAATGCCATCCAAGGCAAGGTGGTTCCACAGCTTGGCGAATCAACGCGAGCGCTTCCCCAGGGCTACAGCATTCAGGTCGTCCCGCTGCGCTATATTGGCGCCGAGGAAATGAGTAGTATCCTTCAACCATTAGCGCCGGAAGGCAGCGTCATTCGAATCGATAATCTGCGTAACCTGGTGGTGATCGCAGGAACCAGTCCCGAGATGGGAAATCTGCTCGATACCATTCGGGTCTTCGATGTGGATTGGATGTCCGGTCTCTCGGTTGGTTTTTTTGTCCTTGAATTCGCCAAAGCCAACGAAGTCGTGACACAACTTCAAAGCTTGCTGGCCGACGAGGGCGGAAACAATCCGCTCAAGGGGCTTTTCCGGTTCGTGCCGATCGAAAGCGCGAATGCGCTCCTCGTCGTCTCGCCCCAAGAGCGCTACATCCAACAGGCCCGCAATTGGATCGAACGGCTGGATATGGCGGAAGCTAGCGGCGATGCCGCGGAACGTCTGTTTGTCTATCGGGTCAAGCACGGAGACGCTGGGGCGCTTGCCGACATCCTCTCAGAATTGTTCGGAGGCGCGAGCAGTAGCGACCGCAATCGGTCCAAGGGCAGCGTAGCGCCTGGACTCGAGCGTTCGAGCATCGGATCCAAGAAAACAGCGGATGCCACCAATACGGATTCCGAGAGCAATCAATCCAATCAACCCCTGAAAGCTTCATCGCGCGAAATCGAGATGTCATCGAGCGTCAGTATCGTCGCCGATGCAGTCAACAACTCTTTATTGGTCAGATCCAATCCGCGAGATTTCAAGAAAATACTGGATGCATTAAAGCAACTCGATATCGTGCCTCTTCAGGTTCTGGTCGAGGCAACCATTGTCGAAATTACACTCACTGGCAATCTCCAGTACGGCGTCCAATGGGAACTGTTTGGTCCCTCGGTCAAGGGCAAAGCTTTTGCTTCGCTCGACGGCAGTCTCGACGATGCAACCACGGCGGGCATCAAGACCTCGTTTCCCGGATTCAACTGGGCCTTGATCTCAAACCCTGGAACCATCCGCGCCACCTTGAGCGCCTTGGCGGGCGAGAATCTCGTCAATGTCCTGTCTTCCCCATCCGTCATGGTGTTGGACAACCAAACCGCGAAAATACAGGTCGGCCAGGAAGTCCCCGTGGCGACTTCGCAACAGCAAAGCACCTCGACGACGGATCGCGTGATTAACACCATCGAATACCGGGATACCGGAGTGATGCTGTCGGTCAAACCGCGTGTCACTCCGGGCGGGCTTGTCCAGATGGAGATCGAGCAGGAGGTCAGCACGGTAGCGCCAACCAAAAGTTCCACTCTCGATTCGCCGACCTTCCAAACCCGTAACATCACCAGCTCGGTGGCGGTACGTTCCAATCAGGCGGTTGTGCTCGGCGGACTCATCCAGGACCAGCGCACCGATGGCAAGCAAGGCGTTCCGGGGCTCTACAGTCTGCCTTTTGTCGGAGCGCTCTTCGGCGAACGCACCAAGCAGGCCGACCGTACCGAGTTAGTCGTGGTACTGACGCCCAAGGTCATCTCAAGCGACCAGGACATCGAATCGGTCACGGAAGACTTTCGCTCCAAGGTGCGTGGTTTGAATTTCAAGTTCTAACCGAAGTGGATCTTCGCCTCCAGGTTCGGAGCCGAATCTGCGTTGGCGAGGGCCTCTTCCAAGGTAATCGCACCCTCGCGATAGAGTTCCAGGAGCGCTTCGTCGAAGGTCTTGACCCCTTCGTGGCCGCTCTGCTGCATGGCCTCGTTGATCGCGTCGACGCGACCGTCCCGGATGAGATCGGCGATGTGGGGCGTGTTGACCAGCGTCTCGATCGCGGCGCGGCGCGTCCCGGCCTTGGTGCGCACCAGACGTTGCGAGAGGATGGCCCTGAGGTAGATCGACAGATCCATGAACAGGGTTTTGTGCATCTCCTGAGGAAACAGATTGACAATCCGCTCCAAGGCCTGATGCGCGTTGTTCGCATGTAGCGTGGAGACCGCCAGATGGCCGGTTCCCGCCAATTCGATGGCGGCATCCATGGTCTCGCGGTTACGGATTTCGCCGATCAGGATCAAGTCCGGTGCTTCGCGCAGTGCGCTCTTCAGCGCATGGGCATAGCTTTTAGTATCGAGCCCCACCTCGCGCTGACTGACGATGCACTGCTTGTGCGGATGCACGAATTCGATGGGGTCTTCGATCGTGATGATATGCCCCGACGCGCTCGCGTTGCGATGGTCGAGCATGGCCGCCAGCGTCGTGGACTTGCCGGAGCCGGTGGCCCCGACCATGAGGATAATCCCGCGCCGGTTCATGATGAGCTGGGACAGCAGCGGCGGCAGGCCAAGCTCAGTCAGGGTGGGAATCTCGGCGCGAATGTAGCGCAACACCATGGCGGTCTGGCCGCGTTGATAATAGGCATTCACGCGAAAACGGGCGCGCTCCTCCAGGGCGATGGCAAAGTCCAGTTCCCGCTCCTGCTCCAGTTCCCGCAACTGCTGCTCGTCCATCACGGACGCCAGCGCCTCGCGACAGAATGCCGGCGTCAGGACCGTGTCTCCGATGGAGCGGATGACGCCCTCGATCTTGATCTTGACCGGCGCGCCGGCGGTAAAAAAGAGATCCGACGCCTTGTGCCGGATCATCATTTCGAGATAAGGGATGATGTCCATCGGTAACTGTCTGCCTGTTGACCGCGTTATCGTCTCGCCTTCGGTCCGGCCGGATTGACAAGCCCCGCGGGCGGTTCCTCGATCCGGGAGACGGGCAGAGCCTCGCCGAACAAGGTTGAGTCGAAGGCATCCTCTTCCTCGTCTCCAACCATGGTCAAGCCATCCGTCTCGGCGAAGTGGTTCTTGCCGCGTGCCTCCCGACCTTCCAGTTTGATCGCCAGGCGCAGTCCGTTCATGGAATCGGCATTGCGCAGGGCGTCCTCGTAATTGATCTTACCCGCTTCATGAAGGTCGAACAGCGACATATCGAAGGTCTGCATGCCGAGTTCGCGGGATTTTTTCATGATGCCTTTGATGCCGCCGACATCGCCCTTGAAAATCATATCCTGGATTAGCGGCGAATTGATCATGACCTCGACCGCCGCGATACGCCCGCCGTCGGTGCAGGGCAGCAGACGTTGCGAAATGACCGCGTTGAGATTCAGCGAGAGGTCCATCAGCAGCTGACTCCTGCGCTCTTCCGGAAAGAGGTTGATGATGCGATCGAGCGCCTGATTGGCATTGTTCGCATGCAGCGTCGACAGACAGAGATGTCCGGTTTCGGAAAAATTGATCGCGTGCTCCATCGTCTCGCGGGTGCGGATCTCGCCGATCAGGATCACGTCCGGAGCCTGACGCAGGGTGTTGATCAGCGCGGCATCCCAACTCTCGGTATCGACGCCGACCTCGCGCTGGGTGATGAGACAGTTGCGATGCGGATGCACATATTCGACCGGATCCTCGATCGTGATGATGTGGCCATAGCTGTGTTCGTTGCGATGGCCGATCATGGCCGCCAGCGAAGTCGATTTGCCCGATCCCGTCCCGCCGACCAGCAGCAACAGACCGCGCTTGTTCATCACGATCTCTTTCAGGACGTGCGGCAGGTTCAGCTCCTCCAGAGTCGGAATCCCGGCATTGATGGTCCGCAACACCGCGCCGCACAACCCCTGCTGCACGAAGGCATTGACCCGGAAACGGCCGATGTCCTGTGGACTAACCGCGAAATTGCATTCCTTATGCGCGTCGAAGTCGCGCACCTGACGGTCGTTCATGATGGAACGCACCAGGATATTGGTCTGCTCGCCGCTGAGGATCTGGCTGCTCATCGGCGTCATGCGACCGTCGATCTTGCAGGCGGGCGGAAAGCCGGCGGAGATGAAGAGGTCAGAACCTTTTTTGACAACCATCTTGCGCAGACATTCGAGCATGAAATGAGCGGCTTGTTGACGATCCATGGGGCACTCCGGTATTTCTGATTGGCGATTCGCGAACGCCGCGAGGACAGCGAGCGAAACCGGCCCCGTCTCGGCGACGGGGCTCGGTCGTATGATAAGCCCCGGCGACGGATTTGTTGACTCAGGGCGCCGTGCTTAACCAGGCCAGAAATCCGGATCGATCAGTTCGTCGAAGCCCCAGGGACAATCGCGTGGAAATGCCGTTTCGTCCAGGCCGGTTTCGCGGATCGCCATCAGGATCGCATCGCCATAAGCATCGACGATCATTGTCGGCAGCTGCGATTTCAGGCTGGGATTATCCGCCAACAGACGCAACAGATCGCGGCGCTGGACCTTGATGGTGGCACGCCAGGAATTGCCGATCAAAGCCGGCTGGAAACGCCATTTCAGCAGGTGCATGAGCAGAATCGCAAGACGGCTGAAGAGTTCGCGTTTTTCGCGGCGGCCCATGCTCTCGATCTCCTCGGCAATCCGTTCGATGTCCACCGCGCCAAGGTCTCCGGCGCGCAGTAGAGCGGCCTGTCGATTGGTCCAGGCAAAGAAGTCGGATTCGTAGAGTGTCGTCATCACGATCTCCATCACGGTCAAGGTTCAACCTACATCCGGCATTTGGAACCACAAAGGCACAAAGGACGCGAAGAACAACAACGCCTTGCAGTACTGACGACCGTCATCGAGGCAAAACAATGCAATCCTTTGCGTTCTTTGCGGTTCAACAGCTCTATTGAGGTTAAAGCGTATGTCCAATTAACGCAAAGGCGGCCAGATAGCCGCCTTTGGTCATCGCAGAAAACCCGCCGCCCCTATCGTGGCAGACCGGTTGTCCCCATCAGCCACTCGTCAACCGCGCGAGCGCATTGGCGGCCCTCGCGGATGGCCCAGACGACCAGCGACTGACCGCGGCGCATGTCGCCCGCGCTGAACACGCCATCGACCGAGGTGCGGTAGGCGTTCGGTCCATCCGTCACGCCCTTGACGTTGCCGCGCGCGTCCAGTTCCAATCCCGCCGCGGTCTTCAGTTCATCCAGCATGCCGGCATGCACGGGATGCATGAAACCCATCGCCAGCAGCACCAGATCGGCCTTGAGTTCGCCCTCGCTACCCGGAATCTCCTCCATCTTCCAGCGTCCCTCGGCGTCTTTCTCCCAGCGCACCAGGCAATACTGGAGCGCCACGACCCGACCCTCGGCATCGCCCCGGAAGCCCTTGGTCGCGACATTCCACATCCGCTCGCAACCCTCTTCCTGCGAACTGGAGGTGCGCATCCGGTTCGGCCAGTCGGGCCAGGTCAGCCCTTTGTTCTCTTTCACGGGCGGCCGATCGAGGATCTCGATCTGCGTGACCGAGCGGGCGCCGTGCCGGTTGGAGGTGCCGATGCAGTCCGACCCCGTGTCGCCGCCACCGATGACGACGACATGCTTGCCCTGGGCGCTGATGAAGTCACTGTCGGGCACCGGAGAGCCCTGGACCCGCTTGCTGTTACGGGTCAGGAAGTCCATCGCGAAATGCACCCCGGCGAGTTCGCGCCCCGGCACCGGCAGATCGCGCGGCTGCTCCGAACCGCCAGCAAGAACCACAGCGTCATAATCCGCGCGCAGTTTGCTGACTGGAATCTCGACGCCGATATGCGCGTTGGTATGGAACTCCACCCCCTCGGTGCGCATCTGCGCCATGCGGCGGTCGATCAGCGACTTGCTCAGCTTGAAGTCCGGGATGCCATAGCGCAGCAGTCCACCGATCCGATCGGCCTTCTCAAAGAGCGACACCTGATGACCGGCGCGCGCCAGTTGTTGGGCCGTCGCCAGCCCGGCCGGACCGGAGCCGACCACCGCCACCCGCTTGCCGGTGCGCCGCTCGGGGACTTGAGGCTTGATCCAGCCCTCGGCCCAGGCACGGTCGACGATGGCGCATTCGATGGTCTTGATGGTGACCGGCGTGTCGTCGATGTTCAGGGTACAGGCGGTCTCGCAGGGCGCGGGACAGATGCGTCCGGTGAACTCGGGGAAGTTATTGGTCGAGTGCAGCACCTCGATGGCGGCCTGCCAGTCGCCCCGATACACCAGATCGTTCCAGTCCGGAATGATGTTGTTGACCGGGCAGCCCTGATGACAGAACGGGATGCCGCAATCCATGCAGCGCGCGCCCTGTTCGCGCAATTCCGGCTCGGCGAGCGGAATCACGAACTCGTTGTAATGGACGACCCGGTCGGCGGCCGGCTGATAGCGCCGGTCGCGACGGTCGTATTCCATGAATCCGGTTGGCTTACCCATGATCCACAACCCCCTTCGACGGCTTGATCGTCCGTGGCGGACGGCTTTGATTGGCCTGCATCTCCTGGAGCGCGCGCCGATAATCGACCGGCATCACCTTGACGAACTTGGGCAGAGAGTTCTCCCAATCGGCCAGAATCCGCCGCGCCACCTCCGAGTTAGTGTAGTGCAGATGCTGTTCGATCAGTTGTTTCAGACGCCGCGCGTCGAACCTGCTCATGTCGTGGCTCAAGTCGACGCGCCCGTGGGTCTCCAGATCCCCGCCCTGATGATCGAGCGCCTCCAGCGCCTCATCCTCGCGAGCGATGGGTTCGAGTTCCACCATCGACAGGTTGCAGCGATCCGCGAAGCTACCGTCTCCATTCAGCACATAGGCGATGCCCCCGGACATGCCCGCGGCGAAGTTGCGCCCGGTCGGACCCAGCACCACGGCCACGCCGCCAGTCATGTACTCGCAGCCGTGATCGCCGACCCCCTCGACCACCGCCGTCGCGCCCGAGTTGCGCACGCAGAAGCGCTCGCCGGCGACGCCCCGGAAGTAGCATTCGCCGCCGATGGCGCCGTAGAGCACGGTGTTGCCGACAATGATGTTGTCCTCGGCTCGCTCGATGGCCGACTCGGCCGGGGGATAGATCATAATCCGCCCGCCCGACAGTCCCTTGCCGACATAGTCGTTGCCCTCGCCTTCGAGTTCGACGGTCACCCCGCGCGCCAGCCAGGCACCGAGCGACTGACCGGCGGTGCCTCGGGCCTTGATGTGGATCGTGTCCTCGGGCAGACCGGCGTGACCGTAACGCTCGGCCACCCGACCCGACAGTAGCGCGCCGAAGGTGCGGTTGAAATTGCGGATGGCGATCTCGATCCGTACCGGCTTGCCCTCTTGCAGGGCGGGTTGGGCCTGACGGATCAGCTCATGATCCAGCGCCTGATCGATCCCGTGATCCTGCGTCTCGCGGTTGCGGATCGCAATCTCCGGCCCGACGTGCGGGCGGTGCAGGAGGCGCGAGAAATCCAGCCCCTGTGCCTTCCAGTGGTCGATGGCGCGGCGCATCTCCAGCCGGTCAGACTGGCCGATCATCTCGTCGACGGTGCGGAAACCGAGGCGCGCCATCAGGCGTCGGACTTCCTCGGCGACGAAGAAGAAGTAGTTGATGACGTGTTCTGGCTTGCCGGTGAAACGCTTGCGCAGCTCGGGATCCTGGGTCGCGACACCGACCGGACAGGTGTTGAGATGACACTTGCGCATCATGATGCAGCCCTGGACGATCAGCGGCGCGGTGGCGAAGCCGAATTCGTCCGCCCCCAGCAATGCACCGATGACGACATCGCGACCGGTACGGATGCCGCCATCCACCTGCACCGCGATCCGTCCGCGCAGATTGTTGAGCACCAGGGTCTGATGGGTCTCGGCCAGACCGATTTCCCACGGCGAACCGGCGTGTTTGATCGAGGTCAGCGGACTGGCGCCGGTGCCGCCGTCATACCCCGCGATGGTCACATGATCGGCGTGGGCCTTGGAGACCCCCGCCGCCACCGTGCCGACGCCGATCTCGGAGACCAGCTTGACCGAGATCCGCGCCTTCGGATTGACGTTTTTCAGGTCATGGATGAGCTGCGCCAGATCCTCGATGGAATAGATGTCATGGTGCGGCGGCGGCGAGATCAGACCCACGCCCGGCGTCGAATGACGCACCCGCGCGATCTGGGCGCTGACCTTGTGGCCGGGCAACTGACCGCCCTCGCCCGGCTTGGCGCCCTGGGCGATCTTGATCTGGATGTCGTCGGCATTGACCAGATATTCGGTGGTGACGCCAAACCGCCCGGATGCCACCTGTTTGATGGCCGAGCGTTCCGGATTCGCGCTGCCATCGGCCAGCGGACGATAGCGCTCGGGCTCCTCGCCGCCCTCGCCGGTGTTGGATTTACCGCCGATGGCGTTCATCGCCTTGGCCAGATTCGAGTGCGCCTCGTAGGAGATGGACCCGAAGGACATGGCGCCGGTCGCGAACCGCTTGACGATTTCCTTGGCCGGTTCGACCTCGTCGAGCGGAATCGCCTGTTCGGCGAAACGGAAGTCCATCAGACCCCGAAAGGTCAGCAACCGCTCGGACTGCTCGTCGATGAGCCGGGAGAACTGCGCGAAGGTCTCGGCGTTGTTGGCGCGGGTCGCATGCTGGAGCGTGGAGATGGTCTCGGGCGTCCAGATGTGATCCTCGCCGCGCAGCCGGTAAGCATAGTCGCCGCCGACATCCAGATGCTTGCGATAGATCTGCTCGCCGCCATAGCCCTGCGCGTGCCAGCGCACCGCTTCCCGGGCGACCTGGGCGAGCCCGATGCCTTCCACGGTCGTCGGCGTCCCGGTGAAGTATTGCTTCAGGAAGTCGCTGTTGAGCCCGATCGCGTCGAAGATCTGCGCGCCGCAATAGGACTGGAAGGTGGAGATGCCCATCTTCGACATCACCTTGAGCAGACCCTTGCCGACCGCCTTGATATAGCGGTACTGGGCCTCCTCGAAGGTCAGTTTTTCCGGCAGACGCGGCAGCAGCGACTGGATGCTGTCGAAGGCCAGATAGGGGTTGATCGCCTCGGCGCCATAACCGGCCAGTGCCGCGAAATGATGGACTTCCAGCGCCGAGCCGGTCTCGACCACCAGACCCACGCTGGTGCGCAAACCCTGGCGGATCAGATGATGATGCACCGCCGAGGTGCCCAACAGCGACGGGATCGGAATGTGGTCGCGATTGGTGTTGCGATCCGAGAGAATGAGGATGTTGAAGCCGTCGCGCACCGCCTGTTCCGCCTCGTGGCAGAGCCGGGCGAGCGCGGGTTCCATGCCGTCGGCTCCATCCGGCGCCGGATAGACCATGTGCAGGGTACGGGTGCGGAAGGCCGAGCCCGAGTTGTCCTCGATATGGCGGACCCGCTCCAGATCCTCGTTGGTGAGGACCGGCTGATTGACCTCCAGACGCCAGTGCGTGCCCGCCTCGTTGATCCCGAGCAGGTTGGGACGCGGGCCGATCAGCGACACCAGCGACATCACCAATTCCTCGCGGATCGGGTCGATGGGCGGATTCGTGACCTGGGCGAAGTTCTGCTGAAAGTAGCTCGACAGGTGCTTCGGGCGGCTGGAGAGCACGGACGGCGGATTGTCCGCGCCCATGGAACCGACCGCCTCTTGTCCCGTGACCACCATCGGGGTCAGCAGGAACTTCAGATCCTCCTGCGAGTAGCCGAATGCCTGTTGCGCATCGAGCAGAGTCGCCGCGTCCGGGGCCATCGGCGCCACATCGGTCGGCAGCTCGTCGAGATGGATCTGGGTCTTGGCCAGCCATTCGCCATAGGGCTGCGCGGAGGCCAGTTCGGCCTTGATCTCGGCATCGTCGATGATGCGGCCCTGCTCCAGGTCGATCAGGAACATCTTGCCGGGTTGCAGACGCCATTTCTTGACGATGCGCTCCTCGGCAATGTCGAGCACGCCCATCTCGGAGGCCATGATCACCAGGTCGTCGTTGGTGACCAGATAGCGCGCCGGACGCAGACCGTTGCGGTCGAGCGTCGCGCCGATTTGCCGCCCGTCGGTGAAGGCAAGCGCGGCCGGACCGTCCCAGGGCTCCATCAGGGCGGCGTGATATTCATAGAAGGCGCGTCGCTTGGCGTCCATCAGCTTGTTGCCCGACCAGGCTTCCGGGACCAGCAGCATCATGGCATGGGCCAGCGAATAGCCGCCCATGACCAGCAGTTCCAGCGCATTGTCGAAACAGGCCGAATCCGACTGACCCTCGGGGATCAGCGGCCAGATGCTGTCGAGTTCCTCGCCGATCAGCTCGGAGCGCATCGTGTGACGGCGCGCGGCCATCCAGTTGAGATTGCCGCGCAAGGTGTTGATCTCGCCGTTGTGGCAGATCATGCGAAACGGCTGCGCCAGATTCCAGGTCGGGAAGGTGTTGGTCGAAAACCGCTGATGGACCAGCGCCAGGGCCGAGGCGAAGCGCTCGTCGCTGAGATCCCGATAATAGCGCCCAACCTGATGGGCAAGCAGCATGCCCTTGTAATTGACCGTGCGCGACGACAGCGAGACGACGTAATAGGCGCTCTTGTCGAAACCCGCGCCGCGAATCTCGTTATCCATGCGCTTGCGGATCAGGAAGAGCTTGCGCTCGAAGGCGTCCTGATCGGGACAGTTCTCGCCGCAGGCGACGAAGACCTGACGCACCACGGGCTCGGAGGGCAGCACGCTATACCCGAGGTCGCGGTTGTCGACCGGCACGTCGCGCCAGCCGAGCAAGGTCTGGCCGCCTTCCTGGAAACGTCGGCCGACGGTCTCCTCCATGCTCAGGCGCGCCGACTCGTCCTTCGGAAGAAAGACCATGCCGACGCCATAACTGCCGGCGGGCGGCAATTCAAAATCCACTGCGGCGCGGAAAAAGGCATCGGGAATCTGGACCAGGATACCGGCGCCGTCGCCGGCCTTGGGGTCAGCGCCCACGGCGCCGCGATGGTGCAGACGCTCAAGGATTTCGAGCCCCTGCCGGACGATGGCATGGCTCTTCGCGTTTTTGATGTTGCAGACAAAGCCGACGCCACAGGCGTCATGCTCGTTGGCTGGGTCATAGAGACCCTGTGCGGGAGGAAAGGCACGAAGGCGCATCTCTGACCTCGTTGATACCTGGGTGTAAAAGGTCGCCAAGGATAACGCTTAAGCACGGGGCATACCACAGACGAGCCTGACTTTGCCACTCAGTATTTCGGAGCAAGCCCCGCTTGTTTGCAGAGTTCATTTGCAGTGATGCGGTCGAGTTGCCTGTGTCTTTTGATCGGAATCACTTTTTTGCCATTCGTGAAAATCGAGTGGTTAGCACCTTCCCGCAGCAGGCTGAAACCATTCACTTCAAAATAGTCCACCAACTCACGCCGCTTGACCGACAAGATCCGTCTCCACTGGCACTTGTTCGAGCAACGCGTTCCCAATGGGAATTTCCCGGCCAAGATCCCGATAGGTTAGTACCATCTCGCGCAGAGCATCGCGGAGCATCGCCCGGCATTCTTCGAGATCGTCACCTTCGGAGACCACCTCCGGCCATTCGATCATCTGTCCCATGTATCCCTCGCCAAGACGCGTATATTTTGCCGTATAAGTTTGCAGCATTGCGGTTGACCCTGATGACCATTGAAGAACATTGGTGTAAGAAATGAAGCCGGCAGGACGGACCGGAAATCCGGGGTCTTAGAGTCTGTTTAAAAAGTTTTCCTAATGAGATTAAATGGTTGCGGTTACGCTCTCCACGCGTTTAAGGCACAAACTAGGTTTCCGTCGGTGCCATGTTCAGGAACCATATGTAATTCAATGAGAACTTTTTGAACAGACTCTTAGCGCGTGAAGCCGTTCGTAGTGAGGCCCTCGAACCAAGAACGGCTTCATCTCACCCTAATTCTGCTTTCCGGGCAGAAAAGGCGAAGCGGTCAGACTCCACTGAGAATTGCTGGCCGCGCATGCTCAATGCCCCCAAGCGTGGAGCGTGGCACTCAACACATCGGGGTCGAAATCCCCGGTGACCGCACCCTCGCCAAGCTGGCGTAACAGCACCAGGCGCAGTTGACCGTTCAGCACCTTCTTATCCACCGCCATCAATTCCAGGAAACGCTCCGCGGAGACCTCGGGCGGCGGATCGACGGGCAAACCCGCGCTTGCCACGAGCCGACGCACCCGTTCGAGGTCCGTGTCCGACAGCCAGCCCAGCCGCGCCGACAGATCCGCGGCCATGCACATGCCAACCGCGACCGCCTCGCCATGCAGCCATTGACCGTAGCCCATGCCGGTCTCGATGGCGTGGCCGAAGGTGTGACCGAAATTGAGCAGCGCGCGCTGACCGGCTTCCAGTTCGTCCGCGGCGACAATCTCCGCCTTGATCTCGCAGGAGCGCTGGATGACATGAGACAGTGCGTCCGGCTCCCGAGCGAGGACTTCCGACAGGTGCGCCTCCAGCCAATCCAGGAAGGCCGCGTCGCGGATGAAACCGTATTTGATGACCTCCGCCAGACCGGCGGACAATTCGCGCTGGGGCAGGGTTTCGAGGGTCGCGGTATCGGCGATCACGGCGCGCGGCTGATAAAAGGCGCCGATCATGTTTTTGCCGGCGGGGTGGTTGATCCCGGTCTTCCCCCCGACCGATGAATCCACCTGGGCGAGCAGGGTCGTCGGCACCTGGATAAAGGCCACGCCGCGCTGATAACAAGCCGCCGCGAAACCGGCCATGTCGCCGACCACCCCGCCACCCAGGGCGATCAGCGTGCAGTCGCGTCCAAACCGGGCATCCAGCAGGGCGTCGAAAATCCGATTCCAGACATCGAGCGTCTTGTATTGCTCGCCATCGGGCAGGATCGCCTCGCGCACCTGATACTCGGTCAGGGCCTGCCGGAGACGCTCCAGGTAGAGCGGCGCCACCGTCTCGTTGGTGACGATCATCACCTGAGCGCCCTGGAGGTAGGGTCGATACCGCTCCGGATCCGACAGCAGGCCCGTCCCGATCTGGATGGGATAGGCGCGTGCCCCAAGGGCGACCGTGAGCGTTTTCATGATTGCAATCTCCCCGTTCAGATCTCTTCGGAGGCGAGTCTGCGGCAGATTTCCTTGACCACCGAACTGGTACCCCGTTTCTCGGTGGAGACCACCATGTCGGCGACCTGGCGATAGAGCGGTTCGCGCTCTTCCATGATCTCGCGTAGTTTGGCCAGCGGATCCTCGGTTTCAAGCAAGGGACGGTTGCGATCGCGGGCGGTGCGGGCGTATTGCTGCTCGGGGCTGCAATGCAGATAGATCACCACCCCTCGGGAAGAGAGGTTCTGACGATTCTCCGCGCTCAGGATCGCCCCGCCCCCGGTGGCCAGCACGATCCGTTCTTCGCTCACCAATTCCTCGATGACCTGACGCTCGCGGTTGCGAAAACCTTCCTCGCCCTCGAATTCAAAGATGGTCGGGATATCCACGCCGGTGCGGCGCTGAATCTCCTGATCGCTGTCCTTGAAGGTATACGACAGCGACTCGGAGAGTTGCCGACCGACGGTACTTTTGCCGGCGCCCATGGGGCCGACGATAAATATATTCTGTGCACGCATCATAGCGAACGATATGCCAGATTTTCGGCACGCGAGCAAGGGTGCGGAGCCCATGTCCGCGCGCGTTGGATGGAGGGGCGGGCGTATCTAAGCCTGTCCAGCGACGGATGGATCGGGAGCGGCCGTCAAGGGGTCGCCACTTTGACCATTCTAGCGACATTGATTCAATATGCGGTCGGCATAATCGAAAAAAACGCGCTCTTTTGAAATCGGAATCTTGGCATTCGCGGCGCGGAGCGCCGGAAAAGCCGTGACACCGCTAAGCGGTGTCACGAGAATCAACGTGCCGCAGCAACATCGCCCTTGAGGATCTTGGGTGTGACGAAGATCAGCAGTTCAGAATTATTGTCCTGACGCGCCTCCTGCTTAAACAAGCGACCAAGCACCGGAACGTCGCCGAGCCAGGGCACCTGCTCTTTCGTGAAGGATTTTTCGCGCTCGAAAACACCGCCT
This sequence comes from uncultured Thiocystis sp., assembly GCF_903866365.1. Taxonomy (GTDB): domain Bacteria; phylum Pseudomonadota; class Gammaproteobacteria; order Chromatiales; family Chromatiaceae; genus Chromatium. The sequence goes on from NZ_CAIPNF010000267.1 coordinate 76,051, forward strand.
AACACGACGGTTTCACCATTATCGACCAGTACATTCGTTTCCACTGCCCTGGTGTTAATCGGCGGCACACCTAATACGCTGTTCGTGTAATCCGGTGAATCCTTGTTCACCTTGAGATCCATAATAATCCGATCATCCGGCGTGATGTGAGGCGTCACGTCCAATTGAAGTACGGCCTCCTTAAAAGCCACTGTGGTATTCCCCTCGCCAGTGGCCTCCTGATAGGGGATCTCCGTTCCGACTTTGATTGTCGCCTGACTTTGGTCTGAGGTAATCACCCTGGGGCTTGAGATGATCTCGCCTCGACCCTCTCGCTGCATCGCTGACAGTTCCAGTTGAAGCAGGTAGGAGCCAACCTTGCCGAGCAGAAAATTCAGAGACCCGGATGGGGTGAAAATCGTATTCGCGGGCAAGTTCGTGATCAGTGTCTGATTACCTGCGGCATCGATCAGCCCAGAGTTATAGGGGGTTCCCGTGTCGGCATTGAGCCCGAATGGTCCTTTATCGAAGCCGCCAACGGCGAGGCTTCCTGGCTGACCGCCGGCAATCAGCAATTCATTATTGTTGATCGAACCCATCGAGCCGGAGACACCAAAACGCACACCCAGGTCACGAACGAAATCGTTGTTCGCGATCACAACTCGAGATTCGATCATGACTTGTCGTACGGGTACGTCGAGCAAACTGACGACGCGTCTGACTTCCTCAAGATTGGCTAATGTATCCTGAACGATCAAAGTGTTGGTCCGCGCGTCGAACGTCACAGATCCACGCGGCGACAAAATCCCCTGATTGGATCCGGACGCACTGTTGGAGGCTTGCTGAACGCCAGAACCACGATTGGCGGAACCGGCCGTCGACCTAGAACCTCCCGCCCGGCTCACCTGTGCCGACATCGATTTCGAGGCTCCCTGCAAAACAGCGGCAATTTCCGAAGCCTTGGCATAATTGATTTGAATATACTCCGTGCGCAGCGGCGCAAGTTCCTCGACTTTTTGCAGCGACTCCATCTGCAATTGTTCCTGCGCGGCAAGCTCCTGGGCAGGCGCGACGATGATGACATTGCCGGTCTGACGCATGGCCAAACCCTTGGTCTTGAGAATGATGTCGAGCGCCTGATCCCAGGGGACATTCTTGAGCCGCAACGTGATGTTGCCCTGCACGCTATCGCTGGCGACCAGATTCATATCGGTAAAATCGGCGAGTACCTGAAGCACCGCCCGCACCTCGATGTCCTGAAAATTCAGGGACAACCGATCGCCTTCGTACACCACCTTCTGCCGCGCCATATCTTCCTTTTCGGTGGGCGTCAGAGGGCGGAAATCCAGGGTAAAGAGTTCGTCGGTCTGGTAGGCCATGTAGTCGAAATCGCCTTCGGTCTGAACCTCGACTTCGACATTGCGCCCGTTGGGACGGGATTCGATGGCGGTGACCGGCGTGGCGAAGTCCATGACATCGAGTCGGCGAAAGAGCCGTTGAGGGAGCGAGGTATCGTGGAGATCGACAAAGACTCGGCTACCCTGTTCGCGCACCGCGACTCTGGTGTCCGAACTCGGCAGTCGGATGACAACCCGACCCTCGCCGCTGGCGCCGCGCCGAAAATCGACATCCCGTAACGCGGGTCCGGAAGCAGCGGACCGCGCGGGATGGGCGCGAGGGTTCCAAGCGGGCTGCGGTTGACTCGTCCGCGTCTCTGTCTGACTGGCGGCGGCTGGCGGCGTCTCGGGCGGCGCGCTGGCGACACTGCCTTGAGTGTTCACCTGAATGGTGACGCGATTGCCTGCCGTGCTGACCTCGTAAGGAACCGAATCGGTCAGATTGAGTACTACACGGGTGCGGTCGCTCGCATCGACCGCGACCAAACTATGCACCGCACCCATGCCGATCGGAACCGACTTGCTGGCAAGCTTGCTGGTCACACCGGGGAAATCCAGCGCGATCCGCGCCGGCGACTCGGTCGAAAAGGTTTCGGGCGCGGCCACGGGTCCGGAGAGGATGAGCTGAATCTCGACACGGTCGCCGGGGAGCGCGGCGAACTGAACATCCGTTAAATCGGCCGCCCCCGCTTGAGTGCCGATGACCAACAGGAGAATCGGAAGGCCGAGGGCATAGGCTCGCGCCGTCATGCGAGCGGACATGATGGGCCAGAGTCTGCCCCCCCGACCTCTGTGAAACAGGCTGATCATCGGTCTTCCCTCCACGAATTTATTGGGTCAGCGCAACCGTGGCCTGACGTTCCCGCCACTGGCCGGGCGCATCGGAGACGATTTCGGTCAGTTGGATGGCATCCTCGCCGATATTGGTGATCTGCCCATTGTTCATGCCCAGGTAATTCCCCACCGTTACGCGGTGAATAATGCCTTCCTTGGTTAGGATCAGTCCCCAGCGCATGTTGTCCTGATCGAGCGTGCCCACCATGCGCAGCGAGTCTAGCGGGACGCTCTCCAACTCCTCCTTGCGCCGATTGGGATTCGGCGCCAGACCGTTGTCCTCAATCACCGGTTCGGGCGGCATGGCTTGAGCGTCGGGAGTAAAGGGATCCCGACGTTCTCCCGGCACATACACGAAAGTTTCGATCGGTTTGATCTCTGGAAGCGGCTCGATCGGGCTCGGAGGACGCGCATTGATCGACCGGGCGTAGGCTTCAAGTTCGCTCATCCCATTTCCGCCACAGCCGCTGATCGAGATGGACGACAGCGTCAGCAGGAAGATCGTCTCGATGCGATGGCGGTTCATGGTGCCGCCTCCTCGTCCAGATATCGATACGTCTTCACGGTTGCCTGAAGGGTCAGCTTGCTGTCCTCGGCGATAGATCGGGTGCCAGGCTTGGCGGCTTCGCCAGCGGTGATCTGCACGTCATGGACGGTGACGATGCGGGGCAGTGCCGCGAGACCGCTGATGAAACGCCCAAAATCATGATACGTACCGGTCACGCGGATGCGGATGGGTAGCTCCGCGTAGAAGTCCTTGGTGCGTTCGTCTTCCGGCTGAAAGAGCTGGAATTCGAGCCCATTGGCGAGCCCGGTCTGGGAGACATCGACCAGCAGCGAGGCGACCTCGGTTTTGTTGGGGAGCTGACGCAGCATGGCGCCAAATGACTCCTGCATCTCCGCGAGCTGCTGACGATAGGCGTCCAGGTTGGCCGCTTTGCGCTGCTTGGTCTCGAAGCTGGCGCGCAGATCGCGCTCGGACGCCTGCGCCTGATCGAGACGAGTAAGCTGATCCTGGGTGTCGAGATAATAGACGAGACCACCGAGTGCAAGGCAGGCGATCAGGATAATGATGGCCTTGACCGGGACGGGCCATTCGCCAAAGTTGTTGACATCAAGCTGATTGAGTTCATTTAAGTCCATGACCGAATGCTCTGCGGTGTGACATGGACAAGCTGCCGTCTGGCAGCTCCGATTGTGGATGCGGATGCTTTCCCGTCATTTGCTTCAGACTCCGAACTCGGGCTGATCTGATCGAACGAGAGACGGAAATGACTGAGACCCGTGTCCGTCTTGTCTTTGTTTTCGATCAGCATGAGACGCGGCTTGCCGATCGACCGGGAGGCTTCGACCTTGCGCATGAAGGCGGACACGCGCGCGTTCGATTGGGCGCGACCCTCGATGACAACCGAACGCCCAGTCTGTTCGATTTTCGTCAGATAAACGCCCTCGGGGATCGCCGTGACCAACTCGTCGAATAACCGGACGATTTCAGGACGGCTTTTTTGCAACTGCTGGATAATCTCCATGCGCGACAATAAGTCGGCCTTGGTCTTTTCCAGGTCCTGGATTTCCTTGATCTTGATATTCAGACGAGCGATTTCCCTTTCGAGATACTGATTGCGCGATTGTTGACCACCGATTCTGTCTTCATAAAAAAGATGGACCAGGACCGCGGCGGCGAGAGTGAGACCGAGGGCGATGCCGCCGGCGATCAAAAACTCCTTCTGCCGTTGTTGACGCGCCGCTTCGCGCCAGGGAAGTAGATTGATCCGTGCCACTTAATTGACTCCTCGCTGCTCGTCGAATCCTCGCAGGGCAAGACCGACGGCGACCATCATGGCGGGCGCCTCTCGCATGAGTTCCTGGGATTTGATGCTGGGAGACAGAGACATCTGGCTAAAGGGATTAGCGACGACAGTCGGTAGTTTAAGCCGATCCTCGACCAGGATATCGATCTTGCGGATACTGGCTGGGCCGCCTGAGAGCACAATCTGGTCGACCCGATTGAAGGTCGTTCCGGAGTAAAAAAATTGGAGCGCGCGTCCGATCTGTTGAGCCAGAGCCTCTTTGAAGGGATCCAGAACCTCCGCCTCATAGGTTTCCGCAACGTCGCCGTTCAGGATTTTCTGTGCCGCTTCCTCGCGCGAGAGGCCATAGCGGCGCTGAACTTCGTCCTTCAATTGCTGGCCACCGAAATTCTGCTCTCGGGTATAGATGATTTGACCCTTATTGAGCACATGGAGTGTCGTCGTGCTGGCGCCGATATCCACGATCGCAACCGTTCGATGATTCCCTTCCTCCGCTGGCGATTTCATCGGTAGAAGGGAACAGGCGTTTTCCATGGCGAAGGCTTCGACATCGACCACGATCGCCGTCAACCCAGCAATGTCGAGCGCGGCGACGCGGTCATCGACGTTTTCGCGACGGGAGGCGGCCAGCAGAACATCGACCATTTCAGGGCTGTTCGGGGATGTGCCGATCACCTGAAAATCGAGATTGACTTCTTCCAGGGGATAGGGAATGTACTGGTCGGCCTCCAGTTGAATCTGGCTCTCCATCTCCGCATCGCTGAGCGATGCCGACATCGAGATCACTTTCGTAATGACCGCCGAGCCGGCGACAGCAATGGCCGCCCGCTTCGTTTTGGTTCCAGCCTTGATCAGCGTCTTGCGAATGCACTGACCGACCAACTCCGGATCCGCAATCTTTTTTTCCAACACGGCACCCAGGGGCAGTAGCTCGATGGCGGAATGCTCGACTCGAAATAAGGCGGAAGATGCTCCAGCGCTTTTTGAAAGCTCGACCAATTTAATCGCGGTTGAACTGATATCAATCCCCAGGAGGGGGTTATTTTTGCGGCTGAAGCCAAACATAAATATCTCGCTGGGTCATTTTCTCGTGAGACAAGAATAACCTTAATGGAGCTTAAAGATAACAAATCTGGCTGATTTCGCGAGCACCATGATGTTTAACATCCTCCCCGAGATGGACGGCGAGCACGACCATGTGCACCTGCTGGTCGAGTACCCGCCCAAGGTGGCGGTCTCCGCCCTGGTGAACAGCCTTAAAGGCGTATCCAGCCGCCGGCTGCGCCAGGAACGCCCGGACATCGAGCAGTGCTACTGGAAGGGCGTCCTCTGGTCCCCCTCCTACTTCGCCGCGTCCTGCGGCGGCACACCGATCGGCATCGTACGCCAGTACATCGAACAGCAGCAGACACCTCGCTAAGAGGAAGGGCCGACGACGGCTGGCGCTCTCCATCTCCGCCCTGAACGGCAGGGCTTTTTGCGCAAAACGGTTAAAATTCAGGGATTTATAACGCAAGTTTGGTTCGCGTGAATTGGCTGCATCCCTGACCTGGCGCCTGCTCGGGCTATTCATGCGCTGCGACGCTCAAGGACTCCAAGCGCGATTATAGATCGGTGCCAGCGTCTTGCCCGGTGTGATTCCGGAAACGTGATCGAGTACCCTTGGCGGAAAACGATGCGGATCCCGACGCAACAAAGCTGGATCCCCGTGCCAGATAAAGTCAGGAAACGATGGTCATTAGAGGCTATGGGCCGACTAAGCCTTGAGGAGAAATCGATGTCCGCACGTGTGCGAACCAATTCGCTCAAGGAGCGTCTGGCCTATGAAGCCGCTCGCATCATGGTCGAACAGGGACTGTCCGACTTTGATCGGGCAAAACGCAAGGCGGCGGAGCGAATGGGAAATCCCGACCGACGTCAGTGGCCATCCAACGAGGCGGTTCAGGAAGCGGTGCTGGCCCACCGCAGACTCTTTCTCGGTCACGCCCATGAACGGGACTGTTTGGACCTGCGCGAGAATGCCCTGGAGGCCATGAAAACCTTTCAGGATTTCCGGCCGCGGCTGATCGGACCCGCGCTGAGCGGCGCGGGTGACTCCCATACCGGCATCGAACTGCTGTTGTTCGCCGAACGTCCCGAGGAGGTGCTGTTTGCGCTGATGGAACAGCGGATTCCCTGGCAGGACGCCGAACGCGGTTTCCGCTATCCCGACGGTCAGCGCCAGACGCATCCGCTGTTCCGCTTCATGGCCGGCGGGATGCCCGTGAAATTGATCGTGTTGCCCCTGCGAGCCGTGCGCAACCCACCGCTCGACCCGGTCACGGAACAGCCGCTGCGTGGTGCCGATCACGAGGAAGTGCGGCGCTTGCTCGCGGATGCCGCTTCCCGCCTAACGCCGCGAGATGGGTAAATAATCGCGTTGGCTGGGTCCGCAATAAATTTGCCGGGGCCGGCCGATGCGATTATTGGAATCCGACATCATCTCCATCCAGTGCGAGACCCAGCCGACGGTGCGCGCGATCGCGAACATCACCGTGAACATGTTGCGCGGAATCCCGAGCGCCTGATAGATGATGCCCGAATAGAAGTCCACATTCGGATATAGCTTGCGCTCGACGAAATACTCGTCGTTGAGCGCGATTTCTTCCAGTTTCATCGCCAGATCGAACAGCGGATTGTCGGCTTCGGCCAGTTCCTCCAGCACCTGATGGCAGACCTCGCGAATGATCTTGGCGCGCGGATCGTAATTTTTATAGACGCGATGGCCGAATCCCATCAGGCGGAAAGGATCGTCCTTGTCCTTGGCCTTTTCGATATAGCGCGGAACGTTGTCGACACTGCCGATCTCCAGCAGCATGTCGAGCACGGCCTCGTTGGCGCCGCCATGCGCTGGCCCCCACAGCGAGGCAATGCCGGCGGCGAGACAGGCGAAGGGATTGGCCCCCGAACTGCCCGCCAGACGCACGGTCGAGGTGCTGGCGTTCTGTTCGTGATCGGCGTGCAGGATAAACAACAGATTCAGCGCCTTCTCGGCCACCAGGCGCGGTTTATAGTCCTCGCAGGGGGTGGCGAACATCATGTGCAGGAAATTCGCGCAGAAGCGCAGATCGTTGCGCGGATACATGATGGGCTCGCCGATGCTGTGCTTGTAGGCAGCGGCGGCAATGGTGGGGAGCTTCGCGATCAGACGATGGGCCGAAATCTCGCGGTCGTGGTATTCGTTGACGCTCAAGGAGTCATGGTAGAAGGCGGAGAGCGAGCCCACGACCCCGATCAGGATCGACATGGGATGCGCGTCGTAATGGAACCCGTCGAGAAAATTCTTAAGGTTCTCATTGAGCATGGTGTGACGGTTGATCAGCTTTTCAAAGCCGACCAGGGATTTTTCGTTGGGCAGTTCGCCATAAAGCAGCAGATAGACGACCTCCAGAAAACTCGCCTTGGTCGCCAGTTGCTCGATCGGATAACCGCGATACAGCAAAACGCCGTGTTCGCCGTCAATGTAGGTGATGGCGCTGTGACAGCTTGCGGTCGACATGAAGCCAGGGTCAAAGGTGAAGATGCCGGCTTCTTTGTAGAGCGATGAAATGTCCGCCGCGGAAGGTCCGATGGTCCCTTGTTTCAGGGGGAACTCGAAGCGCTCCCCGGTGGCGTTATTGGTAATGGTGATGGTTTCGTTCGCCATAAGCTCGCTCCTGGACATGCCGCCTGGGGTGCCATCACCTTCAAGGCGGTTCGTGTTGGGTTTCGAGAATGGACGCGCCGACTGATGCCTTCGCGTGACAGTCTTGTCACAAGCGCTTCAAATCCCGCTCTCCCTCGGGGAGGGAGAAGGCATTTTACGTGCCTTTTATGATTTTCGCGCCGCTGACCGTGCGCCATCGAGTTCGCCGAGACGCTCGATTTCTGCCCGCACGGAGGCGGCGGAGCGGAGGAAATCGGCTCGTTCGCGCGGATTCAAGTCCAGTTCGACGATCGACTCGATGCCTTTTTCGCCCAGAATGCAGGGAACGCCCATGGCAATATCGGTTTCGCCGTATTCGCCCTCAAGCAGGGCAACACAGGGTAGCAGTCTCCGTCGATGATTGACGATGGCGTCAACCATGGCGGCCACCGCGGCGCCGGGGGCGTCATAGGCACTGGAATTCTTCCGCAAGGCGAGGATTTCGGCGCCACCCTTGCGGGTGCGCTCGACGATGGCCTCGATGCGGTCCTCCGACAGAAAGTGAGCGATCGGAATCCCATTAATGGTGCAAAACCGCGTGACAGGAACCATCGTGTCGCCGTGGCCACCCATCACGATGGTCGTGATATCTCGGGAGGAAAACCCCGTTTCTTGCGCGATAAAACTCGCCATGCGCGAGGCATCGAGCACGCCGGCCTGTCCAAACACCCGCCCGCGGCCCCAGCCGGTGCGTTGCGCGACCCGATAGGTGAGCGTGTCCACTGGATTGGAGACAACGAGCACCATGGCGTCCGGAGCATAGGCCATGATGTGATCCGTGACGTCGTCGACGATACGAACATTGCTCTCCAGCACATCCGCGCGCGACATGCCGGGCTGGCGCGGGAAGCCGGCGGTCACGATGACCAATTCGGAACCCCGCAGAATGCGCGGATCGTTACTGCCTTCGAGCGCGCAATCGAACTTAAAGAAAGGCGCGGTCTGAAGAATGTCGAGCGCGACACCCTCTGGCACATCCTCACGCACATCGAAGAGCGCGATTTCGCGACAGAGTTCTTCCTCCGCCAAAATTTGGGCAGTGGTCTCGCCGACACGTCCAGCGCCGATGATGGTAATTTTTTTCACGTCGTTCTCACTCCGGTCAGAGTATGGATGAGATCCATGCGGTCTCCGGGGTTTCACCATCGATACGGCAGAGCGCGAGAACCCTGCTGGCTCAATCCGACGATCAAGGATGCTCGCGCTGCGTGGCGTCACCCGGAGCGAGGGTATCAAGGAAAGGTCGCCGACCGCCATCGTTCGACCACATCAGGTACAGCGATCGCTCGAACACGCTCTATGGAGGGATGCGCGCGGAGCGTTCGTCGGCGGAAGCGCACCGGGTACGACTTCTCCGCGCGGGAGGTTTCAGCGCGAATATTTCCGACGGAACTTATCGACGCGCCCAGCGGTATCCAAGACTTTCTGCTTACCGGTATAAAAGGGATGGCAGGCGGAGCAAACCTCCACATGCAGGTCTTTCCCCTTGGTGGAGCGCGTCATAAATTCATTGCCGCAACTGCATACCACCTTGACATCGGTGTATTCCGGGTGGATTCCTTCTTTCATGATGACCTTTTTGCCCAGCTTGGGCTTTAGAATTCTAGGAAAACGGGCGAGGTTACCATTGAGGTTGCCAGGCTGCAACTTGACGACCGCGTCCCGAGCAAAAAACACGTTTTCAGCCAATGCCATGCCTTGGTCGAAACCGACAGGGCTGGGCGCTGCCGGCAGTTTAGGCGAAAAACGCATGCCGGCGGAACTTATCCCGCATTGGCTTGAGAGTCGTGAAACAGAAATCGACTCACCAGATCGTCGAGAAAATCGCGCCCCAACGTCGTCGGCCGAATCCGGTCCGCGCTCAGGATCAGCAACCCGTCCGCCGCCGCGCGCTCCAAACGATCCGCGAGGCGCGCGATTGGCCACCCCGTGGTCTGGCTGAACAGCCCAGGCTCGAAGCCCTGGGTGAGTCGCATCGCGTTCAGGATAAACTCGCAAACGCAGTCTTGTTCGGTCAACTCCGACCGCCTTCCGGTCAGTCGCTCGGAAGGCGTCTCAAGATAGGTTTGCGGGTGAGGATCCTTGACGGATCGCCGGATACGCCAGCCGCTGCTCGCGTCGGTCGACACCGTGAGTTTACCATGGGCGCCGGCGCCGATCCCGAGATAGTCGCCAAAGCGCCAGTAATTGAGATTATGTTGGCATTGCCGTTGGGCGCGGGCATACGCGGACACCTCGTATTGACGATATCCGGCCAGGGACAGACGTTCCAGCCCCTGGACGGCCAGATCCGCCGCCAGATCGGCATCGGGAAGGGTAGGCGGATGGGCAAAAAAGTCGGTACCGGACTCCAGCGTCAGCTGATAGTAGGAGACATGCTCCGGCGCCAGTTCGATCAGCGCCTCCAGGTCGGCCGCGGCCTCGGGCAGGGTCTGGTCGGGCAGGGCGAACATCAGGTCCAGATTGAGATTGTCGAAACCGACCGCCCGTGCCGCGGCGACCGCCGCCCGCGCCTCGCCGGCACGGTGGATTCGACCCAATCGCGCCAACTGGCGATCCGACAGGCTTTGCACGCCGATCGACAGGCGGTTCACGCCCGCCGCGCGATAGGCCGCGAACCGGTGCGCATCCGCCGCCCCCGGATTGGCCTCCAGGGTAATCTCAATCTCGGGAGCCAGTCGCGCGCGCGCACGGATGCCGTCTAATAATGCCCGGATCGCCGGGCCGGGAAAGAGACTCGGCGTCCCGCCGCCGATGAAAATGGACGCGAGCGGACGCTGCGCCGCCGGCGCGCGGAGTTCCCTCTCCAGATCGGCCAGCAGTTGGGCGACATAGCGCACAAAGGGCGGCGACCGACCGGCGGCGTGCGAATTGAAATCGCAATAGGGACACTTGCGAACGCACCAGGGGGTGTGGATGTAGAGCGCGAGCGGCGGCGGCTCGATGGCGCCCGAGATTCCGGTCGCGTCCTCCCGCATCCAACCCAACCGCACCGCTCAGCGACCTTTGTTCATGCTGGCCTTCAGGAGTTCGCCAAAACTGCCCAGGGGGGTTTCGGCTGCCTTGGCCGTTGCCTGAGTCGCGGCGACGGTGCGCGCATCGGGAATCACGTCGGCCTGACGCTTCTCGTCCAGCGAAAGGCTGATCCGGCGGCGCTCAAGATCCACCCCCAGCACGGTCGCCTCGACCCGGTCGCCCGGATTGACGACCTCGCTTGGATGATTGATGCGCCGACCGGCGCCCAATTCGCTGATATGCACCAGGCCGTCGATGCCAGGGGCCAGCTCGACGAAGACGCCGAAGGGCTGAAGGCGCAACACCGTGCCGCTGACGCGGGTACCCACCGGAAAGCTGTCGAGCGCGTCCTGCCAGGGATCGCGACCGAGGGCGCGGATCGAGAGCGCGATCTTCTCGCGCTTGTTTTTCTCGCCCGGCGGATCGATTCGCAGCACGCTCACCTCGACCTGCTGACCGACCTGCAACACCTCCTTCGGGTGCTTGACATGACCGAAGGCGAGCTGGCTGATATGAATCATGCCCTCCAGACCGCCGATGTCGACGAAGGCGCCATAGTCCTTCAACGAGGTGACGGTTCCGGTCAGCACGGCGCCTTCGGTGAGCTGGGCGCGGGTCTGCTCGGCCTGGAGACGCTGCTCGTCTTCCAGAATCGCGCGGCGCGAGACCACCAGATTGGGCCGGCGGCCGCCCTCGAATTTCGTAATCCTGAAATCGAAACGCTGACCGACGAACTCGGACAGATCCTCGATGAAGCGGATATCGATCTGCGACGCCGGACAGAAGGCCCGGATCCCGGCCACCTGGACCTCGACCCCGCCCTTCACGGCGGCGCTCACCTGACCCTGCACCGGCAGGCCCTGACGGTAGGCGTGTTCCACCTCGTCGACGCCATGATAACGATGTCCCTGCTGGCTGCCGAGCAGCAGCATGCCGCTGTCCTCGTCCTTGCCGGTGACCAGGGTTTCGATGAGGTCGCCCACGGCATGCTTGAGCTGCCCCTCGGCATCCTTGAGGACCGCGATTTCCAGGCGTCCCTCGGACTTAGCGCCCAGGTCGACAAAGGCGTAGTCCTCGCCGATCGCCACCAGGGTGCCGCTCACCCTGTCGCCGATGGCGGGTTCGCCCTTCTGGGTTTGCGGGTGAGCTTGATCGAATTGTTTGAGCAGATCTTCGAAGTTTTCGGTGTCGGACATGATAGGCGGTGGCCGCAGGGTTGTGATGATCCGATCTATTGTAGGGCGGATTGGCCGGCTACCCCAGCCCGATTCAATCGCGTCTATCCCGCTGGCTCCAAACGCGCATAGGCCAGCACCAGCCATTTCGGGCCGACCTCCCGAAAATTGACCTGGAGACGGGCATTGGTCCCGCTACCTTCCTGGTGCAGGATCACGCCCTCGCCGAACTTGGGATGCCGAACCCGCTGACCGAGTTGAAAGCCGCCGGCGACCGGCGTCCCGGCCTGGCCCCGCATCGGGACTGTCGCAGCCGGGCGACGGGCGACACCGCCACCGCGCACCTCTTCCACCAGTTCGGGTGGAATCTCGCGCAGAAAACGCGACGGCGAGGGATAGTCCTCGCGTCCGTAGAGACGGCGACTCTCGGCATGGGTGACGAACAATTGCCGCATGGCACGGGTCATGCCGACATAGCAGAGGCGCCGTTCTTCTTCGAGCCGGGCCGGATCCTCGGCGGAGAGACTGTGCGGGAAGAGACCTTCCTCGACGCCCACCAGAAAGACGATCGGAAATTCCAGACCCTTGGCGCTGTGCAGGGTCATGAGTTGCACGCCATCCTCCAGCCGGTCGGCCTGGGTCTCGCCAGCCTCCAGCGCGGCATGGGCCAGGAAAGCACCGAGCGCATCGCCCGACTCCTCGTCCAGTTCATGCTCGAAACGCGCAACCGTTTCCACCAACTGTTCCAGATTTTCGATCCGATCCTGACCCTTGCCGTCCTTGTTTTTTTGATAGAAAGTTGAGAGTTCGTTGACATCGATCAGATGTCTGGCGAGTCCGGCCAGTGTCCGGCTGTCGTTGTCTCCGGTCTGCGCCTGGATCAGTGCGATAAATTTGCGCAACGCGCCGCTCGCTCTCGGTCCCAGCGTGTCGGTGGCGGTCAGATCCAGCGCGGCCCGCCAGAGCGAGACGCGGGATTCCCGCGCCTGCTGACGTAACAGATCGAGCGTACGCTCGCCGATGCCCCGCGTGGGCGTATTCACCACGCGCTCGAAGGCGGCGTCATCGTCCGGGTTGGCCACGAGGCGCAGATAGGCGAGCGCGTCGCGGATTTCGGCGCGCTCGAAAAAGCGCAGTCCGCCATAGACCCGATAGGGAATTCCGGCCTGGATCAGCGCCTCCTCGAACAGCCGCGATTGGGCCGTGGTGCGGTAGAGGATCGCGCACTCGTCGCGCCGACAGCCATCGGTCTCGACAAAACGGCGGATGCGCTCGATGACGAAGCGTGCCTCGTCCACCTCGTTGAAAGCGGTATAGCGACGGAGCGGCTCGCCGGCGCTGTCCTCGGTCCAGAGGTTCTTGCCCAGACGGGTTGGATTGTGATCGATGAGCGCGTTCGCCGCGGCAAGGATATTGCCGGTCGAACGATAATTCTGCTCCAGACGGACCGTGCGCGTATTGGGATAGTCGCGCTGAAACGACTGGATATTTTCGACCTTCGCGCCACGCCAGCCATAGATGGACTGATCGTCGTCGCCGACCGCGAAGAGATTGTCGTTGCGCCCCGCGAGCAGTCGCAGCCAGGCATACTGGATGGCGTTGGTATCCTGAAACTCGTCGACCAGGATGTGACGAAAACGCTCCTGATAGTGATGCAGAATGTCCGGCCGTTCGCGCAGCAGTTCGAGCACCGAGAGCAGCAGATCCGCGAAGTCCAGCAGACCGCCGCGGGCACGCACCGACTCGTACTCGCGATAAACGCCGATCATCTTGTCCAGGAAGAAATCGCCGCCCGCATCCAGATGCTGGGGGCGCAGACCCTCGTCCTTCTGTTTGTTGATGAAGCTCTGCACCTGGCGCGGCGGCCAGCGTGCCTCGTCGAGTTGCAGCGCCTTCAGGATACGTTTGACCAACCGGAACTGATCGTCCGCATCCAGAATCTGGAAGTGCTGGGGCAGTTTGGCATCCTGCCAGTGGGCGCGCAGAAAGCGATGGGCAAGGCCATGAAAGGTTCCGACCCACATGCCGCCGACCGGTTCTCCGAGCATGTCCTCGATGCGCCCGCGCATTTCCCGCGCCGCCTTGTTGGTGAAGGTCACCGCCAGCACCGCCCAGGGCGGCACCTGCTCAACCTGAACCAACCAGGCGATGCGATGCACCAGCACGCGGGTTTTGCCGGAACCCGCGCCAGCCAGGATCAGCAGATTGCCGGCTTCGGCGGAAACCGCCTCGCGTTGGGCTGCATTGAGTGAGTCGAGCAGAAGGGAAACGTCCATCGACGCATTTTATACCCGTGATCGGCGGATCGCTGGATAAAAAGTCTCGCTGGATGTGCGATTCGATGGTTTCTGGCCGTTTTTAATAAAAATAGATAAATAATACATGTTGTAATAATAAGTGCTGTGGATAAACTGATTTTTTGTATAAATTACTTTAGAAATATAGGCTTATATAAAAGAAAAGAAGTGCATGGACACCGGCTGAAGCGGTGGATAACCAGTGTGCAATATTGCTCGACTATTCTTTGCACAAATTATCCACAGGTAGCCCCGGTTGTTTTGGTTGAGTTGTTATTTATTTAATATAAATCAATAACTTGGATTCGTCTCCGACACTTGATCGAGAACCGGACGCCGTCGCCGCGGGGTGTTGATCGACGCCTTTGATCTTTGATGCGATGTTGGTCCTGGAACGCCTGGCTGGCGGACTGGCTTCCGCGACTTGGGCTTATCTTCGTGCCATTCGTTCCTGGCAGATTAAACTCCGAGTCTCAGATCCACGAATCCTTCGACCTGCATCCCTATGTCGCATCCAAACCATCCCCATCCCAACATCTTCGATGTCGATACCGACCGCTTCCAGGCCGAGGTGCTCGACGCCTCCCGGTCGTATCCTATCCTGGTGGATTTTTGGGCCGACTGGTGCGCGCCCTGCCGCGCGCTGTCCCCGCATCTGGAGCGGGTGATCGAGGACCTCGACGGCCAGGTGCGGCTCGCCAAGCTGGAGGTCGACGAGGGCGAGAACATGCGTCAGGCGGGACACTACAAGGTGCGGGGCTTCCCGACCGTGATCCTCTTTTGGGAGGGGCGGGAACTGTCCCGTTTCAGCGGGGCGCGTTCACGCTATCAGATTCGGGAATGGCTTCAACAGCATCTCGTTCTGAGCGGCGACATCGAAACGCACAACAAGCCGATCCAGACAAAATAACTGGTGTCGTCCGCATTCCGATTAAAACACGCCGCGAGGGCGTCGCGGCGCCCGTCATTCGAGCTGACAGCGGTGGAATTCGCCCTGCTGGAGACGCTGCACGCGGCGCCCGGCCGGATCTTTTCGCGCGACCGGCTGATGGACCGTATCTATCGGGACCAGCGGATCGTCTCCGACCGCACCATCGACAGTCATGTGAAAAAACTCAGGCGCAAGCTCGCCGAGCTGCTGCCCGAGCGCGAGCTGATTCATTCGGTTTACGGGGTCGGTTATCGGTATGAAGATCTGGAGAACGCAGCGGACTAAGCCGCGTCCTTTTCCTTCGTCAGAGACGTTAATGACAAACCCGCGACCCGGCTCCCGCTTGCCGGGCTTGCGGGTCTGGCATAGCATGCCCGCATAGCTGTTAATCAGAGTCACCCTGTTCGCGCTCATGAAAGACCCAACGCATCTTGATCAGGTGCTCGATGCCGCCGATACCCTGGTCTGGGAATACGATCACCTGACCGAATGTCAATCCTGGGCCCCGTCCCTGCTAGCCTTGTTGGGCTATGCCCCAGACGCGGGTCCGGAGCGGATGGATCGCTGGCTGGAGATGCTCCATCCCGAGGACCGTCCCAGGGTGGAGTCGCTGGTCGCGGCGACGCTCGCCGAGGAGAACCCACTGTACGAGGCGGACTATCGTCTGCGCGCGGCGGATGGTCGCTGGATCTGGTTCCAAGCGCGGGGCCGGGTGATTGAGCGCGACGAGGCGGGTCGGGCATTGCGCACGGCGGGAACCCTGCAGGAGATTGGCGGGCGCAAACACGCCGATCTCCTGGCGCGGATCCAGCAGGAGTTTTCCGAATTCCTGGCCGGAAAACCGGATTGGGAGCGTCTGCTGGAAGCGATCCTGGACGGTACGCTGCGGCTGCCCGAACTCGATGGCGGGGCGATCTACTGGCGCGAACCGGACGGCGGCTACCGGCTCGTGGCGCACCAGGCGCTTTCCGCCGCCTTTCTCGACTGGGTCGGCGAGCAGGCCGAAACCGCCTGGCGGACGCCCGGCGTCTTGCAGGGCAGGCTGCAATGCAGTTGCCAACAGATCCGCGAATACTGCACCGATACCGTGCCGATCCGGGAGCCGGCCGTCCAGCGGGAAGGCATCCGCTCGTTCCTGACCCTGCCGATCCTCGTCGCCGGCGAGACTGCCGCCTGTCTCGTGCTCGTCAGCCGTCAGGCGCCCATCGGGCCGGTCACGCTAACCGCGCTGGACACCCTGGAGCGCCAGTTCGCCCACGCCATGGATCGGATGCTGGCCCAGGAAGACGCGCTGAATCAGCAGATCAACCTGAAGGATCTGTTCGAGACCATCGCCGACTATCTTTTCGTGCTCGACCACGAGGGCAAGATCCTGCACTACAACCAGGCGGTCGCGGAGGGTCTGGGCTACGGCGCTTCGCTCTACGGCCAGCCGGTCTGGGTCGTGCACCCTCCCGAGATCCGGGAAGAAGCCGCGCGGTTCGTCGCCGAGATGTTGGACGGCCGGCGCGCCCACTGTCCCCTGCCGCTGCTGCGCGCCGACGGTCGCCTGATTCAGATCGATACCCGAGTGGTCAAGGGCCGCTGGAATGGCCGTCCGGCGATCATCGGGGTGTCGCGGGACATCACTGAGCACCAGCTCCAGCAAGACACACTGGAATACGAGCGCGCGCGCCTGCGCACCCTGATCAACGCCATTCCGGATCTGGTCTGGCTGAAGGATCCGAACGGGGTCTATCTGGCCTGCAATCCGATGTTCGAGCGTCTCTACGGCGCCCCCGAGGCGGACATCCTGGGCCGGACGGATGTCGATTTCGTCCCCGCGCCCTTGGCCGAATTCTTCCGTGCCCATGACCTGGCGGCTATCGCCGCCGGCGCGCCGAGCCGCAACGAAGAATCGCTGACCTTCGCCGCCGACGGCTACACCGGACTGTTCGAGACCATCAAGACCCCGATGCGCGACGCCAGCGGGGCGCTGATTGGGGTGCTCGGCATCGCCCGCGACATCACGGCGGCGCGCGAGACCCAGGAGGCGCTCGGCGAACGCGAGGAAATCTACCACGCTATCGTCGGCCAGGCGGCGGACGGTATCGTTCTGATCGACGCCGAAACCCGGCGGTTTACCGAATTCAACGCCGCGGCGCATCGGGTGCTGGGCTATGCCTGGGATGAGTTCGCCGCGCTGACGCTCGACGACATCCAGGTCGAATTGACTCCCGAGCAGGTCAGCGAACGGATGGATGCGCTTCTCGCGAGCGGCGGCGGCATCTTCGAACTCCCGCACCGGCACAAGGACGGCTCGACGCTCTGGTTCAGAATCTCCAATCGGCTCATGGTCATCCGTGGCCGGATGTATCTCGCGGCGATCTGGACCGATATCACCGAGCAGCGACGGATCGCCGCCGACCTGGAGACCCATCGCCAACATCTGGAGCAACTGGTGGTCGCGCGCACGGCGGAACTGGAGTCCGCCCATCGGCGCCTGCTGGTCAGCGGCGCCCGGCTCCAGGCGCTTTTCGAGATGAGCCAGCGCGCCCACGCCCTGGACGAGCGCGAGATCATGCAATGGGGCGTCGAGACGGCGGTGCGCCTCACCGACAGCCAGATCGGTTATCTGCATCTGGTCAACGAGGACCAGGAGACCCTCCAATTTTATGTCTGGTCCGCCGCGACCCTGGATCACTGCACCGCGCTGCACGAGACCCACTATCCGGTCTCCGAGGCCGGTCTCTGGGCCGATCCGCTGCGCGAGCGCCGTCCGGTGGTGCACAACGATTATCAGGGCATGCGCGACCGCAAGGGTTATCCGCCAGGGCATGCCCATCTGATCCGCCATTTGAGCGTGCCCGTGATCGAAGGGGATAAGGTTCGGGTGCTGATCGGGGTCGGAAACAAGGCGACTGACTATGACGACGCCGACGAACACGAGGTCCAGTTACTCGTCAACGATCTCTGGCGCATCGTGATGCGTCGCCGCGCCGAGGCGACCCTGGCCATGGCCAAGGAGTCGGCGGAGCGGGCCAGCCATGCCAAGAGCCGCTTCCTGGCCAACATGAGCCACGAGATCCGTACCCCCATGAACGCCATCGTTGGGCTGACCCACCTGGCGCTGCTCCATGCGAGCGAGCCCAGGCAACAGGAGCATCTGCGCAAGATCGCCGAGGCCGCTCAGCATCTGCTGGGACTTGTCAATGACATCCTGGATGTTTCCAAGATCGAGGCGGGGAGGGTGCAACTCGACGAAACCGACTTCGCACTCGAACAGGTGCTCGATCATCTGTTGGTTCTGACCGCCGGAAAAGCGGCATCGAAAGGTCTGCCGATCCGTCAGGACATCGATCCCGCGCTGGCGCGCCGACTCATCGGAGATCCGCTGCGGCTGGGTCAGATTCTCCTCAACTTCATGACCAACGCGGTCAAGTTTACCGAGCAGGGCGAGATCGTCTTGCGTGCCCGGGTGCTGGAGACCACCGATCTGGATCTGCTGGTCCGTTTCGAGGTCGAGGACACTGGCATCGGCATTGCTTCAGCCGATCAGGCGCGCCTGTTTCGCGCCTTCGAGCAGGCGGACGGGTCCATCACGCGCCGTTATGGCGGCACCGGTCTGGGGCTGGCGATCAACCGTAGTCTCGCGCACCTGATGCGGGGCGAGATCGGGGTGGACAGTCAGCCTGGCGAGGGCAGCCGTTTCTGGTTCACCGCCCGTCTCGGCAAGTGTGCCGGATCCATCAGCGCGCGCAGCGCCGACCCGCAACCGTCGCGAATGGCGCCCGAACCACGTCTGATGGACGAAGCCGCGGACCACCGGCTGCTCCTGGCGGAAGATAACCCGATCAATCAGGAAGTCGCCCTGGGACAGCTTCGGGAGTTGGGATTTGAGGTCGACCTGGCCAGCAACGGGGCCGAGGCGTTGGAACTGGCGCGCCGCAACGCCTACGCCTTGATTCTGATGGACGTGCAGATGCCGATCATGAACGGCCTGGACGCGACCCGGGCGATCCGGCGTCTGCCCGGACGGGCGGCCACGCCGATCCTGGCGATGACCGCCAGCGCATTTCAGGAGGATCGGGAGGAATGTCTCGGCGCGGGCATGGACGATCATCTCGCCAAGCCCGTGGATCCGGACATCCTCCATCTCGCCCTCTTGAAATGGCTGCCCGAATCCGCGCACCCGTCCGCTCGGGCGGAACCGACCGCGCCGCCGCCGACCACCGAGCAGCACGCGATTCGCCGCCGTCTGCAAGCCATCCAGGGGCTCAACCTGGATCTCGGACTCAAGCCGGTCCAGGGCCGCCTCGACAGCTATCTGCGTCTGCTCGCCTCCTTCGTGAAGCGCCATAGCGACGACGCGCGGTCCATTGTCCAGCAGTTGCGCGCCGAGGATCACGTCACCGCCTGCCGCGACGCCCACTCGCTCAAAGGCGTGGCGGGCACGCTGGGCGCCCGGCGCCTGGCGACCCTGGCCGCCGAACTGGAACAGGCCATCCGCGAAGGCCACGCCGCGCGCGAGATCGAGCAGCGCGCGCAAGCGCTCGACAACGAACTGCGCACCCTGGTCATTGACCTGGCCGCGGTCCTTCCCGCTGACGCGGACGATGCGCCGGACATCGCGGTGGACTGGCCACGGGTACGGGAGACGCTCGCCCGTCTCGATGCCCTGCTGACCGAAGACAACACCCTGGCCAATGGCGTCTTTCGCGAATCCGCCGCGCTCCTGATCGCCACCCTGGGCGAGCCGGCGCGCGAGATCGGACGCATGATCGAGGAGTTCGACTATGATTCCGCGCGGCACTGGTTGCGCGCCGTCAGCGCCACCCGGTCGGAGCTGGACCCCGGGAGCGTCCCCCCTGGGAACGCCGGCTTGTAGCCGGCGCTCCCAGGGGCTCGGGTTGCGCGACCGCCCGCAGGAGCTGATCGCCCACCGGATGACCATAGGCATCGTTGATCGTCTTGAAACGGTCCAGGTCGAAAAACAGGACCGCCAACTGGCGACCCGCGCGGCGGGCGCTTGCCAGCATGTGATTGGCCACATGATCGAGCAGTGCGCGTCCGGGCAGTCCGGTCAGCGGATCGTGCTGCGCGACCTGGATCGCCTGATCCTCGGCCTGTTTGCGGCCCGTGACATCCTGCTGCACCAGCAGCACGCGCTCGACCGTGCCGGCGGCGTCCTGAATGGCTTTCGGACGCGCCACGAACCAGCGGTAAAGTCCGTCCTTGCGTCGCAGCCGGTATTGGAGTTCGCCCCCGGTCTCGGGCGCGTCGACAAAGCCCGTCAGGGTGAGCCGCGTCGGTTCGCCATCCTCCGGGTGGAGCAGTCCGGCCCACTCGCCAAGCCGCGTCGGCAATTCATTGGGGAGATAGCCGGTTTGGCGCCGCCATTCCGGCGGAAAGATCACCTCGTCCGTGGTCGGGTTCCACTCCCGAAAGGTCAGCTCGGCGATCTCGCCCATCAGACGCAGCCGCAGGGTGTCGAGCAACTCCTGCTCCGTGCGCTTGCGCTCGGTGATGTCGCTCAGGATGGCGCGCCACATCGTGTGTTTGCTGGTCGCGTTCCGGCTGAGGCTGGTCTCCAGGCGCACCCAGACCGATTGTCCATTCGCGTGCCGCAGACGCAGCTCGCCGGCTTGCCGCTCGCCCGATGACCAGAGCCGGTTGCGGCAACTGTAGTAGGCATCCTGATCCTCGGGGTGAATGAAACGGGTCAGCGGTCGACCGATCAGCTTGACGCGCGGCGTGCCCAGCAGACTGGCCGCGGTCAGATTGGCCTCTTCGATCAGACCCGCTTCGTCGAGCGTCAGATAGCCCGCCGGGGCCAGGTCGAAGAGATCGAAATAACGTGCGCGCGAGATTTCCAGCGCCTCCTGCGCGTGCCGCAGTTCATCGTTCTGTATCTCCAGTTCGAGCTGATGCACTTGCAGCTCGTGGATCAGCCGCTCGTAGGCATCGGGCATGAGCGGACCGTCTCCCGCGGCGGTGCCAGGGACGGGCGCGGCGGGGATTTCGTGGGATCTGAGCCGGGTCTCCGCGCGCTGGCGCAGGTCTTGCGAAGATTGCGCATGCGCGGGGCGCGAGGCAGCGGGGCGCTGGGACGGGTCGTCTGATTGATGCATTGCGGTCAGCTCCTTCAACGGTGATTCGCTCAGTCGGGCTAATCAGGAAAAACGGGACAGCGCGCCAGCAGGGCAACCAGGTCATCCTGCGACAGGGGTTTGAGCAGATGCTCGTCGAAACCCGCCGCTTGGGTCCGCGCGAAGTCCTGGGGCCGCCCATAGCCGGTGACCGCCGCCAGCCAGGCGGCGCGTCCGGGTTCGGTCGCGCGCAGCCGGCGCGCGACCTCGTAGCCGTCCATGCCGGGCAAGCCGAGATCGAGCAGGATCAGATCGGGGCGCAGGCGGTCGATGGCCGCGAGCGCGCTGGGACCGTCCGGCGCGATGTCGACCCGTTGGCCGAGCAGACGCAGCAGCAGGGCACAGCCCTCGGCCACATCGGGGTGATCCTCGACGATCAGGATCCGGTGCGTGATCGGAGCGCGCGGCGCGGGCTTGGGCGACAGGTTCCCCGCCGCCTGACGCGACAGCGGCAGGCGCAGGGTGAAGGCACTGCCCTGGCCGAGTCCGGGGCTCGTCGCCTCGACACTCCCGCCGTGCAGATCCGTCAGCCCCTTGACGAGGGCAAGCCCCAGTCCGAGTCCGCCCTGGCGGCGTTCGCCGGTCTGCTCCGACTGCACGAAGGGCTCGAAGATCCGGGGCAGCAGGGACGGATCGATGCCAGCCCCCGTGTCGCGCACCTGGAGCAGCGCCTGTCCGTCCGCCGTCTCCAACGACAGCGAGATCAGCGCCTCCGGCTCGCTGAACTGACTGGCGTTGCGCAGCAGATTGACGACGATCTGGGTCAGCCGCACCGGATCGCCGTTCAGGGGCAGGGGCAGGGCGGGGAGCGCCAGGGCCAGCCGTTGTCCGCGTTCATCGATGAGTGGGCGGATCTGCTCGGCGGCATGCTCCACGACATCGCGCAGATCGCACGGCTTCAGGGCGAGGTGTGTCTTGCCGCTGCCGAGGTGGGAGACATCGAGCAGGTCGTCGACCAGCCGGGCGAGATGATCGACCTGGCGGTTCAGGATCTCCGCCATCTGATGGATTCGCGCCGGATCCTGGGTTGGCGCAAGCCGCAGGATCTCGGCGACATGACGGATCGGTGCCAGCGGATTTCTGAGCTCGTGTCCGAGCATGGCGAGAAAGTGGTCCTTGCGCTGGTTTTCCTCGCGCTGGGCCGTTTCGGCAAGGCGCGCCGCCTCCGCAAGCTGGCATTCGCTCAGATCGCTCAGGGTGACGAGACAGAGCGCCGCCGCCCCGTCCCGTTCTTTCGCCAGGGCGAAATCCAGATGGGCCGGGAAGGGCGTGCCGCCGGTGCCGCGCAGACGCAGATCGCAGGTCTGCCAGTTGCCCGTGGTAAACGTCGTCTGGCGGCAGCGCATAAACAGCTCCTGATCCTCGGGCAGGATGAAGCCGGTCAGCGACCGCAAGGCCAGGGCGCCGCGGGTGGTGCCAAGCAGGGTGGCCGCGGCGAGATTCGCTTCGTGGATCAGACCCCGTTCGTCGATGGTGACATACCCGACCGGAGCCAGGTCATAGAGGTCGAAATAGCGCGTCCGAGACAGTTCCAGCGCCTCCTGGGTGCGGCGCAATTCCTCGTTTTGCAACTCCAGCTCCATCTGGTGCACATGCAGATCCTGGAGCAGACGGTGGATTTCATCGGATCCGAGCAATGCCAGATCGTCGATGGTCAAGCTTCTCCGCCGTTCTCCCTTGCGCCGCCGGGGGACTGGCCCGGCCGTGGCCGATGGCCTCGGCGCGAGCGGTTCGTGGTCATTGCGGTCCATAAGGTGCTGTCGCTCGTGGTTAGGGTCCATCGCGCTCCTCGGGAGGCGCGCGCGCCGCGGATTCCGGGGCCTGTCCCGCGTCGGCGGGAGACTCCCGTTGGGTGATGTCATCGATCGCGAGCAGGATGGCGCCCGGCTGACCGCCCGCGAGGTCGAGACGGCGAGCATTGAGTCGCAGGGCGCGCGGGCCGATCCGCGTAAATTCGCGGGTCAGCCGATAGTCCTCGAAACCGCCCTCCCGCGACTGCATGTCGCCGAGGAGATTCATCAATGCCGGGATGTCCCATTGCCCGTTGTCCAGCGCGCTCAAGGGTTGGCCCAGAGTCTCCGCCTCGGTGATCTGAAAGCGCTGATAGAAGGCCCGGTTGGCCGAGATCACGCGCAACGCCGGATCCAGCACCAGCAGCGCTTCGCGCACCGTCTCCACGATGCCCGCGGCCAGGGCGCGGGCCTCTTCGAGCGCCTGTTCCATCTGCTTGCGGGCGGAGATATCCATGAAGGTCATCACGGCACCCTCGATGACATTGTCGAGGGTGATATAGGGTCCGATGTGCATCAGATACCAGTCGCCTCGCAGGGTCTGGACCTCTTTTTCGCAGGGTGTCAGCCGCTTCAGCACCGCCCGCGCGTCCTCGACCAAAGCATTATAGTTCTTCAGATTGGAGACGATATCGCCGACCGGCCGCCCGATGTCGCTCTGAATCAGCTTGATCAGCCGGGTGGCGGTCGGGGTGAAGCGGGTGATGCGCAACTGGCGGTCGACGAATAGCGTGGCGATCCCGGTCCCGGCCAGCAGGTTGTTCATGTCGTTATTGACACGCGACAGATCGGCCACCTTGTCCTGCAACTCGACGTTGACGGTGGCCAGTTCCTCGTTGAGGGATTGCAGCTCCTCCTTGGAGGTTTCCAGCTCTTCGTTGGTGGATTGCAGTTCCTCGTTGACCGACTGCATCTCCTCGTTGGTGGATTTCAGTTCCTCGTTGGCGGTCTGCATCTCTTCCAGGGTGCTCTGGAGATATTCCTCCTTGGCCCGCAGTTCCAATTCCAGTTCCGCGATGCTGCGCCCGGCCTGTTCCGGGGCGCTGTCCCCGCCCCCCGCGGCGTCTCCCGCGGCGCGCGACTCTGGCACCGGTGCCGACAGCGCTTCCAGCACCACCAGATACAGATCCGGGAGCGGGCTGCCATCGAGCGATGGGGCCGGATGCACGGTCAGGTTGACGGCGGTGAAGTCGCCGTTGCTCTTGACCCGCAGGCCCGGCAGATGGACCGATTGCTTGCGCGCCACCGCCCGCTGCAGCGACAGCGTCAGCTCGCGGTGCAGACCCTCGCGCGCCATGTCGAGGATGTTCATGGCGGCGTCCCCGGCGGCCGGTTCCAGATACAGCCCGCTGCGGCCATGGATGTAGAGAATCTCGCCACGCCCGTTGGTCAGAATGCCGACCGGGTTGAAATGCGTCAGCAAGGCCCGTTCGGTCAGGACGCGCAGATCGCTCCCGGCCTTGACCCGGCCCAAGGGCGCAGTCGTCCGCAAGCCGTTGGTCGGGGTTGGCGGGACGTATTCGTCCAGGGTCGGCATCGCGAGGCCCAGCGAGAGATCCTGACGGACATAGAGCTTCCACTTCCGGTTGAGCGGCGCGAACGCGGTCAGCGCATCGCCCACGCTCTCCGAGCTGCCCAGAAACAGCACGCCGCCCGGCTTCAGGGCATAGTGAAAAAGCGCTATCAACCGTTTCTGCGGGTCTCCTTTTAGATAGATCAGGAGGTTGCGGCAACTGATCAGGTCCAGCCGGGAAAAGGGCGGATCCTTGATCAGATTCTGCTCGGAGAACACCAGGAGATCGCGCACGACCTTCTGGATGCGGTAGACGCCCTCGGCATCCTGGGAGAAGAAGCGCGCCAGCCGCTCGGCGGAGACATCGGCGGCGATGCTCGCGGGATAGACGCCGGCGCGCGCCCGCTCGATCGACCGCCTGTCGAGATCGGTGGCGAACAGTTGCACCCGATAGGTCTTTTTCAGGGTTTCCAGGTGTTCCTGAAGCAGGATGGCGATGGAATAGGCTTCCTCGCCGGTGGAGCAGCCGCACACCCAGATCCGCACCGGCGCGCCCGCCGGCTTGTTGGCGAACAGCCCCGGAATCACCTCGCGCTCCAGCACGGCGAAGGCATCGGGATCGCGAAAAAAACAACTGACGCCGACCAGCAGATCCTGAAACAGCGCGTCGATCTCCGTCGGATCCTGCTGCAAATAACGCACATAATCGCCCTGTTTCTCGATCCGGTGCAGCGCCATGCGCCGCTCGATCCGCCGCTCCAGGGTGCTCTGTTTATACTGCGAGAAATCGTGGCTGGTGCGGTCGCGCAGCAGGATGCAGATCTTGTTCAGCGCATCCTCGGCCTTGGGGCGCGCGGCGGCGCGCGCGCGCGCTTGTTTGCCGAAGGCATGCGCCACATAGTCCATGATCTGCGCCGGCATGTCGGCCGGCGTTAGCTCGAAGTCCACCAGTCCGGTGGCGATCGCGCTGCGCGGCATGCCGTCGTAGGCCGCGCTCTTGGGCGTCTGGACCATCATCAAGCCGCCCTCGCCCTTGATCGCCCGCGCGCCCAGCGTCCCGTCGCTGCCGGTGCCGGAAAGGATGACGCCGATCGCCCGCTCGCGCAGATCCTGGGCCAGCGAGCGAAAGAAGAAGTCGATAGGCAGACGCAGCCCGCGCGGTGCCTTGGGCTCCAACAGGTGCAGCTTGCCGTTCAGCAGGGCCATGTCCAGATTGGGCGGGATGATGTAGGCGCGGTCCGGGCGAACCGTCACGCCATCCACGACCTCCTGGACCGCCATGCTCGTGTAGCGCTTGACCAGCTCGGTCAGGATGCTCTTGTGATCGGGCGCGAGATGCTGCACCAGCACGAAGGCCATGCCGGTCTGAAGATCGGCGGGGATGGCGGAGAAAAACGCCTCGAAGGCCGCCAGACCGCCCGCCGAAGCGCCGATGCCGACGATCGGGAACGGCGGCTCGGTGGCTGGCGCTGGTTCCGAGTCCGGCTCCGAGCTTGGTTCCGAGTCGGGATCTGGCGCGGCATCGGCGTTCGGCACGTCGGTCGGTTCTGCGTCGAGCGGTGCGTTTAGCACCTCGGTTGACGCGGCCGATGACGCATCGACCGCCCTGGCGTCCGCCGAAGGGGGGGCCAGGTGCGCGTTGTCGGTTTTTTTCCTGCCCATGGGCCTCTCCGTCAAAATGTGAGCGATTGAGGCGATTGTTGGAAAAGCGCAGACTCGTCATTGGCTCCGTGCGTGGCGAGATCCTCTGGCTCCCGCGCTCCGGCGTCACTGCCATTAAGTTAAGCCGTTCGTGGTGAGCTGGTCGAACCATGAACGGCTTTACGCTCAGATGCTTAGGATTTTCCGTCCACCCTTCGACAAGCTCAGGGCGAACGGAAAATCCTTAACTTAATGGCAGTGGCGCTCCGGCGTGGGAGCACGTCGCGACGCTCCAGCGTCGCCATCCGCACCGTTAGCGCGAGGCAACGACATTCGCTCTATGCCATTTGTACCGATTCGTCGACACGAAAGCGATCCGTATAACTACGTCATTCGCTCCTGGGAACGCCGATAGCGGATTGACGGCCCCAGCAGCCGACAACCGTCGGCGACCCCCGCGATTCAAGTTATGATAAGCCCTCCTCGGTTCGGAGACCGCACGCGCCCATTCGTCGACGCCGTCACAGGCCAACCGGCCGGTTTCTGCTCACCCCTTCAGGACCATCCCTTGCAACACCCCTTTTCCTCGCTCTCCGTCGCCGGTCCGCGCTCCGTCTCGGGCACGGACACCAAGCTCCTGATCGGTCTGCTGTTCGTCATTCTCTGCGCTGGCGCGGCACGGCTGTTCGGACTTGATCATTTGTTGGTCTGGCACGACGAGGTTTTTACCCTGCTGCGCGTGTTCGGCTACCGCCACGACGAGGTCCAGACCGCGATCTTCAGCGGACAACTCTTGACCCCGGACGATCTGCTGCGCTTTCAGCGCCCGGACCCCGCGCACACTTGGTCCGACGCCTTCCGCGCCTTCGCCGGACACCCGGAGCACGCCCCCCTTTACTATGCGCTGGCACGGCTGGCGACCGCGCTGCCGCTCGATCCGGTCAGCGCCGCGCGCGGTGTCTCGGCCGTGTGCGGCATCCTCCTGATCCCGGCCGTTTACTGGCTGACGCGCGAGCTTTTCGGGCGCGGTCTCGTCCCCTGGATCGCCGCCGCCCTGGTCGCCTGTTCCCCGCTCCAGTTCCTCTACGCGCAGGAGGCGCGCCAGTACGCGCTCTGGCTGCTGCTGACGGCGGCATCGAGCGCCGCGCTGGCGCGCGCGATGCGCCGCGAACTGCGCGCGGACTGGTGGCTCTACGGTCTGTTCATGACGCTCGGCGTCTATGCCCATCTGCTGTTCGTACTGACCATCCCGGTGCATGCGCTCTACGGACTGCCGGTCTCTCGGGCCGGCGGGGTTCAGGCTGGGCGGCTGGCCCGCCGCTGGGGCAGCGCGGTTGGCGTCAGTCTGATGCTGTTCACGCCCTGGCTGTGGGTGATCGCCACCCAGCCCGGGCGCGTCGGTCATTTCACGCAATGGATGCAACGCCCGGTCGGGATCGGCGACGTGCTCGCGGCCTGGGCGCTGCACCCGACCCGAACCTTTGTCGACCTGACCCCAACGCCCGTGCTCTGGTGGAGCCTGCTGATCGTTCCGCTCGTCTGGGCGCTGGCGCGCTTCGTCCGCCGCGCCCCGCGTCCGGCGGTCTGGCTGCTGGTCGCCATGGCGCTGACCTACATCGGCGTCACGCTGGGTCCGGATTTGCTGCTCGGCGGCAGCCGTTCGCTGCACGCGCGTTATGCCCTGCCGGCGCTGCTGGCCATTCAGATCATGGTCGCCTGGGTCATCGGCACCGCCATCGCCGCGCCGTCCGGCGCCTGGTCGCGCCGTTCCGGGCTTATAGCTCTGGCCTTGCTAGTCGGACTCGGCGGCTGGTCGCTGTTCGCCATCCAACGCGCCGCGACCTGGTCGACCAAGAACTTCAGCGCGAACAATGCCGACATCGCCCGCATCGCCAATGCCTCGGACTCGACCCTGATCGTGGCGAGCGACAGCGGGGTCGCGCTGGGCGAGCTGATCTCGCTCGCCGGTCGTCTTGACCCGAGAGTGCGTCTCTGGGGGCAGCCCTGGGACCAGCCAATCACGGTTCCCGCCGGTTTCGCGACCCTCATCGCTCTGACCCCGTCGGATCAATTGCGGGACGCCATTGGTCCTGAATGGTCCTTGACGCCCCTGGCCGGCACCTGGCAATGGTTCGCGGTCGAACCGCGCCGAACGACACCCGACACACCGACCGCGCCCAAGCAAGCGAACGAAGGAACGGTTCATTAATCAGCTCAACAAGCCCATTAGCGAATACCTTTGGCGCCATTGTCGTTGTCGTTGGCGTTGTTTAACGTATTTTTACTCGTGACTAAGCGAACTAGCGCATGAATCGCTCTACCAATCTCGTCATCCCATTCCTGATCGCCGCGCTGACCGCCGCCGCCTGGTGGCTGTTGAACCAGCCTTCGGAAGAGCCGCC
This sequence comes from uncultured Thiocystis sp., assembly GCF_903866365.1. GTDB lineage: Bacteria > Pseudomonadota > Gammaproteobacteria > Chromatiales > Chromatiaceae > Chromatium. The sequence goes on from NZ_CAIPNF010000267.1 coordinate 104,688, forward strand.
CTGGCCGAACCGGATTCAGGGCTTTTCCTTCGCGCCCATGCGCGCCGGCGACGATCCGAGCCTGAAAAAATTCCCCTCGGTGGAGGAGATCGACGCGGATCTGGCCCTGCTGGAAGGGCGCGCCCATGCGGTGCGGACCTACACGGTCGAGGGTACGCTGGCCGAGATTCCCCGGCTGGCGGCGGCCCATGATCTGAATGTCACGCTCGGGGCCTGGATCGGTCCCGATCCCGCGGCCAACGAGACCGAAATCAAGCGTCTGGCCGAGCTGCTCGACGAGGGCCATCGCAACCTCGTGCGGGTCATCGTCGGCAACGAGTCCATTCTGCGCCGGGACCTTCCGCTGTCCGAGCTGATCGGCTATCTGGACCGTGTCCGCAAGCTCACCTGGCTGCCGGTCAGCACCGCCGAACCCTGGCATGTCTGGCTCAAGTATCCCAAGCTGGTCGAGCATGTCGACTTCATCACCGTGCATCTGCTCCCTTACTGGGAAGGATTGCCGGTCGATCAGGCCGTGGACTATGCCGTCAGCCGCTACAACGAACTGAAGGAAGCCTACCCGAACAAACCCATCGTCATCGGCGAGGTCGGCTGGCCCAGTAACGGTCGGCGCAACCGCGGCGCGGAGGCGTCGCCGACCAATCAGACGCGCTTTCTGCGCCGCTTCCTGGCCCGCGCCGAGGCCGAAAACTATGTCTATTACGTGATGGAGGCGTTCGATCAGCCCTGGAAGGCCAAGACCGAAGGGGCTACCGGCAACTATTGGGGCGTCTACAACGCCAACCGTCAAGCCAAGTTCGAGTTCAGTCAGCCGGTGGTGCGTATCCCGCAATGGCGCGAACTGGCCGGTCTGTCGGTCGTCATGGGCGTGCTTCTGCTGGTTTTCCTCTATCGGGACAGCGCGACGCTAGCCAAGCGCGGCAAGGGGTTTCTGGCGCTCGTCACCTACGCCATCTCCACCGCCGCCGTCTGGATCGTCTACGACTACACCCGCCAGTACATGACGCCCGCCACGGCCATCGTTGGGGTACTGCTGCTGATCGGCGGGATCGGCGTCATCGTGCTGCTGATGGCCGAGGCGCACGAATGGGCCGAATCCATCTGGCTGAATAAATGGCGCCGTCCCTTCCCGCTGCGCACGGTGCCGGACGAGCAGTTGCCTTTCGTCTCGGTGCATGTGCCGGCCTACAACGAGCCGCCGGAACTGCTGTGCGCGACCCTGGACGCGCTCGCCGCGCTCGATTACCCGCGCTTCGAGGTGCTGGTGATCGACAACAACACCAAGGATCCCAAGGTCTGGGAGCCGGTCCAGGCGCACTGCGCGACGCTTGGCGAACGCTTCCGCTTCTTCCATGTCGACCCGCTCGCCGGCTACAAGGCCGGGGCGCTCAACTTCGCCCTGCGCCAGACCGACCCCGCCGCCGAGGTGATCGCGGTCATCGACGCCGATTATCTCGTGATCCCGACCTGGCTGCGTCATCTGGTTCCCGGCTTCGCCGATCCGGAAGTCGCCATCGTGCAGGCCCCGCAGGATTATCGCGACGCCGATCAGAACGCCTTCAAGGCCATGTGCATGGCCGAATATCGCGGCTTCTTCCATCTCGGGATGGTCACGCGCAACGAGCGCAACGCCATCATCCAGCATGGCACCATGACCATGATCCGGCGCCAGACGCTCGACGCGGTCAACGGCTGGGCCGAGTGGTGCATCACCGAGGACGCCGAGCTGGGTCTGCGGCTGTTCGAGGCCGGACACAAGGCGCTCTATATCCCCTGCACCTACGGTCGCGGGCTGATGCCGGACACCTTCGCCGACTTCCAGAAACAGCGCTATCGCTGGGCCTATGGCGCGGTGCGCATCCTGCTGCGCCATCGGCGCGAGCTGCTCGGGCTGCGCAAGACCGCGCTCACCGCCGGGCAACGCTATCACTTCGTGGCGGGCTGGCTGCCCTGGTTCGCGGACGGCTTCAATCTGCTGTTCAACTTCGCCGCGCTCGCCTGGTCGGTCGCCATGGTGATGTTCCCGGACACCATCACGCCGCCCTACCTGACGGTCGCGCTGGTTCCGCTGGTGCTGTTCGTGTTCAAGATATCGAAGAGCCTGGTGCTTTACCGGCGCCGGGTCACGGCCACGCTGCGCCAGAGCCTCGCCGCCGGGCTGGCGGGTCTGGCACTGTCGCACACCATCTCGCGCGCCATGTTCGGCGGACTCGTCACCGGCAAGCTGGGATTCTTCCGCACGCCCAAGATGGCGGAGGCACCGGCGGTCATCCGCGCCCTTTCGGACACCCGCGAGGAGGGACTCTTCGCCTTCGCCTTCCTGCTCGCCGCCGGTCTGATCCTGCTGCGCGAGGATGCCTACATGCTCGACGTGCGGATCTGGGTCGCGGTGCTGGCGGTGCAGTCCATCCCCTATCTGGCCTCGGTGCTGGTCTCGCTCGTCAGCGCCTGGCAGCGTCTGCCGGCCGATCTGGTCGGGGTCATGGCGGAGATGAGTGGTCAGCGGTTGAGCGGGGCGCGGCCGGTCGGACGAGAGGGTTGAAGCCTCCACATGCCCCGGAGACATGCCGGGGCGTATCCGTTGCCATCTGCTACATTTCAGTAAAACCAGTTTTCACCAGGCGAATCGAATGACCGTTTTCGAGCAAACCGCGAAGATCTCAAGCAAGGGCCGGATCACTCTACCCAAACACGTTCGCGATCTCCTCCAGTCGGATTTCGTGCGGCTCGTCATCGAGGACGGCATCGTGCGCATTGAAGCCATACCCGACCTCGCCGGCTGTCTGTCCGGCTACGCCAAGGGAGCGCCGGTCGAGAATGAGCGCGCAGCGGCTTGGGAGGCAGAGCTACGTGAGCGATATCAGTCTGATTGATACCAACGTCATCCTCCGGTATCTGCTGGCGGATCACCCGGAACTGCATCTCCGTTCCAAGGCAATCCTTGACGCTGTCCGTACTGGCGGGCGACGGGTTCTGATTCCTGAGTCCGTGCTCGCCGAATGCGTCTACGTCATGCAACGGATCTACCAGGTACCGCGTGCCGAAATCGCCTCGAAGCTTGCGATTCTACTTGGTTTCCCTGGCATCGCTGGCGAAGGACTTCCAATCCTTCGTCAATCGCTGGCCATTTACGCCGACACCAACCTGAGTTTTGTCGACACCTTGATCGCCGCTCACGCTGCCGCCAGACAGCAGCCGGTCGAAACCTTCGATAAGGGGCTACGCCGTTATTTAGACCTTAAATCGAAATAAAAAGCGTGGGGTGCCCGCCTTGCGGACGAGGCCGCGCGCGAAACGGGCGGCGCGATTCCAAGCGTTCCGACTGAACGGGCAAATCGTATGCCAGCGTAAATAAAGCGCCTTGCAACCGCGCGGACCGGCGAGCGGTTGCAACAAAATGGACCAATCCGCAAATATAGGGTTTACCCCATGTAGGGTTTTCCCGTAGACTAGAGCCATTCCTAGTTCAACGACCACGATCCCGAGCTGTTTGACTTTCGGAATCGCCGGTCCATTGAAAGAGATTGGCCTCATGAAAAAGACCCTGGCAACCGCCGCGCTCCTGACGACTCTGCTTCCCATCGCCTTCGAGTCCCAGGCTCGCCCGAACCCCGGTCACACCCAGAAAGGCATGGCCTCCTACTATCACGACAGCCTGCATGGCCAAAAGACGGCGAGCGGCCAGCGTTACAGCAAAAACCGGCTCAGCGCCGCTCACAAAACCCTGCCGCTCGGCACCAAAATCCGCGTCACCGACACCCTGACGGGCAACAGCATCGTGGTCAAGGTCAATGACCGCGGACCCTTCGTCAAGGGCCGGATCATCGATCTCTCGCGCGAGGCCGCCAGCGAGCTGGGGATGATCAAGAGGGGAGTGAGCAGCGTCAAACTCGAAGTCCTGAGCCTGCCACCGCGCAAGGATTCCTAACGCAGGTGCGGTGGCCGCCTCCCGGAGGCTGGCACTGGCCGCTTGACGCGCGGTAAAATCCTCTTTGATAAACCCACTATAAGCCGATGTTTATGGTGGGTTTCCGTCTGGACCATGCGTCGGACCTATCGCAAGACCCAACGGTTTGACGAGAGCCTGCAAACACGGCAGCGTCTCCCGGTCACTCCCACCGGAAAAGCCAAGCGGCCAAGCTCAAGAAGAGCACGGCCAACCCGCTAAGCAGTCCGATCTGAGGCAGGACGCCCATCACGTCCGCCCCATCGATCATCACCGAACGCGCACCCTCCACCAGATGCGTTAGCGGCAACAGGCGCGAAAACGCCTGCGCCGCCGCGCTCGCGCCCTCCATCGAGAACCAGACCCCCGACAGCAGCAGCATCGGCCAGGACACCAGATTGAGCAGACCGTCGGCCACCTCCTCGGTGCGCAGACGCGCCGCCACGATCAGCCCCATGCTGATCAGACACAGTGCGCCGGCCAGATAGACGAGCGCCAGCGCCAGATAGGAGCCGCGCATCGGAAAGTCCAGCAGCAGCGCGGCGCCCAGATAGACGACCAGACTCGCCGTCAGCACCACGATCAGCCGCGAGAGCACCTGCGCCGTCAGAAACTCCCAGGGACTGAGCGGCGTCGCCTTGAGCCGGCGCAGCACGCCATTCTTGCGATAGCGCACGATCACCCAGCCGACGCCCCAGAAGCTGGAAAACATGATGTTCATCGCCAGCACACCGGGCAGCACCCAATCCACATAGCGCAGCGCCTCGCCGCTCACGGTCTGGCGTTGCGGCGCCGGCCCGATTGGCGACGCAGCGCTCCCCAGCAGAAGACGCTCGGCCAGAGAACCCTTGGGCGACTCGGGATTGACCCAATAAACCGGCGCCTCGCGCGGATCGAGCAGCAGATCCAACTGATGCCGTTCGACCTTCACGATGGCCGATTCCGGCTCGGTCAAGGGGATGAAGGCGATGTACTCAAGGTCGAGAAAGGGCGAGGACACGCTGGTCAATTGACCGTCCGGCGTGACGACGCCAACCTTGAGCAGATCCTCCGGCTCGGCCCGAAAGATGAAGGCGAAGGCCAGCACCATCATGATCGGCATCAGGATGTTCCAGCTCAGTCCGGCGCGGTCGCGATAGAACTCGCGGTTGCGCGCGACTAGGATCGCAAGGATTCGGTGCCACATGATCGTTAAACCCCCTCCGGCGGGGAAGGCGGGGCTTGCGCCTGGGTGCGGTCCCGCCCGGACCCAGGGACGGTATCGCCGGCGCGGTTCAGGATGACCACCCCGACCCGATCGATATGCTCCTTCAGGCCAGTATGTCTCAGGCTCTCGTAATGGGTCACGTCGAACCGGTAGGGCGTGGGCAGGTCGTCGAGCGCCGCGAGCAGTTCCGCCGAGCGGTCGGTGGGGCTGCCGAAGGCCAGATCGATATCCGAACCGCGTCGGTAGGTGCCCTTGGCGCGCGAGCCATAGACTTTGACCCAGACCAGATCAGGGTAGCGCCGCAGACAGGCGTCGATCGCCGCCAGGGTTTCCGGGCTCAGGCCGAACATCAGACCAACCTCGCGCCGAGAAACTGCTGGAGTTGTTCCAGCCCCATGAGATAACGCGCGCGGATACGCTCGACCGCCGCGAGCGCGCGGGCTTCATCGTAGACGTGCGCCATCAGGTTACGATCCTCCAGCATCTCGATCCAGAGCTGCCCATCCGCCACGAGATCATTGGCAAAGCTCTGTTTGATAACCTCGCGCGGCATGATTGCATCGATGCCGTTGTAGTGGAGATAGTCCTTCAGGGTTTTCCATGACAGATCGAACGTCATCTCAAATGCCTTGATCAGCGCCATCCGAATCAGATCATTGTCGGGCGTTTCCGCGTTCGCCGCGACGGCTTGTTGCAGGATGAGAAACGCGGCCCGCAGATTCTCGAAACGCTGTTTCCAGCGGATATCCAGATCGTCCATCGTGACGGTTTCCTGCGAATCGTTTAAGGCAGATTGTTTTCAGGGAAGCACCTAAGGTGATTTCCGGGAAAGTTTATACCCATGCCAAAGGCTTCAAAATGGACAGGATTAACAGGATGTTTCAAGATTGACAGGATTAAAAACAATGGCTTCTATCCTGTTCATCCTGAGCAATCCTGTTCATTTGCAGCGTTGATTCTGGTAAAGACTTTCCCGGAAATCGCTTAAGTTCTTAACGCATGCCCGGTCAGTTTCAAAAAGAGGTCTTCCAGGTTCGGAATCGCCACCCGCAGACCGGCCAGATCGGCGCCGAGTCGTTCGAGTTCGGCCAGCATGGGCGGCACCTCGTCGGTCTGGATCTCGATCTCGCCGTCGCGCGCCACGGCGCCGGATGGCAGCGGAACTCCCGCCGGCCAAGCCGAATCCGGCAGACGGATCAGGCGCGCGGGAAACTGTGCATCGATCAGCTCGCGCGGATTTCCCTCGGCAATTAGACGCCCCCGGTCGACGATGGCGACCCGGTCGCACAGCCGCTCGGCCTCTTCCATGTAATGCGTGGTCATCACCACGGTCGTTCCGCGTCGGCGGACCCGTTCGATCAGGCCCCAGAAATTGCGCCGCGCCTGGGGGTCGAGTCCGGTCGTCGGTTCGTCCAGAAACACCAACTCGGGATCGTTGACCAGCGCGACCGCCAGCAGCAGACGCTGCCGTTGACCGCCCGAAAGCTTGCGGGTATCACGCTCCAGAATCTCGGCCAGATTGCACAGCCGGATCAGTTCCTCGCGCTCCGCCGTGCGCCGATAGAGACTGGCGAACATCGCCAGCGACTCGCCCACGGTCTGGAAATCCTGCAA